>QZLA01000279.1 GCA_004796375.1 Desulfobacteraceae bacterium
CCGGCAATACCGTGTTAATGTGCGGCATAGTACCTCCTTTTTGGATTTGGGTTGATTCATGCTTGCATCTTAAGACGACTTAATATATAAGTAAAATTAATTGTAATTATAATATCTATTAGACAACCTGAACGAACTTTCAGATGAGCGTATTGGAAATCAGGCACTTAAAGATGGTGCGAACCATTGCCGAAACCGGCACCATGACCCGGGCGGCATCTGTATTGTTCCTGTCCCAGTCCGCCCTGAGCCAGCAGCTCAAGGATGTGGAGGAACGGCTCGGCACTCGCTTGTTTTACCGGACCCGGAAGAAAATGATGCTGACACCCATGGGCAGGAAGGTGCAAAGCACTGCTGACCAGGTGATTCGATCCCTCGAGGATACCGAAACAGATATCGCACGGATGGTAAACGGGGAGGCCGGTGAACTCAGGGTCGGCACACAGTGCATCTTCTGCTATCGATGGCTGCCCCGTGTATTCAAGGCCTTCCAGGGTAAATTCCCCAACGTGGAACTTGAAATCGGGAACTCTGTCAATGCGGTGGACGAGTTGAATACGGAAACCTATAACCTGATCATATCCGTCCTGCCCGATTCTCCTGAGTCTGCATGCAAAAAACCCCTTTTCCGGGATGAAATGGTTGCCGTGCTGCCGCCAGACCATCCGTTGTCCCGAAAATCATACCTCGAGCTCGAAGATTTTGCTTTGGAGAACCTGATTTCCGCCCGTTCAAAAAGCAGGAACTGGTTCTTCCAAAAAACCCTGAAACCAAGGGATATCCATCCCAAGCGCCACATGACCGTGGAAGATCCCGGTGCCATGATCGAAATGGTGGCCGCCGGTTTTGGCATGGCCATGGCACCGAAGTGGGCCATACTCCCGAAGGTTGGCGAGGGGCGTGTTCATATTGCATCGGTTACCCGGAAAGGGCTGCACCTGACCTGGCAGGCCATGTTTTTAGAAAATGATCCCATACCCGTGTTCATGAAAGAATTTATTCACCTGGTGGAACGTGCAGGGATTACACACCCCGAGGGGCCGCAGCCCATCTCCACGAAAGGGCCAGGAACCAGAGCAATGAACCGATGACGCCTATTGGCGCTCTCCGGCATGAAAACGGCAGCACAGGAGTTGGCGAAGTCTGGCTCGAAGCTTCATCCCGCGTCAAACTGGTACTACAAACAATCGGAGCGGTTCCTTCAGGCAGGGTAACCCAAGATTTCAAGATAGGATTTTCTATCATCTTTTGTTATGATGGGTTGATAAAATTCAGTTCCGGCTACTGCACTAACCCTGAATATCAATCTGCCCAAGGAGGGTGTGGCCATGAAAATTTCAGTTGATCGCCATGGTACGTTTAGCGATATCGAAGCCCAAATCATAAAACTGGCTGACCAGGGATATAAAAACATCATGGTTTTCCACGCCGAGGGCGGCATTGACGCTGAATTCCACTATAAGGAGTTGTCTGATAAGGCCCTGGATTTGGCCGCTCAACATGATGTTCAGATCTTTGGAGGCATCTTTCCCGGAATTTTTGACAATGGCCGGGTCATGTCCAGGGGAAGTATCCTGGCAGGGATACTATCCGATGTTCATGTCATTACGCTTGAAAACCTGAGTGATCCTGCACTTTTTGGCCAAATCGATAAAGAACTCGAACCCATTGCCACGCCTCTCAAAAAAGGTGAATATCAAACTCTTTTTGTCTTTGGCGATGGATTTGGGGAATGCAACCATCAACTCATCAATGCGCTGAACCACATCACAGGACAATTTCAGATCAACGTGATGGGGGGACTGACCGGCCGGGACCTGATCAAATCATCACATTATACCATTTTCACGCCGGATAAAATCATTCAGAACGGTGCCGTACTCGCCTTTACACAACTTGCCAGCGGTATCGGTGTCAACCACGGGTGGCAGCCGCTGATGGAGTCAGCCCTTGAAATCACAGGCATTAACGGGTGTTTTGTAGAGGAGATCAATGGCGCCCCTGCATTTGATTTTTACATGCACATCATCACCTCTTTTGACAAGCAGATCGATACCATCAAAGATGAGGTCATGAAAGATGCAGGAAAATTTTTCAATCATGTTGCTGTCAAGTATCCCCTGGGACTGATCAGAAAAACCGGTGAAACGGTCACCTATATCGACCGTACCCCGGTTTCTGTAGGTGCGGACAAATCCCTGCAGTTCTCCTCCGAGATACCGGTGGGCACGCAAGCCTGTATTCTGCATCTGAAAGGTGACACTGCCCAGCATCAGTGTCACGGGCTGTCACAGGCCGTAAAGAATGCTTTCATGACGGCCCAAAAGAACTTTCCATCCGGAATCGATACCAGCCGGGTGATCATTATGGACTGCTTCGGCAGAAAACAAACCGTTGAATTCATGGGAAAAGACTACAACCGGGTTGAATTCAAGGAGATCGCACTTGACCAAGAACAGACCCCTCACTCTCCCATAGGCCCCTTGACCTTTGGTGAAATATCCAGCATGACAGGAAACTATGTGGAGCTTCACAACAAAACCGCAGTCGTTGGAATCGTAGAGGACAATTGAAACCATTTATCACCTGGATTGCTGCAGTTTTTTTACTGCTGCCGGCTGCTGCTGATGCACAGGTCACCTTTCAGGCCAGCCGGACCAGTGGCGTTGCCCCCCTGGCCGTATTCTTTGACGCACTCGACACCTCTGTCAATGGGGTTTCTCAGCCATTCCACGACCTGGATTTTGAGTGGTGTTTTAATGACCCGGCAGCCGGTCAATGGGTGCCTGAAATGCCCGACTCAGGCCGTCGCGACTCCCGGAACAGGGACAAAGGAGCGGTTTCAGCCCATGTATTTACTGCTCCGGGGACCTATACTGTCACCCTGTTTGTCCGGGGGCACTCCGGGCTGATCGGTCAGCACCAGGCAGCGATCACGGTTCATGATCCGGATCTCATATATTCCGGAACAGATACGGTCTGCATCTGCGACACCACGACCAATGATTTTACCGGCTGCCCGCCCGGCGCTGCCCAGGTTGCAACAGACAATATCCTGGACATCCAGAACCATATCTCAACCGGCAGGCGTATCCTGCTTCACCGGGGCTCATCCTGGACCACTTCAGGGTATGTACACCATTCAAATATCCAAGGACCCGTTACCATCGGTGCCTATGGCCCGTGCATCAGCCCGGATGACCGGGGCATCTGCCAGAACGCACCGGTCATACACCTGGCTGGATCCGCGCAAGCGGGCCTGTTCTCCATGTATAATATCGATGACTGGCGGATACAGGACCTCCATATTACCGGGGATACGGTTCGGCAGGGGGCGCTCACCGGTGCCACCGATATTTTCAGACTGCTCCTGTTCAGGCTGTGGGTCGAGGGGTTCCAGGTCCCTTTGGGCGCCAGTCACTGGGATACGGACGGACATGACCAGATCATGCTGATCAGCTCCGATGTATCCGGGGGTGATCTTAACCAGGTCTATATCGGGTCCAGGCGGCTGGTGATCATGGGTAATGATCTGAGAGATTCCAATGAATCTCACGTATTGCGTGTCTGGCAGGCATTTAAAGGAGTGATCAGCCATAATGTCCTGTCCGGGTCCAGCCTGCAGAGCCAGAGCGGGCGCCATGCAGTAAAACTCCACGGCCCCAGCCAGGAGGTCCTGGCCAATGCAGGCAACGGCGAAGGTGGGCTTGCCGATCCCACCCGCTATGTGGTTGTCCGTGATAACATCTTTGGGGGTTCCGGACCGTGGCCCGTAGCCATCGGTCCCCAAAGCAGCGTGGCGGATGAACGCCTCAGTGACCTTTTAATTGAAAAAAATTACTTCATCCCGGCATACGGCTCTCAAAGCTGCTGTTCAAGCCCGGTTCAGGTGGCACTTTACATTTCAGCGGACCAGGTCACGGTCAGGAACAATGTGTTTGACGGGGTTGGATCCAGCCAATATTACACAGCGGTGAATCTCCTTAGACGTGGCATTGAACCCATGCATACCGGGATCCAGCTATACAATAATACCATCCATAAATCAGACCTGCTTTCAGGCTATACCAGCTGCACCGGTTTCAGTGTCTCGGATACGGTTTCGGGGACCATTATCCGAAACAACCTGGCCCATTTTCCCCAGAACACGACCTCAGTCACGTTGATCAGCAACAGCAGCGCCGACCTTGTCGCAGATCACAATCTCTTGACAAATACGCCCGGCCTTGCCGACCCGGATCATATGAACCTGCTGATGCGGGATTTCAGGCTCCTGCCATCCTCTGTTGCACGGAATGCCGGCACTGGGGTTCCCGTTTTTGACGACAGGGCAGAAAAGAGACGCCCGCTGCTGAATGAATATGATCTTGGGGCCTACGAATTCTCACCAACCGGACTTCAGGGCCTTCACCTGTTGCTGGAATAATTCAGTTTTGGCTGGGCCGGGTCAAAAGAAAACCGACAGGATCATCCGCGAGCCCACCAGGTAAAGAAGAAGGGCAAATACCCGTTTGAGCTTGTCTATGGGCAGACTGTGCGCCAGGCGTGCACCAAGTGGTGCGGTCACCACACTGGCGGCCGCAATCCCGGCAAGCGCCCCCAGGTTCACATACCCCAGGGTCATTGGTGGAAGAGAGGATAATCCCAGGCCGCTGGTGATATACCCTAAGGTCCCGGCGAATGCAATGGGGAACCCAATGGCGGCAGAGGTGCCGATGGCGGAGTGAATCCTTGTATTGCACCAGATCAGGAACGGCACGGACAGGGTCCCGCCGCCGATCCCCACCAGGCTGGAAAACACACCGATGACCGTTCCGACCCCAAAAATCCCTGTTGCACCCGGGATCTCCCGGCTGGGTTTGGGTTTGACTCCCAGGAGCATCTGGGTGGCGGCATAGAAAAGAAAAATTCCGAAAAACCCTTTGAGGAAATTGGTCGAGAGCATGGAGGCAACCCATGCCCCGGTAAAGGTGCCGAACAGAATTCCGGGTGTGATTTTCAGCACCACGGGCCAGATCACAGCGCCCCGCCGGTGATGGGACAGCAGGCTGGACACCGATGTAAACAGGATACTGGCCAGGGAGGTGCCCAGTGCCATGTGAAGGATATGTTCATGGGCAAATCCCTGGACGGAAAAGGCAAAGGTCAGCATGGGGACGATAACCAGTCCGCCGCCGATCCCCAGAAGCCCGGCCAGGACGCCTGCCAGCGCACCAACAGCAGGGTATAACAGGACAATACTCATGATTCAACTCGATTACCGATAAAGGTCCGGTTAGATCAAAACCCCTTGAAGCAAGGGCTTCAAGGGGTTTATTGGATAATGTATCATCAGGCAGGCTGATGATCGGATAAATCTACAATTTTTTTCTCAGGTTGATAAACTGGCTTCTTTCAAAACCCAGTTTTTTGAAGAATGACAACACATCGATGGAATCCCATAGGACCGACGAATAGATGTATTCAATACCCTTCTTTTTATAGATCTCACAGATTTCCTCGGCCATTTTTAACCCAATCCCCTGCCCCATATGGTCAGGATCCACACCAATGGCCATGATCCAGGCACTTTTCTTCACCCCGAACCCGGCGTAAAGCTGGGTTGAAATCATGTAACCGACCACTTTGCTATCCAGCTCCGCGACCAGGCAAGACTGGGTCGTACCATCATCCACATGGCGTTTGAGTATCTTCTCAAATTCGACATGGGCATCATCTTCTGAAATCCGTTTTCTGATCTGTTGGATATCCTCAGCATCATCCAGGGTGATTTCCCTGATATTCAATGAATCCACAGCTTCCCCCTTTTACTCTACTTTTATAATCTTCACCGTATATCCGACCCAATTCGGCGGAAGATAAATTCGGCCGCTGTTGCCGCTTGATTTCACCTCTTTTTCAATCATTTCCTCGCCATACACCTCAAACTTCACCTTTGCCTTGGGCATGGTTGGTCTTTGCGGAGTGCTGTCCTTCTTGTCTTTATTGTCTGTCATGTAATATCCTCATCAAAAGATATTTAGTATATGTTAGGCAACCCCTCTATCCATTTACTACAAACACTGGCTATAGAAAAGCTAAAAAATCATCAAAGGATAGTTATAACCCAACTGCAAAACCGGATAGGGCTGTTTCAGACCCTATCCGGTTGTTTGTTACGATAATCATTTATTCCGGGCCGGCAAGCACCAGGCCTGCCTGCCCGGCAAGATTAAATCAAAGGTGTATAGTAGGCGCGTTTCATGATCACATAGCGCAGCGCCAGGTCCCCGGCAAATACAGAGACCAACCGGATAAAGATCAAAAAACCGTTGGTGTCGCCGCCCCACATGATGAAACTCAGGAGCAGGGGCAACACGCATCCCAGACCGACCACACCACCCAGGAATATTTTCTGCATATCCCCTTTAAAGAAGTTTTCAATCGACTCCCGGGCCACTTCATTGGCATGGTAGGTTCCCCACAGGTACAGCAGAACACATCCGATGTAGATCAGCAGCAGCACCTCTGCCCACACTTCAAGGGAAGCGGCCAAAGCAGCAGCGCCGCTCACGGCAAACATGAACTGCAGCAGCTGACTGCCCACCCACACACCGGAAATCACGGACAGGGGCAGGACCATGGTGGAACTCCAGGCCGGTATGGCACGGATCACATTCATGGTGGCGAACCCGTGGGAAATAATCAACAGGCAGAGGATTCCCATGATCACATTAAAGACCACATTGAACCCGCCGGATGTGATGATTTGTAAAAATCCCAGGGCGGCAAAGACAAAAATCACCCAGATACCCCGGGACAGTTCACTGGTTTGGGGTTTCATGATCATGCGCCAGGCATTGAACGGGTTGCCCAGGTAAAGCACATGGATCACACCGCCCAGCACCAGGGTAATCAGCCACCCCAGGACCAGGCCGGGGCGGTAGGAGTAAAACAGTGAAATAAAATACAGACCCGCACCGATCTCTGAGAAGAAAAACGCCAGCCACAGATAAACCCCTTTGCTGTCGATCCACTGCTGTTGCGGGGTAGCCTTAATCATCCACTCATAGGGTTTCAGACCGGTACCGTCCGGAGGAAACATGGTTTTTTCATGGTGATGCATTTCTTTAGTCATGATATGGTTCCTCCCTTCTATATTTTATAAATCTTGACGGCCACCGCGGTTTCCATATTCCCGGCCACCGGATCAAAATATTTCAGCTTGGACGGCAACAGTTTACAGAAGTTGGCCCCCTTGCCCTTGGCAATGGGCCGTCCGTCCGCCCACAGACCGCCCTGACCTGCAATACCAATGACTTTCGGGCTCTGGGCTTCCATGAGCTTCACAATCCCGGTTTCCTTGACCCCGTGCTTGGTTTCAATGGTGATAATGTCCCCGTCTGTCAGCCCTCTTTCTTCCGCCATGGTGGAGTTCAGCGTGATGGTGAAGGTATAGGGGCACATCTTGGAGACTTCATCCACGTATGGATTCTGGAATGTGGTGTTGTTGGTATGCAGGATATCCCGGTAAGAGAAGGCCAGCAGGTCAAACTCATTGTCCAGGTCCTTGTGGGACTCGGGCCAGAACCAGCTGGGCAGCGGTGTATACTGATCCAGATCAAACTCAAGGCCCTTCACATCAAAATCGGTCTCTTCAAAGATCCGTTCCATGGCGCGCCGGTCATGGATCAGGTACTCCATGTACACCGGACAGCGGGATTCGATTTCCCAGCGCCAGTATACATCTTCAATGGGTTTGTGCCAGGTGGCATACCCGTCCGCCTCAACCTTTTTCTTACCCTCGGGGCCGTACACCCATGTCAGGACCCGTTCCCCGATCTCTTTCCAGTTCAGGTATTCACCCGGTTTGATCTGGAGCTCAGGATCCGTGATGCCGTAATAATCGTTGAGTTTGGCGTTGAATTTATCCAGGACACCGCAGCGGTGGGCCACATCGATGTAGACATCCATGAAGAACCTGGATTCCCCGATCGGTTTGGCCACGGGCTGCTGCAGGTGCACATACCAGTCTTCATAGGACGGACTTCCCGAGAAGAAGAATGCATCGATTTCAGATGACCAGCAGTCTTTCTCAAGATAGGAGACGTCCGGCAGGATGATGTCGCCGATGGCCTGGTCGGTCTCATTGACCCAGAGGTCATTTTGAACCACAAAGCAGTCCTTGAAGTTCCGCACCGCCACATCCCAGTCAGACTGGCTGATGATGAAGTTGGCGGAAATACCGAAAATCATTTCCGGTTTGGATTTCATACCGAACTTCTCATGGATGTATTCCATCTCCTCCACATAGGGGATATGGGACAGGGTGCAGTGGGTCCAGACATCCACACAGCCCATATTGGTGGCCGGCAGGCTGGGTTCATGCACCGGCCAGGGGTCATGGGAGTAGAATACGGACGGTACGATGACGCCGTCGGTACCCACGGAACAGGTCTGCTCATACTGCCCTCCGGGATAGGCGCGCCGGATGGCCGGCCATCCCAGAGTACCGCCGGGAACGTCTTCCGCCCCAACCAGCTGGGACATCAGGTCGATGGCAGCCACCTGGTGGATCCCGTTGGAATGTCCCTGGGATCCGCGGAAGGTGACCGATGATACCGGACGGTAGGGAAAGGTCTTACCCTCAATGGTGATGGTGGATCCGATCTGAGAATTGTCCACCCAGCCCTTGGCCACTTCAAGAATTTTGGCCACAGGTACCGTGGATACTTCAGAGGCCCACTCGGCCGTGTATTGTTTCAGATGCTCCTTGAACGGTATGAAACAGGGAATCACCTTCTCCCCTTCATATTCATACTCACCGTCAAGGGCAATATCTTCATAGGCAACGGATGTGTCGTCATACTCGATGATCTTGCCCGCTTTTGTGTCGTACATCAGAGGCTTTTTGCTCTCTTTGTGACGCATGTAGCTGCCGTCTTCCCGGATGAGATAAGGAAAGTTCGTCTTGGCTTTGAGATAGAGCTCATCGATCTCGCCCCGGATGTTCACGATATAGTTGGCAATGGCAAGACCCACTGCGGTATCCGTGCCTGGAAGAATTGCCACCCACTCCGTGGCCTTGCCACCGGCAAAGTTGCCCATGGGATCAAATACGATCTCCTTGATGCCGCGGCGGACCGCGTCGGCACGCAGGCGGGCATTGGTCATGGCAGAGTGCCCGGAGCCGGTACCCTTGGAGGATCCCCATTTCAATACGTATTTGGTGTAACGCCAGTCCGGTGCAATGGACCAGGCCCCATGAATCAGGCCGCCCAGCATGTGGCAGGCATTTCCGCAGTGAAGGGAGCCGCCGCCGATGATAAAGTTGCCGTTGTTCTTCACACCGAACGCCTGGGCATAAAAGTACGGATGGTTGTGGGGTCCGTCAGACGCCCGCATGGTCTGGTTGGTGAACAGGATCTTGTTGGGGTCATCCTCCATGATCTTTTTCATCTTGGTGGTGATGATATCCAGGGCTTCATCCCATTCAATCTCTTTCCATTTCGGATCCACACCGATCCCCTTTTCCGGGTTGGTGCGCAGCAGCGGTTTCTTGATCCGGTTGGGGTCATGGTAATACATGAGCCCGGCAGTGCCTTTTCCGCAAAGGCCTGATCCCTGACCGCCCATGGTACTGTCTTCGATACCTTCGATCTTTACCGGGACCCCGTTAACCACCCTGACTCTTGCGCCGCAACCGCAGTAGCACACGCCACAGGTGGTATTTACCCATTTGTCTTCCCAAATTTCATCAGTCTTATAGGTCATGTTTCCCCCTGTTATTAATCAATGTAATAAACGGCCGGTTCCGTACCGAATTCCGGTCTGAGCTGTTTGCCCTTGAACTCCATAATCATCCGGTTAATCCGGCTGTTGGAATCATCCAGGTCACCAAACACCCGGGCTTCTACCGGGCAGATGGTCACGCAGGCGGGGGTGGCATCTTCATCCACCCCGGGGGTCAGGCCCTTTTTCAACCCGTCTTCGATCCGCTCGGAGCAGAAGTTGCACTTGATGACCGTACCCTCTTTAAACGGGTACAGTTTTTCCCCGATCAGCTCCAGTTCGGTTTTGCCCTGGCCGGGAAAGTATTCCCGCTCTTTAACGGATTTGTCATAGTAGGTCCGCTGCTGATACGGGCAGCTGATCAGGCAGGCCCGGCATCCGACACACTTGTCCGGATCAATGGCTACAATACCGTCTTCCCTGACAAAGGTCGCTCCGGTCGGACATGCTTCAACACAAGCCGCTTCCCCACAGTGATTGCAGAGGATCGGATAAATCAGTTTTCTGCTCGAAGGAAACTTTCCTTTTTCACCGATCAGCAGGCGGTTAAAAAACACCCCGGGTGAAAGAAAATGTTCTTCCTTGCAGGCGATGGTGCAACCCCAGCAGCCAATACACCTTTTTACATCAATTACCATTCCCCATCTAGGCATAACAGCTCCTTTTAATTATTAATTATTGGAACTTGATCCATAGCATTGACTAAAGATCAATTATGTTGACTTCATCAAACCCCCGTTTGGCACAAACCATGTTGGCCGAGAGTTTGGACCCCTGAAAATAGTCGTCCAGTGCCTGGGTGACCGGCCCGATATCAATCATCCCGGTCAGTTTTGCAAATGCCCCGGCAATTACGGTGTTTGGAATCGGGAGGCCAATCTCCTCCAGGGCGATCTTATTGGCATCGATCACACCAATCTTTACCAGGTTGTCATGGCTAATGTCCGTGGTGGGTTCAGAATCGTTGAGCAGCATCATACCGCCGGGCAACAGCCCGTTGAACACCGCTTCAGAGCTTTTCTGGGACGGATCGAGGACAACGATGACATCCGGGTTGTAAATCTGGGTTTTCTCTCTGACCGGCTTGTCTGAAAACCGGCCGAATGCGGTCACCGGCGCGCCGCGTCTTTCAAACCCGAACATGGGAAAACTGGCGCCGAACTGCCCGATTCTTCCAAATGCATTGGCAAGGATTTTAGAGGTGGTGACCACGCCCTGGCCTCCCCTGCCGTGAAATCTAACCTCGCTCATATTGCTTTCTCCTTATCTGTTTAGTCGGCTGCTTCCGGCAGTACGCATTCTTTTTCAAGGATGCTGAGCCCGCCCAGCATACAGAGTTCATAGTCCACGTCTTCCTGGAGAATGGCGCGGTCATTATCATCAAGGTGTTTGAACTTCTTGATGGGCTCCATGTAGTGTTCCACCGGTTTGGGTTTGTTGACGGTTTTGGTCATCCGGATCTTTCCGTTTTCCGCTTCCCACAGCGGGAAGTAATTGGTTTTAACGGCCCGCCGGCAGACCTCGACGGTCATTGCAGGGTCATATCCCCAGCCCGTGGGACAGGGGGCAAATACGTGGAGAAAACAAAACCCGTTCTTTTTCATCTCCTTGGCCTTGAGCAGTTTCTTGGCCAGGTCTCCCAAGTCGCTGAGTGTTGCTGTGGCGGCATAGGGGATTTTACTCATGGCCATTTTGAGAGCCAGGTTCATGCGGCGCAGATTCTTGCCCCGTGAACCTTTGGCCACAGGTGTCGTGGTGGTGGATGCACCGTAAGGCGTGGTACCGCTTTTCTGGATACCCGTGTTCATATATCCTTCATTGTCGTAGCAGATATAGATAAACGGCTCGTTCCTTTCTGCCGCACCTGACATGTTCCCGAACCCGATGTCGGCAGCAGTGCCGTCCCCGTTAAAACAGACTACGGTATTGTCGATACCTGCCCGGTTGTAGTAGCGCACCAGGCCGGTGGCATTGGCTGCCGCACCGGTCATGAGTGTCCCGAAATAGGACAGGGAGTGCCAGGACTGATTGTTCTGACCCAGCAGTACCGGTGCCGAACAGGACGGGGTACCGGTCATGACGATGTCATTGCCCATGACCTGGGGGATAAACCGGATCAGCAGTTCCAGACCGCATCCGGGACAGAAGGCCACCCCTTTGGAAAACGGGTCTTCATGTTTTTTATAATCGATGACAGGGGACAGTTTCCCTTTCTTTTTTTCTGACATATTACACCCCCTCGTTGGCTTCCGGGTAGGACACCCAGGTCACTTCCGGAACATCTTTGCCTGCAGCCAGGTCACAGGTCATATCTATCATGTTTGCCACATTGGCTTTGGTAATATCGGTATTGGCGATCCCGTCGATAAAACTGACCAGTTTCGCACCGCCCATCTGGGTTTCAAACGCCTTAATCTCAGTATAGATCGGACCGCCCTTGAAACCGAAATTGAGACTGCGGTCCACCACGCCGACCGCCTTGCGGCCCTTGAGCGATTCGATGATCCGTTCGCTGGGGAAGGGCCTGTACATCCTCAATTTAAGCAAGCCAACCTTGATACCGGCCTCTCTTTTTTCATCAATCACCGATTTAATGGTGCCGCACATGGAGCCGGATCCCACCAGCACCACTTCGGCATCCTCCATGCAGTACTCTTCCACCTGGCCGCCGTAGCTCCTGCCGAACTGATCCATGAACTCCTGGTCAATCTGGTCAAATTTGGCCTTGGACCGTTCCATGGCAGACACGTGCTTGTGACGCAGTTCCAGATACCCCCCGAGGATACCGTGGGAACCACATCCCAGTTTCTGGCCCGGGACCAGTTTGGTCCGTTCAGGCTGGGTCTTGAGTATCGACAGAAACTGATCCACGGATTCCTGGGACGGTATATCCACCACCTCGGACAGGTAGGACACATAGAACCCGTCGTAATGGACCATGACCGGCAACTGAATATCGTAATCCTCTGCCAAACGGTAGGCCATGAGCACCTGGTCAAGGACCTCCTGGCAATTTTCCGCAATGGTGAAAATCCAACCGGAGTCCCTTGTGGAGATCATATCCTGCTGACCGCAGGAAACAGCGATAATTCCCGGGGTTTCACGGTTCACATTCACCATGACCACGGGAGCACGGGCCCCGGCCACGGCCAGAACGGCATCATACATGAATACCAGGCCCCAGGAAGAAGACGCGGTAAACACCCGCCCGCCGGCAAGGGAGGCGGCCATCACCGAGTTCATGGCAGAATTTTCTCCCTCAACCGTAATCAACTCACAATCCAGCTCACCGGTTGCATGGAACAGTGACAGCTGTTCGATGACCTCGGTCTGTGGGGTGATGGGATAAGCGGCAACCACATCAGGCCGTGCCAGCTTGGCACCGATGGCTGCGGCCGCGTTACCGGTAATAACTTTGATCTGTGAATCATTTCTTGGTGTTGTCATGAGACGAATTCCCCCTCTGATACCATGGTGATTGCTTGCTTGGGGCATTCCTGGGCGCAGATCCCGCAGCCCTTGCAGAAACCAAGATCGGCTTCAAAGTGGCTGTCTCCCACCATTTCCATGACCTGAACCGGGCAGTAAATCTGGCAGAACCCGCAAAAAATGCACTTGTCTTTGTCAACAATCGGTCTTTTTGTCCGCCAGTCCCCGGTGTCCGAGCACATGAGCGGATCATTGGCATCAGACCATGGACCCTCATGCTTAAAGTAAGTGTTCTTTGACATTCACCCATCTCCTTCCTTCTTTGAAAAAAAGAACGCTTCCAATAGCTGTGGCTATCGTAATTATGTCATAGCTATTACATAGCCGCCAATTAATTGTTTTGTCAAGCATAAAATCCAGCATTTTTTCCGATAAAATTATTTTCATTAATAAGTATTATAGGTTAATACCATACCGCAGGGCTGGTTTCACCACCAAATAGTTGATATAGTCAACCAATATTTTCCAAAATTTTTCCCAAATAAAACAGTTGGCTTTCGATGGATGAACCGCTGCTGAAGATTTATCTTGCAAGGCCATAAGATGCCCGATACACTGAAGCCCGGATAAACCGATCTGCAAGCTGAAATCGGATCCTTCACCTTAATTTGACCAACCCGATATTAAGGAGGCCCCAAATGAACACCCCAACCGATTCAGGCGCGTTAACCGATCCGATTTTCAAGCGAGGAAGAAAGAACCCGTTAGGAAAGATCGGCCCGGTTCTCCTGATTGCCGGTGTGCTGACGTTATTCATCCTGATTGTCATCTTCAACATGATCACCACGGTTCCGGCCGGCCATGTCGGTGTCGGCACCCTGTTCGGTAAAGTTCGCCCCGGCACCTTTTCCGAGGGAATTCACATCATTAACCCCTTCCTGGATATCACGCTGTTTGATGCCCGGCAGAAAACCCACAAGGAATCCATGGGGGTCCCCTCAAAGGATCAGCTGATCACCAAGTTTGAACTCTCCATCCAGTACCGGCTCATCAAGGAGAAAGCACCGAACATGCTCAAGGAGACCGGCACCCCCATTGAGGTGATCAATGTTCACATGATCCCGCTGCTCAGGAGCCTGATGCGTGAAATCGGGAAAAGCGTGCCGTCGGCAGAACAGTTTTATGACAATGTGGTCCAACAGCGCATCCAGGTCGAGCTCCTAAACGGTTTGTCCAGCCTGGCAGACAAGGGGATCAAGATCGAAAAGCTGCTCATCCGGGACGTCATCCTTCCCAAAATCATCACCAATGCGGTCCTTCGCAAGAAAGAGGCGGCACAGGCTGCGGAAAAAGCCAAAGAGGAGCTTAAAAAGTTCAAGGTGGACCAGGAAAGGAAGCAGGCCCAGGCGGAAGCGGAAAAACGTGCTGAATTGATCGAGGCGGAAAAGAAAAAAGAGGTGATGCTGATCGGTGCCAATGCCCGGCTCGAGGCAGCCAGGATTGATGCAAAGGCTGTACTGGTAAAGGCCGAAGCCGAAGCCGAGGCCAAAAGAAAACTGATTGGAGCCCTCACCCTGGACGGTTATGTCAAACTGGAAAGCATGAAGGTGCTCAAGGATCTGCAAAGCGGCAATCACCTGATCATCATGGATCCGGATTCCACGAATCCGCTGCCGTTCCTGAACCTGACGCAGCCAAAACAATAATTCGATCAAGCACTGGCGTATCTCAATAAAATGCTGTTAAAGCCTTATCCACACGCTCAGAAGCATTATTGTCATACCCGCCCCAGGTTCTATAACAAAAATCTGAATTGGTTATGTAATGAAGATTTCACGAAAAATTGGTCATCCTAAAAAATGATGGCTTCGACGGGTGGGTCAGGCTGCACGAATTTGAGGGGATGGAGTGGCGTGGTGACTGACACGTTCAGGACCGAAAAGTGCAGTCACCCTCGCTTCTCAGGCAATCAGGACGATTGCCTGAGATTAAACGGAACTCCCCTCAAATTTGCTCAGCCGGGTATATTCATTTAGGTTTAGACCGTTTGGAATATCAAACGCTGGTTACCCCAACAGGGTCAAGAACACCCCGGCGGCAATGACCGTACCGATCACACCGGCCACATTGGGACCCATGGCGTACATGAGCAGGTAATTCTTCTTATCCGCCTCCAGGCCGACCTTGTGAACCACCCGGGCAGCCATGGGTACGGCGGATACGCCGGCAGCACCCAGCAGCGGGTTGATTTTTCGTTTGGAGAACAGGTTGATCAGCTTGGCCAGGAGGATGCCCGACACCGTGGATATCATGAATGCCAACAGCCCGAGAACAAAAATAAAAATCACCTCTTTTCTCAAGAAATTCTCCGCGTTCATGGTCGCCCCGACCGGCAGGCCAAGGAAGATGGTGACAATGTTCATCAACTCATTCTGGGCGGCCTTGGTCAGGCGTTCTACTACGCCGGACTCCCTGAACAGGTTACCCAGCATGAACATGGCAATCAGGGGTGCAGATGCCGGGATCAGCAGGATAATGACAAACGTGGACACCAGGGGGAACCACAGCTTTTCCCGGGCCGTGACCTTTTTCACCTTTTTCATCCGGATCTTGCGTTCCGCTTCCGTGGTCATGAGTTTCATGATGGGCGGCTGGATAATCGGAACCAGGGCCATGTAAGAATAGGCTGCCACGGCACAGCTTCCCAGGAGCTGGGGTGCCAGTTTGGATGCCAGGAATATGGTAGTGGGCCCGTCTGCCCCACCGATGATCCCGATGGTGGCGGCCTCCTCAAGGGTGAAAAACCCCATGGCATTGGCGGCAAAGAAGGTCACATACACCCCGACCTGGGCACCGGCCCCTAAAAAGAGCAATCGCGGGTTGGCCAGCATGGGCCCGAAATCGGTGAGCGCCCCCAGACCCAGGAAGATCAGCGGCGGGATCACCTCCCAGGATATGCCGTAATGATAGAATCGCCACAGCAGGCCTTCATGGGGTTCCATCAGGGATGCCAGCGGGAAATTGGCCAGCAGGATACCAAAACCGATGGGCAGCAGCAGCAATGGTTCATAATCCCTGGCAATGGCCAGGTAAATCAAAACCAGCCCGATCAACCACATGAGAATCATCCCTGGGGTTAGAAAAAGAAATCCGGACGTATCAAAAATAGAAAGGGCCTGATTAAGCATTCTTTTTCTCCTTCTGAACAGTTTCCATTTTATCCGAGACCTTCCCCATGATTTTTATAGACACATATAACAGCGCCATTCCGAAGAACACACCGGTCACACCTGAAATAAATACTTCGATTGCCTTTGACACGATCACCTCCATTGAGTTCCGATCTGTTTAACCATATGAAACAGTGTTTCGTATGTTATAAAAAACAATCCAACCAAGTCAAGAGTTTTTCAGAAAATTTGTACGGTAAAATAGGGAAATAGGATAAGGACAGGCCCGTTGAGAAGGATATCAGGGCTGGTATCGGTAACCGATCCCATGCACCGTAACAATGATCTTTGGCTGGGCAGGATCAATCTCCAGTTTTTTTCTGAGTATAGCGATGTGCTGATCCAGTGTCCGTGTGGTGCCCAGATACTCAATTCCCCAGACCCTGTTCAGGATAACATCCCTTGACAGCACCTCCTCGGGGTGCTCGTGAAAGAGCTTGAGCAGTTTCACCTCCCTGTCGGACAGGTCTGTCTCCTCACCGTCACGGACCAGTTTGTACCGTTTCAGGTCCACAGACATGCCGGCAAATGTTATCCGGGCATCGCCCGTATCGGCCGGTGATTTCGACGCCGGGCCACAGCGCCTTAGAACGGCGGTGATCCGGGCGAGAAGCTCGTGCACACCAAACGGCTTGGTCATATAATCATCCGCACCCAGCTGCAGGCCCACCACCTTATCAATCTCTTCCCCTTTGGCCGTGAGCATGATCACGGGCATCCGGCTGTCTTTGGTACGGATGCTGCGGCAGACATCATACCCGCTGATATGCGGCATCATCACATCTAAAAGCACCAGGTGAACCTGGCGGGTATCAAACACCTGCAGGGCCTCTTTCCCGTCGGCAGCCTCAAAAACGGTATACCCTTCGCTTTCAAGCGTATCCACCAGTCCCATCCGGATATGGGGATCATCCTCTGCCACCAGTATGTTAATGGATGTCATGTTTGGTTATCCTTGCTGTGAAACAGGCGCCGCCTTGATCACGTGCCTCGTAGTACAGATCCCCGCCCAGGTCCTGTAGGATCTGGCGGGCAATGCTCAGCCCCAGGCCGGATCCGGGCTGACTGGATGTCAGTGAGGTATCCATACGGTAGAATTTATTAAAAATGGCTTTCTGGTGGGCCCTGGGAACCCCCGGGCCGTTGTCGCAGATCCTGAGAATCACAACCCCTTCGGCCGGTTCCTCATGAAGCTCAAAGGATATCAGCCGGCCTTCTGCCGCGTATTTCAGCGCATTGTCCACCAGGTTCAGCACCACCTGTTCCAGCGCATCCGGGTCTATGATCACCGCATACTCACCCGGACTGACCCGGGTGTGAACTTCAAATCCGGCATTTTTCATCCGGATACTATGGGTATCAATTATCCCCTGGATCATCTGCTCCAGATTGATCCGGCTTTTCTGGTAGGTTTTACGCCCCTGTTCCAGCTTCCCGAAATCCAGTACATTATTGATCAACCGGGTCAACCGCTGGCTTTCCGCCACCATCACCTCAAGATACCTTTTCTTTTTTTCCTCGGCAGCCACCCGTCCGGCAAGTAGAAGCTCGGCATACATCCGGATACTGGTCAGCGGGGTTTTCAATTCATGGGATACGGAGGACACAAATGAGGTCTTCTGCATGGCCTCTCTCATCTGCCGCCGAGCCTGACCCGACAGGAGCATGCCGCCGGATATGATCGCCGCCATGAAGATGCACAAAAGCAGCCCCGACATGATGATGAACCCCCTGCCCGGCGAGAACGCGCCCTGATCCAGATACACCGCGATCTGCCAGTGGGGCAGCAGGGTCGACAGGGGAACGTGGATATCGGAACGCCCCGGCTCTTCCACCATCACATCCCCGGCCTGGTGCACCACCTGCTGGCGGCTGTCCAGGACGGCCCAGGTCACGCCGGAATCGCGTTCAAAAGGCATGTCCGGGATCAAACGTGAAATCAGGCAGGCCAGCTCCAGTTCAATCCCATATACCGGCCCGCCGTCTCTTTTCTGAACCCACCCCAGGATATGCAGCTGGTTCTGGGAGAACCAGGGGATCCAGCCTGTGAAGGGGCCTGAAGCAACGCTCGGCTCTGCCATGCCTGCTTCCCGGAAAACAGCCGGAGCCGCCTTTTTGGGTGAGGCGAGATCCAGGAGCTGCTCTTTCTCAGA
>QZLA01000231.1 GCA_004796375.1 Desulfobacteraceae bacterium
AGACAGAGGCGTGCCAGTGGCTTCGGGATCAGCTTTCCCTGTGGGGAGCCATCGTTATCGAATCCGATGCCCGGGAACACGATGATATCATGGCCATTGTCCAGGCCCTGCGCCACTTTGCCACGTTCTGTTTTGGCGAGTTCCTGTCAAAACAATCCATTGCCCTGGGCAGGACCCTTGAATTTTCAAGTCCGATTTATCGCCTGGAATTCGGCATGGTCGGACGGTTGTTTGCCCAGGACGGCAACCTGTATTCTGAAATCATTTTTGCCACACCTGAGCGGCGGCAAATCCTGAAAGAATATATCCTCTCACTGAACCAGCACCTTGAAATGCTTGAATCCAATGACAAGCCCCTGTTTATTGAAAAATTCAGAGACATCGCAGGGTGGTTCGGCCCATTCAGTGACCAGTCCCTGCGGGAAAGCACATTCATTATCAACAAATTGATTGAACGTTTCTGATATTGCTGTTCCGGTCAGACCTGATTATACTGCTTCAGCTTGCTTAAAAGGGTCTTCCGGGTGATCCCCAATCGGCGTGCGGCTTCACTCCGGTTACCATCGGCAGACGCAAGGGTCTGAAGCACCGCCTGCTTTTCAACCTCGAACAATGGAAGATCCGAGAGTGACTGGGCAGCAAGATTGCCCGAAACATCCGCCTTGTCCAGAAAAGGCAGGTCCTCTTTCATGATATAATCCGAACGCGCCAGGACCACCAGGCGCTCGATACAGTTCATCAATTCCCGTACATTCCCCGGCCAGTCATGGCGAATTATGGCATCCATTGCACTGGGCGAGAACCCTTGAATCCGGCGGTTATTTTTCTTTGAAAAGTGCTCCAGGAAATACATGCTCAGCATGGGGATATCCTCTACCCGCTTATTTAAAGGCGGGATATGAATATTGACCACGTTCAGCCTGAAGTACAGGTCTTCCCTGAATTTGTTTTCATTTGCAAGCTGCTGCAGGTCCTTATTGGTAGACGCAATGACCCGGACATCCACCTTGGTGTTCTTTTCAGAACCTACCGGCGTAATTTCCTTTTCCTGCAGCACCCTGAGCAGTTTTGCCTGCATCCCCAAGGCCATCTCACCGATTTCATCCAGGAGTATACTTCCCTGATTCGCCTGTAGAAACATCCCTTTCCGGTCTTTCTGGGCCCCGGTGAAGGCCCCTTTGACATGGCCGAACAATTCTGATTCCAGCAAAGACTCGGAAATGGCAGCACAGTTGATCCGGACAAACGGGAAGGCCTTTCTCGGACTGTTCATATGAATGGCATTGGACACGAGTTCCTTTCCGGTTCCGGATTCTCCGGTGATCAGCACGTTCGCCTCGGACGGGGCAACCAGGTCAATGGTATCGAGCATGTTCTTTATACTCTGGCTCTTTCCGATGATCCGGTGGCGGTCAAAATGATCCTCCAGCTTGCTTTTCAGGGCCATGTTCTCACTTTTAAGCTGCATCCGCTCCATGATCCGCTCAATGGTCCGCTTGAGCTTTTCAAAATCCAGTGGTTTGGTCAAATAATCATATGCACCGGTTTTCAGGGCCTCGACCGCCGTTTCAACTGAAGAATACGCCGTCATGATGATGATCGGCAATGCCGGGTTATATTCAAGCATCAGCTCCAGGGCCTGCATCCCTGACATCTTGATCATCTTCATATCCATCAACACCACATCAAAACCCTGCTGCTTTACGGCATCAACACCGGTGCTGCCGTCATCCGCCAGCTCTACAGTGAATCCCCACCCTTTGAGCAGGGTCTCCAGCATCCGGCGGTGGGCGGCATCATCATCAACAACCAGTATATGCGCTCTCATTGCCCCTCCTCCCTCACAGGCAGGGTAACCATCACCCGGGTTCCCTTACCCGGTGTACTCTGAATCCTGATTTCTCCTTTGAGACTCTCAATGATCCGGTGAACAATGGCCAGACCAAGGCCGGTGCCGTCATTCCGGGTGGTAAAATAGGGGTCGAACACCTTCTCCAGATCGTTCGGCTCGATCCCCTTTCCCGTATCTTCTACCCGGATCTGAACCTGCTCTTCTCCTTTATCCATACCGGCATGGATTTTGAGCTCCCCATGCTCTTCCATGGCCTGGATACTGTTCAGGAACAGGTTCAGCAGCACCTGATTCATCCGGTCCGGATCCGTGACCATCCTCTTGGGCAATTGGCCTGTATCCACTTGAACCTTGATGTTCTTCTGTTCAAGATCATGGGCCGCCAGTTTGACTGCATGGTCGATCAGGTCATCCAATTCAACCGGTTTGAGGTTCATCTGGATGGGTTTGGCAAATTCAAGCAGCTGGGTCACTGACCGGTTGAGCCGCTCCACCTCCTGGACCATAATCTCTGCCGTCTGCCTGTCCTGCGACACATCTGCGTACCGCTCCTTGAAATAGGTGGCAAACCCCTTGATGGAACTCAAGGGATTCCTGATTTCATGGGCAACACCCGCTGCCAGTTTTCCAATGGCTGCCATTCGCCTGCTGGTCTCCACCTCTTTCTTTAAGAGATCCAGCTCCGTCAAATCCTTGAACAGGAGCATATACCGCGGCACTGAGACATCACCTTCCGGTGCTGCTCCCGGAACGTCCCCAGACAATGGAGAAACTGAGATATCCAACAATTGTGTCTCACCGGTCAGTGAGGTGCACTGTACCTCCTCCTGTATCAGGTCCAGCGGTTGATCCGCCTCCTCGATCAAGCGCCTCACCTCCCCGGGAAGTGTAACGGGCTGTGCTCCAAGAATATCCGCTGCTGCGGCATTAAATGACACGACATTGAACTGCTTATCAAGGGTCATCAAACCTGCAGGCATATGATCCACCACGGTGTCAGAAAATGCCTGGATCTTTGTCAAACGGGATTTTGCACTGCGGTAGCCCTGAAAAACAAAAAGACTGAAGATCCCCACCAATCCCAGTGAGAGAAACAGTATGCCTTTGGTCACGATCTGGCTGATGAACCGCTGATGCTTCTGCTTTGCTTTTGACAGGGACAATCCTGCAAAAATGTAATATTTTTCCTTTGTGTGCCCGTCCCCGGGGCCGGGCAATAATTTATTTTTCGGACATACATCACAGGGCGGCTTCCATTTATCAGATTTTGGATGGCCCGGTCCCATCATGTTCTCAAATCCGGCCATGAACCGGTGATGTTTTCCTTTGCCCTTTTTGCGATCCGGTCTGAACTGCTTATATATTTCAAACACCGGGTCCGCACCAGGCTGTTCCACAATCCTGTGAAAGATGAAACTGTCAATTTCACGCCCGGCATCATTCGAATTCAAAGCGGCATCTGCTGGCAGCTTCGGCATGTTATCATATAGTTTTCCTACCTTTTCAGGAACACTGTGAAACCGGATCTGACCGTCAGAGGTCGTGATCATCATATACCGGATGTCCGGTTGAAATGAAATCTCCGTCAACAGGCGCTGCAGCCGTGCCGCGCCCCACTGCCGGTTCATCATTCCGGCACGGGCACCGCCCTCAAAGGAGCGGATCAGGGCCTGGCCTTTTTCCAACTCCTTTACCATGGTATGCCTTTCATGTTCCTTGATCCGGTCATGGGTCATGTAAACAAACAATGGGATCAAGATGACAAGAATCCCGAGAAGCATATAACCCGACATAAAGGGGCGTTTTTTATTCATATCAAACCATTATTTAATATAGATGATCCATGATTCAGCCGAACATTGAAACCGGGTCATCATCCCGGCGCCACATCAGCAGTGTCCGTATATCCAAATTTGAAAAGCAAGAATAATACCATTAAAAATCCCCTGATAACAGGCGTCAACGAACAGACCTGGGTAAAAAATACCCACTCCGGCTTCAGACAGTGTAACCTTTTTACCCATCTTTGTTAAGCTCACATTTATCCCCATTTTTATTTGCGAATTTTCATCAAGGGGTTTATTCTAAAATGTATCAATGCCCATCCTGTCAACCGCTATGGGGAGGAGGCCTTCATGAAAGATACTGACGCTCTGGATACCATCCTGAGATATCACGCGCAGACCAAGCATCATCCAGACCGGTATGCCCCCTCCCTGGGGTACATGGACTGGGAAAACCAGCCGGTTCCCTTCAGGTGGTTTAATAATACGGAAAAGATCGATTTATTCCATCCCGATATCCGCCAAACTCCGGGGTATGATGCATTATTTGGATCAATCCCGGATCCTGCGCCCCTGGATGCTGTATTTATCAGCGCCCTGTTTTACCACAGCCTGGCATTGGCGGCGTGGAAGCAGGCATCCGGCTCGCGACCGTGGTCTCTTCGGATCAATCCGTCCAGCGGCGCACTGTATCCCACCGAATCATACCTGATCAGTCCCGGGATTCAGGGACTGTATGATACGGGCGGCTTGTTTCATTACGATCCGATGCACCACCGGCTTGAACGCCGCTGCCGGATACCAGACCCGGCATGGGCTGACCTGTCCAGCCATGTCAACAGTTCGTTTCTGATCCTCGGCCTGTCCTCCATCTTCTGGCGGGAATCCTGGAAATACGGGGCCCGGGCCTTAAGATACTGCCACCTGGATGTGGGCCACGCCATCGGCTGCATCAGTTTTGCCGCCCGTGCACTCGGATGGAAGCTGTCCATGCTCACCCACCTGTCCCATGAGGATATGAATCACATCCTGGGAACCGGTGCCATGGCTCACACTACAGGCGACGATCATCACAAGCGCAGTCAGATGAAATTGGAACACCCGGAACAAGAGGTGCCGGATGCACTCCTCCTATTGACCCCTGATCAGCGGGATGCAGAATCCGGGCTGCCAAAGCCGACACATGGGCCTGATGAGGGGCTGTGCCGCGCACTCAAGGCCCGATTCTCGGGCCTGACCTTTGAAGGTGCGCCCAACCGGCTGAGCCGGGAGCATCACGAGTGGCCGCTGATTGATGACGCGGCACTTGCACTTGCCCGGACAGAATCCACACCCACATTTCCGGACAAGGACCCGGCGAATGCACCCATTGGCTGGCCCGGCCATTTTGACCGCCCTGACCCTTCAGGTGTGATCTTCAGAAAAAGAAGAAGTGTCTCTACCATGGATCCTGAAGGGATTCTGGCACTGGATACTTTTTACACCATGCTGGCAAGAACCCTTCCGGAACAGTTTATGTTTGATGCGCTGGTCCTGCCTGCCCAGGTCTCCCTGGTGCTGTTTGTACACCGGGTGGAATCGCTTTTGCCCGGATTGTATATCCTCATCCGGAACCGGCCAGGCAGCGAACATTTAATCAAGACCCTTAAAACCACGTATACCTTAGAACCTGAACCCAATTGCCCGGAGGCCCTTGAATTTTATCGGCTGTGCGCCCGCTCCCAGGCGGAACAGCCCGCTGATGTTCCTGACCAATGGCGGGATTCAATATTAATTGATACCTCAAACCCGGAAACCATCCAGGATCTGGCCAGCCGGATAAGCTGCCACCAGGATATTGCAGGACTCGGCGCGTTTTCCCTGGGAATGATCGCCCGGTTTGAACCCCTGCTGCAATCCATGGGCCCCTTGGCCTACCCCATGCTCTTCTGGGAGTGCGGCCTGATCGGCCAGGTGCTGTATCTTGAAGCAACGGCAGCAGGATTTGCCGGAACCGGTATCGGCTGTTTTTTTGATGACATGATGCACCGGCTTTTAGGTATTCATACCATTTCCTTTCAGAGCCTATACCACTTTACCGTGGGCAGGCCGATTATCGACAGCCGCCTTAAAAGCCTTGCGCCTTACCATCACCTGGGAAGGTAGCCCAGCCCCCCCATCTCACATCAGATTGATTGATCCGTGCCTGACGCACACTGTCTCAAAACTATCCACTTGCCCCCTTAACCTGGATACTTATTACACACCCATGTGATTGAGCAACCATCATCAATCCACACCCAAATAAAAATAATCATTAAAATATCAGATGGTTAGAAATCAGTTTCACCCTTTGGCACCCCCCTTGCTGTAACATAAGGCCAAGACGTCTGACAAAACATTTTTTGAATAGTAATAAATTATTTCCCAAGGAGGAACCCATGAAAAGAGCAACCATTTTTATCACACTCATCTTTACACTCAGCCTCATTGCCGGCTCTGTATTTGCTTATGGTCCCTGTGCCAGAGGCGGCCAGGCAAAAGGATTCGCCAAAAACTGCCCTGGATACGGCGGTCAGAATTTTGCGGAACTGACACCTGAACAGCAGGAGCAGTTGACCTCGCTGCGGCAAAAATTTTTCGACGACACGGCCGACCTGAGAATCGAACTGGTGTCCAAGCATAAAGAGATGGATATCCTGCTCAGAACCTCTGCGCCGGACAAAGAAAAGCTTAATCAGATCGTAAAAGAGATGTCCGCGCTCCAGAGCGACATGGAAGTCAAACGGATCGATTTTATCCTGGAAGCCAAAAAAATAGCACCTGATTTTGAATTCGGTTTCAAGGGAAAACACGGGCGGTTTGGTAAAGGCGGTAAATTCAAAGGTAAAGGATGCAAGGGTGCCGGACAGGGATGCCCCGGACAAGAGTATAAGGGTGCGGCAAAAGGCTGTCAGGGTTCTGGTCAGGGCTGTCAAGGAAAGGGTCAGGGGTGCCAGGGCCAACGTCAGGGCGGATGCCCCTACAGCAACTAACCCGTCCTACCCCTGCTTGACCGGACATATATAACAACCACCCACTCCCGGTAAGAAGCAGGTCACGATAACGGCCCGGAAGGTTTCAGTCAACCTTCCGGGCCGCGCATTTTTCAGTCTTCATCAACAACCGTATTCTTCAAAGTACCGATCCCTTCAAGCCCGATCTCCACGACATCCGAAGCCTTTAAAAACAGGGGCGGTTTTCTGGCAAACCCCACCCCGCTGGGCGTACCTGTCAGGATGATGGTGCCCGGCAGCAACGTGGTGCTGAGAGACAGAAACGAGATCAACTCGGCTACCGAAAAAATCATATCACTGGTATTGCTTGTCTGCATGAGCGTACCATTGAGTCGGCACTGGATATCCAGCGCCTGGGGGTCTGAGATCTCATCTGAGGTCACGATCCAGGGACCGATGGGGCAGAAGGTATCAAAACTCTTCCCCTTAACCCATTGCCCGCCGCCCCCCTTTTTCTGCCATACCCTGGCAGAGACATCATTGGCACAGGTATACCCGAACACGGACGCCAGTGCATCTTCCCTGGACGCGTTTTTCACCTTTTTTCCGATCACCACGGCCAGTTCCGCCTCATAATCCACCTGGGGCGGGTCGATACAGGAGGAAGGGAGAATAATCTCCTGTTCCGTGCCGGTCACACTGGCCGGATTTTTCATGAACACCACGGGATTCTCCGGATAGGGCATCCCGGTTTCATCGGCATGGGCCCTGTAATTCAGACCGATACAAAATATGGCCCTCGGCAGCAACGGGGGCAGCAAGGCGTCCACATCCACCCGACGGCCGGTATTTACATAGTCTGAGAACAGATCCCCTTCGATCACGGAGGCGCTGCCATCCTCATAGTCGCATCCCGTATATGTGCGTTGATCCTTTCCCTTAAATCTTATAATATGCATGCTTTCTTTTCTCCCCGTATCTGGTATATAGTGGTCACCTGTGTAACCGGTGCTGTACCGGCCGTGATTAAACCTCACCATGCCCAAGGCATATGGATTGAACCATAAAATGATTGACACAAAAGATCAAGTCGTTGCCTCCGGAGAAAACGAAAACCCGGAAAACCTGGATTCCGGTCGGCTCAGCCCCTTATATTCCGGACTGCCGGTCAAAAAGGCGAACCTGATCATGCTGATCCTGGAATCCCAGCATATCCGGCCGGTTATTGAACACCGGGACAACCGCCTGACCATTCTTGTCCCTGAAAACGACTATGTTCCAGCCCGGCAGAGTATCCACTCCTATTATTCTGAGAACCGGTTTTTCGGCATTAAAAAGAAAATCAAGGAGTTTGAAACCGATCCCTTTAAGTCAATGACCGCCCTGTTTTATATTCTGACCCTTTGCAGCATCCATTTTTTCCTCACCCGGCAGAATGTGCATTATCATGCGGTCATGGAATTTGGTTCATCCGCCCTGTATATCCTCCAAGGGGAGTTGTTCCGGGTGGTCACCGCCCTGATGCTGCATTCAGATGCCCGGCACCTGGTATCCAACTGTGCCGGCATCATCATCTTCTGTGCCCCGGTATTGAACCTTGCAGGTTATGGTGCAGGCACCCTGGCGCTGCTGGCTTCAGGCGCCATGGGCAACCTGATCAATGCCTATGCTTACAAGACCGCCCACCTGTCCATCGGGGCCTCCACCTTTATCATGTCGGCGGCCGGACTGCTGGCCGCCTACCGGGTCGTGTATACCACTCCCAACCTGTTCAGAAAACTGGCCGGGCTTGTTGCCGGGGCCACGCTTGTGGGTATGTTCAGCAGCGGCGAAAATACCGATGTATCCGCCCATATCTTCGGCTTTATCAGCGGGTTCTGCATCGGGCTGCCCTTTTTCCTGTTCAATCCGCCGGTCAGGTCAGGCGGGCATCCGCGGGAGCGTCTCTATCTGGTTGTAGCGGGATCAATCCTTATAGCGGCCTGGTTCAAACTTTTTTAAAAGAGAAATTGATTTATTTGATCCGACAAGGTATTACATTATAGCTGGATTGTGAAACCCTGGAATACAACCCCAATTATTATATAAGAAAAAAGAGAGGTCATATTATGCCAATCGCTCAACAGATGCAGGACATGGTTAAAGGTTCCTCCATGATCAGAAAAATGTTTGAAGAGGGTCTGCGGCTTCGAAAAGAGTTCGGTGACGACAATGTATTTGACTACTCTTTAGGGAACCCGGACGTGCCACCGCCGCAGATGGTCAAGGAGACACTCCTGGAACTGATCAATTCCCCGGATATTTCCCACGGGTATATGCCCAATCCCGGGTTTCCCCATGTCCGGCAGGCCATTGCCGATTACCTGAACCAGGAATACAACACCCGGTTGAACACGGAACTGATCGTGGTGACCGTAGGCGCGGCAGGCGCCCTCAATGACAGTCTCCGGGCATTGCTGGATCCCGGCGACGAGATCCTCGTACCAAGCCCCTATTTTGTCGGGTATAATCAATACGCCTTTGTGGCCGGCGGCGTGCTCAAACCGGTAAAATCCCTGCCCGATTTTCACCTGGATCTTGAGGCCATTGAAAACGCGGTCACAGACAAAACCAAGGTAATGCTGATCAACTCCCCCAACAACCCGACCGGCGTGGTGTATACGGCCCAAGAGCTCAAAGCGCTGGGTGAGGTTCTTGAGCGTACCGGCGCCAAGTACGGCAACCGGATCTACCTGATTTCAGACGAACCCTACCGCAAAATCGCTTATGACGTGGATGTGCCGTCCGTATTCGATGCATACCCGCACACCATTGTCCTGACCTCCTATTCCAAGGAACTGTCCCTGGCAGGGGAGCGGATC
Source organism: Desulfobacteraceae bacterium (assembly GCA_004796375.1). Taxonomy (GTDB): domain Bacteria; phylum Desulfobacterota; class Desulfobacteria; order Desulfobacterales; family Desulfobacteraceae; genus MADRE2. The sequence continues at coordinate 9,473 of QZLA01000231.1, forward strand.
GGGTATCTTGCCGTATCCCCTGAAGCAGACGATGCCGAACTGGTGGCCCAGGCTGCCGGGGTGGCCAACACCATGATGTACGTGAATGCCCCGGCCCTGTTCCAGCAGGTCATTGGAAAACTCCAGGGCGTCACTGTCGACACCGCCATCTACCGCCGCAGACGGGACATGCTGTGTGAAGGTCTCAAGGATGCCGGATATGAATTTGATATCCCCCAAGGCGCGTTTTACCTCTTCCCCAAGAGCCCCATTGAAAACGATGTGAAGTTCATGGAGGTCCTGCACAAGGAGAATATCCTGGCCGTACCCGGCACCGGGTTCCACGGGCCGGGCCATTTCAGGCTCTCCTATGCCATCCCGGATAAAACCATTGAGAACTCCATTGCCGGATTCAAACGCGCGATCCAGAGCATATAAGCCGTTTTTATGTGTCCTGGAATCCGGCCTGGCTGATCCGAGAAAACGTGTACTGGGATGAAAAACTTCAGCCGGTTTGACCCGTCCCGGGTTACTCGCGGATCACTCCGGATCCCCCAGCAGAAGCATCCTTACCGGGTTTAAACCTGTCCGCCCTAATGAAAAGGCCCGGCCGTCCCTGAGGTAATTTCCCCGCCCCGTGGGCCAGGGTATGTTTCTGGATGATGATCCAGGGACAGTATAAACAAACAAACCTGCCCCGAAGGTCTGAACAATGATCTCCAGATTGCCGTCCTGGGTCAGATCCCCGATGGTGGGGGCGGCAGGCGCGCCTTTGCCGTTCCCGTTGGTGCCCTGCTGGGGAAGTTTGATGTCATGGAGCATATTCCCGTGGGCATCAAGGATGACGAGATAACCATGATCAAGTCCTGGGGCAAGGCTTTCCGGGTCACCAAAGGTGGTGAACACCAGTTCAAGCTTCCGGTCCCGGTTCAGGTCGGCCACGGTGACCCCAGAGGCATACATCAGGTCGCGGGCGTGGGTAAAATCGTACCGCCACTGCTGGTTTCCCTGGTGATCGTAACAGTAGAGATACCCATCATGCGCCGCATAGATGATCTCGAGCCGACGGTCCCCGTCAATGTCCAGTATGGCAGGGCTGGGCGGATTGGTCGGGGGATACCAGGTGTGCCCGGCCCGGCTTTGGGGAGCACCGGACGAGGGCAGATTTTCCCACCCGCTAAGTCTTCTGGCGCTCCTGGATCCGTCTCCGTATCCGCCCTCGAGAGCCATAACGGAATGGTGCTGGGTCGCGTAAGGGATAAATTTTTCCACGTTGGTCACGCAGACCACTTCGTTTTTACCGTCCCTGTTGAGATCTGCCACCCCGGGCGGTGACTCGGTCCATTGCAGCCACTTTTTATCCTCAGGGCTGGGCCATGGCGGTTGGTGCAAGTGGAAGTGATTGTGTTCGACCATTGGGTCAAACCAGCGGATAAACTGGCCCCAGTTCAAGGGGTATGAGGGATAGAGACTTGAGGGGTTGGTAAAGTAATTGGACGCAAGCATACTCATACCGTTGTGGTGGAACACATTGATCTGGTGATTGTCAAAGGTCACCACAATTTCCATTTCAGGGTCATCATCCAGATCCCCGATGCCCACATTCAGGCCGAAGCACCCGTATCCGTGGTTTCCCATACCGTTGGCGTCGGCATCGTTCCCATATCCTGTCTGTGTGTTGTAACGGGGCCAGGCCGTAAAAGAGAGGCCTGGGGGCTGGTAGGAAGAACCGTCGGGATTGAACACAAACACCTGTGCCCCGCCATTGGTCTGGGTGGTGGTGACCACCACCTCGATCGTCCCGTTCTGATCCAGATCACCTGCGGCCATACCCCGGACTTCGGGGCACTGGCCCGCATCACACGCCGAGGCCGGCCACCCGGCCTTGAGCACGAGCTGATTGCTTTTCCACTCATAGGCAGCCACAGACCCCTGGGTACTGCCCACCACGACTTCATAGATGCCGTCCCCTTCAAGATCTGCGCATACGGCCGGTGCATAGATCCTTCCCTTATGCGGGTAGGACGACCCATGCGGTGCCCGGTCCAGTTCATTAAAGGCACTGTCCCAGACAATGACATCATAAAAGCATCCGATCAGTTTGGGGCTTGCGGTGCCCAGGTGGTGGATGATGGGAGAGGCAAACCAGGAGGTGCCGGTGTATTTGATTTGCCGGAGCTTCACGGGCGCCTGTACCGGTGATGCGGCAAAGGTCGCGGATATCATGATCAGGACCGATAACTGAACCAGAATCTGAATCAGGCGGGTCCTGAACCCTTGGTTTATTCCAGGAGGGGTTGAATCCAATGTTTAAGATCCCCTGTGAATGAGGGGATATCCTCTTCGGGTATAGGCAGTTGAATTCATCTTTGTCCTTTTCCGGTGGTTTTGAAGAAATTGCTTCGGAGCGCACATACTATGCACTATCCATATCTCTACCTTTGCGAAAAAGCAATTGAATTACATCCTTTTCTGTATAAATTTCACAATGTTGGCCGCCTCCAGAGTGCCCATGACAGCGGTGATATTCTTGGGATCGTCAATGGCTAAAACATACAGGCCGGACGCGCCGGGTCCGTCAACTATCTTTGCGGACACAGAGTTTAGGAGCTCCCTGATCTCCTTTTCAGTGGCGGTATCCTGGAACACCACGTTCATGCTCGCCCCCTCGGTCGTGATCACTGCCTGACCGGTCAAAGTCTGGTAAGTAGTTTCTTCCGGGCCGGTGGTCATGGAGATGACCATAATCAGGATCACGGCCATCTGGAGTGCGGCAACCCCCCATCCCGCCTGCGGGACAGACAACCATGACCGCATCCTCTCTATCAGTCCTGCAAAAAAATCCAGGGGCGGCTGCACCTGGCTGTGATCCGTCTTCTCCGGTTCGGCCTGCTCTGCTGATACCTGTTCTTCTGATACCTTGGCTTCCTCGGCCTCAAATGCATCGATATTGTCCATGATCCTTGAAAATGCATCCGCCGGAGGTGACGGCATATCCTTTGACAGGTCATCCAGGCTCTCCTTGATCTGCCTGAACTCTGCAAACTCCTTTTCAAATTCGGGATCATCTTCAATCATCTGATCAACCCGGTGTTTCTCCTTGTCTGTTAGTTGCCCGGTCAGGTATTGCGGGATCCGTTCGTCAGTTATTTTTTTATCGGCCATGGAATCAGACCTCCATTTCAATCAATTTTTCTTTTAAAGCGGCCTTGGCATAGTACACACGGGTTTTGACCGTATTCTCAGGAATTTCTAGAATCATGGACACCTCCTGGTAGGACAGTTCATGGTAGAACACCAGGTCCAGAACCTCCCGGTGTTTTGCAGACACCTGATCCATGGCCGCCTGAAGATGCTGTTTCTGAGCAAACTGGTTGACCCGGTTTTCTGTATGATCATCCCTGAAGGTTTCATTGAGCTCCTGTGTTTTCCTGATGGTTTCCCGCCGGATTTCATTCAGTGCCAGGTTCCGGGCAATGCCGAATATCCATGTTTTCACCCGGGATTTTCCCTGGAATTTACCGGCGTTTTTCCACACCTGGGTATACACTTCCACGTGAATGTCCTCTGCGGCTTCTTTGCTCTGGAGCAGCCGGTAAAGATAAAAGTATACACTTTGAGATGTCAGCTTGTACAAGGCTTCAAATGCATTTTTATCCTTTTTGATCACCCGTTCCAGTAGCTGCCGTTCCTGCTCCCTGATCGTTTCCTTATCCATTGGTCGCCTGATCCGCTAAAAAGGTTCAAAAAAATATAAAAAGCCCATCTATAGAGAAAAACTGCCGGGATGGGTTACTCCCTGAATACTGATCACCGGATAACCCTTATCAAAAACAGCGTGAGCGGGCACAGGAAAATCAGGATCCAATCCGGTGAAGTAGGCCAGATCATAGCATTCAAGCCTGATCATTATCCCTTCACTATCTGGCAACACCTTCGATGTCAAGCCATAATCCGCCTCCCCAAGACCGGTAGCAAGCATGAATTTGGGGATTTCCCGGCCGCTGCCGTACCGCCGCACCGCAGAGGCGATATCGATCAGGGTGGATGTAGACAGGGGGGATTCCATGTTCCGTTGATCCTGGACCGGCAGGCCGGCTGCATATACATGATGAAATTCGATGCCGGCATGGCGCAGACGGCCGGCCAGTTCGACCATGGTATCCGGTGTGTCATTCACCCCGGAAATTATCGGACAGTTGGCATATACCCCGATCCCCCTGGAACGGAACTCAGCCGAAAGCCTGTCCTGCTCACCTCCCACCTGATTTGATCGGGTTACCCATACTTCTATTTCAAGCCGAAACGGCGAAGCAACCTCGAAGTTAGAGGCTGACTCAAGCGCATCCATCATTGACGGCTTAATAACACGGGGGTCACGGATCATGAGGTGATCCCTTATCCGTACCAGGGTCACGTGGGGGATACCCCTGAGCGAATCAAGCAAAGCGATCAGCGTATCCATATCCAGAAGGGGATCGAGGGACCCTGAAATCACGATATCAGTGATGCGGATATCCTGTTCAGTATATCCCATGGCCTTGTCCATCCCCCCCCGGGACATAAGATCCAGGGCCAGTTCAACACGGGTCTGGTGCAGCCGCTTTACCCCCTTAACTCCTGTTGATACAACTGAAGGCATGCTGATATCCTCATTACACAGGAGTACCGGTTTATCATTTATAGAAATTTGTGGTGCGGGTTCTGCATCATTAACGGGCTGTGGACGGTTCCCCAGAAACAGCCCGGTATCACCGGCTTGCCCGAAAAGCTGAACATCCAAGGTTCCTTCGGGGTTATCCCTCACATGGGGTTCCGGTTCAAAATGAACAAACGAGGCATAATATTTCCGGGTAAACGGCGTCCGGATCCAGATCCGTTTACCTGTTTCATCCGGTTCCACGGCCCAGCCTGAACTGTGCCAGTCGATTTTGCCGATACGTGTGGCGGTACAGATTTTCGGCATGGCCCGGTCAGAAAGACAGGCACGCAATTGCTTTGCCGTATCCAGCCCGGTCTGTATATCGGTCCGGTAACTTTGGTTTCCCTGTATGGGATGACAAGGCATGAATATGTAATGTATGCCTGCACCGCTGGCCTTGAGCCTGCTGAACAGCAGCCGCAACGTCTCTGGATCGTCATTGCAGCCCCCAAGGAGCGGGGTCTGGACATACACCGGAATGCCGTGGCGGGTCAGGTCACTGATGATCTCCAGGCTTTGAACGGAAATCTCGTCGGGATGAATGAAATGCGTGGCGATCTCCAGGTACTGACCCTGGTTTTCCAGGGTCTTTTTCCATGCTTTCAACCGGGTCATCCATTGCCTGTCATGGCCGTGTAACAGTTGGGGGTAATAGGAGATGGCGCGGGTGCCCACCCGGATGGTCCTGAGGTGATCAATACGGCTCAAGCCCCGAATCGCCTCTTCAAGGCATGCCCTGCTCAGCAGCGGGTCTCCCCCGGTGATCAACACCTCCTTGATGGTTTGAGAGCGTGCAACATGCCCAACAGCCACCCGGATCTCATCAATCCCCGGATTCTTTTCCCTGCGAAGTGATTTATGTTTCCTGAAACAGAACCGGCAATACACGGGGCAGGTCATATTCAACAAAAATATGACCCGGTTCTGGTACATCTGTTCGATGATACCGGATTGAAACTGCCCGCTCCAGGTATCCATCAACCCGTCCGGGTCAAGCTCCTGCTCAAAGGGGAGGTACTGACGGGCGATATGCCTGGACGTCCTGGACTGGCGGATCACATGCCTGGACAGCCGCACCGGGTAGGTCTCGATCACTTTTTCGATATTTTCCCTGGAGGTCTTTTGAACAGGCCGGCCTGTTTCCCGCTCAAGCCGGTCAATGGTCAAAATATCTACAAACCCGTGGCCAGGATAAATCATTTCCATCAACCAGGTCAACAGGATCTGTGGGATGATCACCCCATTGATTCGGATGGATTCTCCCGGGGACCGTTCAATCTCCCGGATCAACCCTGTGAAGAACCCCATGGCATCATTGCCATATCCTGCGGCCCGGAGCAGTCTGACGGTTTTCATTTGCCCGTAGCAAACTTTTTCCCGGGCTGAAGCCTCCCCATCAATGCCGATGATCCGGGATAAACCGGTTCCCAAAACGGAGCTGGTTCCATATCTGTCAAAGAAAACGATGAGATGGCAAAACAGGTCGGCAACCTGTTTTTCAGACAGGTCTGAGTGGTGTACTGTTTTCAGGCGATGTGTCATGGATATATTGAAATGTCCGGCGCACCGGATGTATTACCGCCCCCGGTATCCCAGGTGATTGGACCGGTAACCCCCTGGAACTTTTTGCGTTGTGCAAGGGCCTGCCGTATCCCGGCCCGGCCCGGGCCGGCCTGCTGAACCGCCTGAATCACCATCTGTGCCGCATCATATCCATAGGCGGCACAGGGCAAGGGCTCTTCCTTGTATCTATTTTGAAACGCAGCAGCGAATTGGCTGAATCTAACGCCGGACCTTGAATGATCCAGCGGCGCTATCACGGTGCAATGCACACCCGTGCTTCTTAAACCCTGGGGTACATCCAGACCCGGAATCCAGGGGATGTACAGGTGTGAAGGAATCGCATACCGTTTCAGACCTTGTATGAATCTTTGCATCTGGTGATGGGGAAGACGAACGAACACACGATTAACCGGGTTTTCAGCTGCCTGGTCTGCCAGCATGTTGAACAGGGGCGACAAATCGGTACCGGCCGGATCAATTTCATGGTGAAATTTAGGGGGGATCCCCTTTCGGTTCATCTCCAGGGTCAGCTCCCGGGTAGCAACCCGGCTGTCCGCATCCGTCGCCGTAATCAAACCGGGGGGTCCGGCTGCCGATACTCCTGACAGATATGCACCAACCAGAGCCTTTGCCTGGATTTCATCATCCGGCGGCAATCTGAAGATCCAGGGAACCCGGGCGTGGGTCAGTGTCGTGTCCGTGGCCACGGGTGTGATGACCGGAATATAGGATTTCAGGGCGGTCTGCTGGGCCACATGGGTGGCCGCCGCCAGATAGGAGATGACGGCCATGGCGTGATCCTCATAGACCAACCGGATCATCTCTTTGGAACCTGCGCCCCATGGTGATCCGGCCCAGCGACGTTTGAATTCGAACATTCGGCCCTGGTATCCCCCGGCGGTATTCGCCTGTTCAAGAGCGAGCAGGATGCCTTTGATCACCGCCTGCCCTGCCGGATGATTGTCTGTATCCGGAAGAAACCCGCCGATGCATATGGGTGCATCGTGGCTCAGGCCATCCAGCTGCCCGGCATGGCCGGTAAAGGTCAGTTCATCCCCCATCATCCGTTTATAGGGGCGATCCTGGCAGTAAGCCGCTGTGACAGCAACCAGGATCAGAACGGCAGCCGCCCACGAGCGGACAAAAAAACTCATTTAAACGCCTGGTCCCGGGTCAGGAATTCGAACTGATTACCATTTCCAATGGCCAGGTAGGTGTTGCTGATATTATTGAATATCGGGTCGAACCGCTTCAGCCCGGACACCCCGTGATACGTGGTCATGGCTGCCAGTTCATCCCTGATTTTCGCCCGGTTTAAGCCGCCTTTTTCAATGGCGTCTATGATCATATTCATACCGTCATAGGCATGGGCGGCAAAGGTCTCAGCGGATTCACCAAACTTTTCTTCAAAGGCGGTCTTAAACGCCACGGCCTTCTCATCCCGTGACAGGGGATTATAGGGGTGGCCGGCAATCACCTTTTCCAGGCTACCGTCAACATTTTCAATGAACTCGTCGGAAACAATACGATCCGATCCGATAAACCACACATCCAGTCCCATGGCCCGAATCTGCTTCAGGATCAGGGCAGACTCCCTTGCATCACCATAGGTCATGACGGCGTCGGGCTTTAAAGCCTTGATCCGTTCGAGCTGGCGTGAGAAATCGGTATCCCCGACCCTGTAATTGAGCTCGGTGATAAACGGTTTTCCTATGCGGGTGGCCGCATCCCTGAACTCATCAATACTGATCCGGCCGTACCGGTTATTGGCCCGAAGCGCTGCCACACGGCTCAACCCCAGTTTCTTGAACACATAATCTGCCAAAAGATAGCACATCTGCCGGTCATCGGTAATGCAACGGAAGGCCCATGGAATAGCGGTTTCCGTGTAAGTCGGGTCGGTATTGCCTGAATTCATCACCACCAGTTCCGCCTTTAGCGCCGTGCGGATGGCAATGTGGGAGTTGGCGCCATCTATGGTCCCAAGGATCGCCCATACCCTTTCATTGTAGGCCAGATCAATGATTTCATTGGCGCTGGCCCCCCAGAGCCCGTTGTCATTCCGGACCACCAGGCGAAAGGGTATCCCTTTGCCCCGGTATCCCTTGTGTTCATTGGCATGTTCAATGGCCAGCCTGGCTCCCAAAAGCATCTTCTTCCCCAAATCCTCTTCATGGGATGCACCGCCTGTGGCGACAGACACGGTTTTTTCGATGGGGCCCAGAAATCCGATGTCAATGGTATCGATATGATCGGGTTCGGGAATATTTCGCCCATACCCCAGGTATTCATTGGGTTCAAGGAAAAACTTCTTATAGGGATTGCTGAATTTTTTATAGGGAACATATTCATCCGGCGTTTTGCCGTAGTTCTGCTCAACAGTCTTGCTATTCGCCCGGGCATCCACTTGTGCACCAATGATCAACACCATTATCAAAAGGACACACCATTTTCTTAACACCCCGGTATTAATCGGGGTCATATATTGGAAAGGCTTTGACAGAATCATTGCAGCCCTCCTTTCATCATGGGTTTCACACCAGGATAATATCCTTGTCCAGTGCCTCTTGCAAGCCCGTGTCCGGTCCCGATCCAGAGGTCTTCACCCATCAGCGCGGCGCAGATCACAAAATCATTGGGCAGGGTCAGGTTGGTTTTGAGGACCCGGATCTCCTGTTTCCCACGGTTCATGTGTGCCGTCCACTGTTTGACATCCGGTGCTGCCCGGCGGTAGGTCACCCAGGTATCGCTTTGATAATCGCATAACACGCTCAGGCCCTTGTCCGTGGCGGCATAGCATGTGTTTCCATCAGGGCTGATGTTAAAGTTGATAAAATTGCTGACCAGTCCGCTGTCATGGTCCATATAGCCCCGCCAGCTGGTCCCGTCATACCGGCTCATCCCGAAATAGGTGGCGGCCCACAGGATACCTTTGGTGTAGGATACCGACGTGGTGATGATATGAATCAGGCCGTCATCCCTGAACAGATCGATCTCCATCTCCCGGTCCGGATCCCGGTGGGCATCCCAGCGCCGGGTGCGCTCATCCCATTCAAGCACACCTCCGCCCCATACGGCGACAAACACCTTTCCGTCGGCCGCATCCACGTTATAACACCAGATCTCCTCCATGGGTGCATTTTTCTCGTTAAATATCTGCCACTGGCCGGAAACGGTGTTATACGCGCTCACCCCTGCGGCAGTGGCCACCCAGACATTATCCTCAAGGATGGTGATCCCGTAGATCACATCATTGACCAGTCCTGAATTAAATTGGGTGAACTGGTCAAACCGGCCGCCGGAAAACCTGACCAGTCCACCGCCGAACATCCCGAGCCATACATCCCCGGTTTTTTCAGATACCTTGATACTGGTGATCACCTCCCACGGCAGGCCGTCCGCCTTGGTCCAGGAACGCCACTCATCCTTCTCATACCGGGCAAGTCCGCCTTCGGTCCCGACCCAGAGCACTCCTTTATCCGCACATAGTGAAAAAATATGATCATTGGGCAGCCCATTTGACCCTTTGTAAAATACCTCCCAATTCTGGTACACAAAGGGTACAGGATCTATACTGGCGTCTGCCGAAATGGCAGGGGCGGCAGCCAGCAGACATATCAATACCCCTGCAAACAGCCGGATCACCTTCAGTTTTTGATTTTTAGTTCTCATGATTTCTCTGCCGTTGGTTTATAGTATTTTAAGATATTCAATCAAATCGTTGAGCTGGTCCTTTGTCATATCATTGGTTACCCCATGCCGGTCGTCCGGATTGAATAATGTCCAGATCTCTTCGAGGGTATTGGCGCTGCCGTCATGGAGGTAGGGTGCGGTTTCATAAATATTGTTCAGGTGGGGAACATCAAACCGGCCGTGGGTGTCCATGGGGAACTGGGTGCCTACTTCAGCGGGTTTCCGGTTAGTAAAATAGGGACCGGGATGACAGGTGTCGCAACGGTCCTTGAGAGGGATCTCCTTTCCTTCGTTGGTCCGGGTCCTGAAAAACATCGCTTTCCCCCG
>QZLA01000193.1 GCA_004796375.1 Desulfobacteraceae bacterium
CTGCCGGCAAACTGCTTTTGCAGGGGGGCTTCCACATGACCGCGCATGGAAGACACCTTGGAAATGGTATTGGGAAATTCCTTGAGGCTTTTCATGACACCGGATGGTGGTTTGGTGCCACCGTGAGCCATATGCATGTAGATAAAGGTCTGCTCATTCCGGCTCAGTTCATGACCGGCACTATCGGTGATCTGTTCAAGGGTGATGCAGACGCTGCTGTTAAAGTAGGGGAGTGATACATAGGTTTGACCGTCCCGGGTGATCAGTTCACCGCCGATCCGGCGGGAAATATCCCCGAGATTCATGGAGGCGGCTTTCTCCCTGGCCAGGACCAGGGCTTCTTTTGCCATATCTTTTTTGAGCCACTTGCCCTCCCGGTACTGGGCATCAAGTTCTGCCTGGGCCCAAGTGAGAATCTCGCCGGGAATGTGAGGGCATTTGTTCAACGGTAGTTTTTCTGACACCACCATGCCTGCAAAGGCCAGGCAGGTCTGGTATCCGCAGTCCCTGCAATTGGTCCTTGGAAGAACCTTGGAATATAGATCGACAACAGACAGCGCCATGGTGATCTCTCCTTGTGATCGAAACCTTAAAACCAGAAGGGCCGGTTGGATAAGTGAAATCCGCCCGGCCCTTCATGCAATGTTTATCGTCTGGGATTATTGCTTGGAAAAATCGTCTTTGCCTGCGCCGCAGATGGGGCAGACCCAGTCCTCGGGAAGATCATCAAAAGCAGTACCCGGATCCACGTCATTATCCGGATCACCAACCTCGGGGTCATACACGTATCCGCAAAGATCGCAAACATATTTATCCATTCTCAATTCTCCTTTGTAATAAAAAGTTAATCATTATGTGCTGTATTTAATTCAAACTTACCTTACTAGTATGCGTCGTCAAGTTCAAGATCCTTTTTGGTCACGGTATCCTTAAAAAGGATGTAGGCCCAGACCTGGTAGGCGATAACCACAGGGATAAAGATCACCACAACGGTCAGCATGATTTTCAGGGTCAAGGGGCTTGACGATGCGTTAAATGCCGTCAGGTTGTAGGCCTTGTCCAGGCTGGAGGGGAATAAATTCGGAAACAGCCCGGCCACACCAAAGAATGTGCAGCCCATAATAGTGACGGCAGAGGCAAACCAAGCCTTGAACCATGCCTGCTTGGCCGAAAATATCCGGGTGGCAAACAGGGCAATGACCGCGACCAGGATGATCAGGAACAGGACAGGATTCTTAAAGTAGTTGTCATACAGGGGGGTGGCAAAATAACTGGCAATCAGAAAGATGACAGCAACGGCCACCAGTATCGGCCAGTTTTTCCGGGTTATCGAAATGGCTCGCTGCTGGAGGTCTCCATCTGTCCGGATGGCCAGCCAGTTGGCGCCATGCTGGATAAACAGCAGGACAAAGAGCACACCGCCCAGAAGCCCATACGGGTTCAGGAGTTTAAGGGTGTTCCCGTGGTAGAGTCCTTGGTCGTCAAAGGGGATACCTTGAAAAATATTGGCAAAGGCAACGCCGAACAGCAGGGCCGGCAGGAAACTGCCTACGGAAAAACAGGTGTCCCAGACCTTTTTCCAAGCATCGGATTCGATCTTGCTCCTGAATTCAAAGGACACTCCTCTGAGGATCAGGGCGAACAGGATCAGCATTAGCGGCGTGTATAAAGAGGAGAACATGACCGCATATACCTTGGGGAAAGCAGCAAAGGTCACCCCGCCGGCCGTGAGCAGCCACACCTCATTTCCGTCCCACAGCGGACCAATGGCATTGAGCATGGTGCGGCGCTCGGTATCTGTTTTACCGATGAACGGATACACTGTACCTACACCAAAGTCAAACCCGTCGGTGATGAAGAAAACCGCCCATAGAAGACCCCAGAGAAAAAACCAAATTGATTGAAGTACCATGATAAGCTCCTGTTAATAATTATTCTGTTTCAGGCTCAGGGCCTTTTTTGGCAAATTTCACGATCAGGTAATACCCCACTGCACCCAGCAAGCCATACACGAGGATAAATGCGATCAGGGAGATCAGTACCTGGATACCGTCGATGGGGGAGGCTGCCTGGGAGGTTCTCATCAGCCCGTAAACAATCCAGGGCTGACGGCCGACCTCTGCAACGATCCATCCCGATTCCATGGCGATATAGGGTGCAGGGATGGCAAACATCATGATCTTAAGATAGGTGGGGCTCTCCAGGAGCTTGTTCCGCCTGAGTATAAACCCGTAACTGGTCAGCAGGATCATCAGGGTGCCCAGGCCCACCATGGTCCTGAAACCGATGAATGTAGGCAGGACCGGCGGCCGCTCATCTTTTGGAAAATCGCGCAGGCCTTTTACCTCAGCATTGAAATCATGGTAGCCCAAAAGGCTGAGCATGCCGGGGATGGAGCCGATTTCAACCAGGTTCTTTTCCTGCTCCTCACTGGGGATGGCAAACAGGATAATGGGCGCACGTTTTGTGGTTTCCCAGTGGGCTTCCATGGCCGCCAGTTTGGCCGGCTGGGTGGCGGATACATTGGTTCCGTGCAGATCCCCTTCAATGGCAACGAAAATGGAGCACACGAAACCCACGACCAAAGCCATGCGGAACGATTTATGGAAAACCTCCACATGCTGTTTTTTAAGCAGGTGATAGGCGGATATTCCCATAATAAAGAATGCGGCAAGCAGCAGGGACGCCGGAACCACATGGAAGATCTCCAGCAGGCCGTGCTTGTTGGTGATAACGGCTAGGAAATCAACGAGTTCAGCCCGGCCGTTATTGATGGTATACCCGACCGGGTGCTGCATGAACCCATTGGCCAACAGTATCCAGACGGCTGACAGGTTCCCGGCACCGGCCACCAGCCACATCACCGTGGCATGGGCTTTGGCGGAAAGCTTTTTCCAGCCGAAAATCCAGATGCCGATAAATGTGGATTCAAGGAAAAAAGCCACCGATGCTTCAATAGCCAGAAGCGAGCCAAACACATCACCGACATATTCCGAGTAGCGAGACCAGTTGGTGCCGAATTGAAATTCAAGGGTGATGCCTGTCACCACACCCAGGGCAAAATTAACCAGGAACAGCTTGCCCCAGAATTTGGTCATTTTCAGGTAAACCTCTTCTCCTGTCTTTGCATATTTGGTCTCCATATAGGCAATGATCAAGGACAGGCCCAGTGTGAGCGGGACGAATAAAAAATGGAACATGGTGGCTGCAGCAAACTGAAGCCTGGAAAGAAATACCGGATCCATAGATTCCTCCAATAAATGGGTTATGTATACTGTTTAATCATTATTTGGGAAGAGAGTAGTAGCAGCGTTTGGGAGAGATGATTTGACCTTTTTCCTTGAGGGATTTTATGGCCTTGGAAACCGCTTTGCTGTCAACTTCGAGGGCTTTGGCAATGTCTCCGGGACGGACAGGTTTTCCAGCATCGGCCATCGCTTTTAAGATATCTTTTTCCATTGTTGCTCCTTTTCAATTGTATTCAGTACAGTTTATCAAATGTCTAATCAGGTGTCTAAAGAGCAAATTATATGCCAGTCGTCAAATCGAGCCGCTGAATATTTGACCACGGTTCAGTAAAGCCACAAAAACGCCTGGTTTGCAATGGTTTTGTCGAAATTTTCTATGGTCATATATATATGGACCGCAGAGCCGGGGATGCTGAGCGGGACAATTTAAAAGAATTGTGTATCACTTGCAGTGAGGGTTGATACAATGGTGTCTCGTTTGTTGAGACAAAAAACCCGATCAGAGGCAGGCTCTGATCGGGCTATGTTTAGCAGAATAGGGAATATTACTTGTTCTGTTGCGGCTTTTCCCAGTCTTCAATCTTGGTGGTCTCGTAGATCTCTTCCCACCCAGTAATCATACCGGAAATGTGGCTGAACAGAGAGTGACCTGTCGTGGTCATGTACACATGAACAATCAGGAAATTCACCAACAGGAATGCGACCAGGGTATGCACATAGGCCAGGATGGACAGTTCAATGCTGTTGTTCAGGTAGTTGTACAGGTAGTAGAACAGGCCAGTTGCCATCTGGACCGGCAGCATCAAGGCAGACAGGGCCAGGTAGGTGAGCCGCTGAAGCGGGTTATGCTTGGCCCCTGGGGATTTTTGGACCGGATGAGGCCTGCCCTGAAAAATTCCCCAACTGTAATACAACACCACGGAAAACAGTTTTTTCGTGGTGGGGATATACTGTTTCCATTCGCCGGTGGTAAACAACCAGAACACGAAGAATGCAAACAGGATGATCCAGGAGAGTCCCACAAAATTGTGTACGTTTACGGCCGTCTGGAAACCCAGAAGGGTATAGGTCCCGTGGATTTCAAAACCGGTGATCAAAAGCAGGATGATGATAAATGCCTGGAGCCAGTGCCAGAATCGTTCATACCGGGTATACAGATAGATTTTAATGATTTTCTTTTCGTTCATTTGAAGCCTCCTTCCCGTTATTTTTGGCAAAAAAGCGTCCAATGCCGTGAAGGCCGACACCCACCAGTGCGCCCAATACCGCAAGGAATCCGAGGTTGTCTATGAGCGGCAACCGGTCTCTTCCGGGCAGGTATAACCCGGCCAGGTTGGCAATCCTGCCGTTTTCCCTGATGTGACACTCGTTGCAGTTCAATGCCCGACCCTTGGGGGCAACCATGTGGGTGATGGGAAATGCATAGGTGGTCTCCACATAGTCAAACTCACCGGAAAACGGAATATCCAGTGCCTTGTTGCCATGCGCAATGGCATCAGGCATGTCAAAGGTTGTCCAGTAACCTTTCGGGCCCGAAAGCATGGGAGCCAGAAGGGTTTTATTGACCTTGTCATAGGGCTGTTTTCCACGGTGGATCTTGAACGGATAGATTCTCGAATCCGGGTCATCCTTATCACCGACCGGGTGGCTGACCTTCACCACTTGCGCCGGGTCTATCACGTCCCTGGCCGTGGTGCTGGAAAGGGAACCATCTGACCAGAAGTATTCGGGAACGACATTCTTATCCCAGGTGAACTCCCCTTTGATGGATTTGTAAATGGGTTTGCCCAGAGGGCCGTCCGTATGATAGGGCTTTCCATCTTTGAGGTCCCCTGCCTTGGTCCAGTCCCAGGACATCTTGGTGGGGTTGACCCGGGCATAGCTCGGGATATGGCAGGCCTGGCAGGACACCTTATCGGTATGGTCGTTCATTTTTGAATCGTTTTTATGGGGCTCGCTGCTGTGACAGGAAACACAGGTGATCTTCGGTGCCAGGTCATCTTCAATCAGGCTTTTCTTCTCAGCAACGGCCGGGTTGGTGTATATGCGGCCGGCAATGTTGTGATTGCTTGTTGTATGACAGCGGGTGCAGGAAAAATTTTCTCCGTCGATACCCATATGAACATCCAGTTCCTTGTTGGGCTTGGTCAGAGAGGTATCCAGATCGCCGTGTTTGACACCGTCACCGCCGCCGCCTTTAAAATGGCAGGTTCCGCAGTTTTTTCGGTCCGGGAGTTCAATCCGGCCAACGGCATCGACCAGCTCCATCTGGATGTCGGCTGCGATTTCATCGGTTTCCGGATCACCGTCATTGGAGAATTCGTTGATATCGGTAAATGCTTCATCAAAGTTAAAACCGGATGTGTTATGGCATTTTAGGCAGTTGATCTGGCCCTGGGTTCCCTTTTTATTCCATGCCGTATGGCATTTCAGGCACCCCTTGTCCTCCATGGCGTTGCCGGAAAGACAGAAGTTGTTCAAGGAGTCTCCTGCCTTGCCATATTTTTTCCCTGTTTCAGCATCCTCGGCCAGCCAAGTCCAGTGGATCGTTTTATGGAACTGTTCGGCGGCCTCGGAATGGCAGGACAGACAGGCTTCGGTAATCTGCTCCCCTGAGGTAAATTTTTCCTGGAGAACAGGATGGTTGGAATGGTTGGTGGTAGACCACTTCTTTTCCCGTTTGATGGCCTGTTTGGCCATCTTTCGCCCGATCGCTTCATTCCCGTTCGCATCGGGCGGTGCGCTGGCATAAAGCTGAACGGCCAGCAAGCCTGAGACCATCAGTGCCAGCCCCCCAAAGATAAGCTTAAGCTTAGATTTCATTCATTGCCTCCCTTAAAATTGGCTATGTGCTGAATGGACCGCCGGTCCAAGGTGTACTTCCTGGGCCGGCGGTCAAAACAATTACTGGCATTGCGCAGGTGAAGGCGAATCAGATCCATGGTTGTAAAAGTAGGTGTAGATATCCAGGATATCTTTATCTGACAGGTTGCCCCACTCTTCAAGGCAGCCAAACGCTTCAAAATTACGGGATTCAAAAATGGTTTTCCACTCTGCCATGGTTTTATCGGCAGGGCTCACCACCGGTTTGGGAGAGGATACTTCACCTCTGCCGGCACATGCTTTATATACTTTTCTGTAGGTGTACTTTCCCTTTCTGTCATTGCCGCCCGGACCACCTGAGGCATCAGCAGCAAAAGAAAACGACACAGATACCATTACAAACAGAAGAGCAGTTAATCCAATCAGGGTTTTTCTAAACATGAGTTTCTCCTTATAGCTTTAGTTTACCACCAGCAGATCACTGAATCGTGTTCAAAAATATTATCCAGCAGGGCGTGCCAGTCGGTATGATCAGGATCAAGTTCTACAACCGATACATTGCTTTCCTGGCTCATGGTTTCAAAGATCTTCATGATCGTATCATCCGGAGCCGATTTGAGGATATGCAGAACCTTTTCCATCATTATTTTGTATAAATGGTTTATTATTCAGTCTTTTTCAGTTTGTAGGAACCGTCTTTGTTGAACGTCACTTCGGCTTCTACGTAAAACACGTCTTTTAATGAGGGCATCACATCCTGCAGCATATAGAAGGCTTCACCGCTTCTGGCACCGGTCGGGCAGATGAATACGATGGGCTTATCTTTAGGAAGCTCTTTGGCTTTGGCTTCCAGCTTGTCCACAGGAATGTTCACGGAACCGGTAATTGCCGCTTTGGCAAATTCATCAGCATCCCGAACATCAACCAGCATGATGGAGGAGGGATTCTTTGACATGATCTCATTAAACCGGGCAAGGTCGATGGAACCTTCCACTTCACCGGCTTTGACGGCCATGGCCTGGGCAGATGCACCATACAGCTTTTTCCATGCCGGATACCCTTCAGAAAACACCTTGACATTGGTGTATCCCATTTTTATGGATTCTCTGGCGGACTTGTGACTCAGCCGGCAGTGAAGACCACCGCAGTAAAAAATCACAGGGGTGGCCGGATCCCTAGGCAGTTTACCCTTAAGGGTTTCAAACTTTGAAAAGGGGATGCTGATGGCTGATGGGATGTGACCCTTGTTGTACTTGGTTTCCAGCGGTCTGGAGTCGACGATCATGCCGGTATTGTCCGCCACGACCTTGGCGACATATTCGGCGCTGACAGACGGATATTCGCCTTTCTGTTTCTTCCAGGAGGGGAAACCGGTGGGCAGGACTTTGACATTGGTATATCCCATACTCTTGGCTTTTTTGGCGGACTTGTGGCTCAGTTTGCATTCAACGCCACCACAATAGAATATAAGCAGGGCATCCTTGTTTTTAGGCAGCAGGTCTTTCTTTTCGTCAAATTTTGTCCAGGGGATGCTGACGGCGCCAGGGATATGTCCTTTAACATACTTGGCTTTGTAAGGCCTGGAATCGATGATCATCACGTTTTCTTCCATGGGAACGGTGACATGCTGTTTAACAAACGCCACATCCACGAGCTCATCATACATCCATTCGGCCTTGGCCGGTTTGGGGTCTTTTGAACCGACACATCCGACAGCCAGGAACATCATGGCAAAAAGAACCGTGATCAGCTTAATGGTATTGCTTTTCATAATATCTCCTTAAAAAGTTTACGGGTTATTAACTCTGCGTTAATTAAATATTACGATGTGCAATTAGAGCAATGGCTGTGCCAAGAATAGTACGAACTGTGTGTGTTAATATATAACAATATGAATTTATTGTAAAATAAAAAAAGTTGCAAAAGTGGATTCCCCTGTTTTTTTTAGGCGTGGGGTTGCCGGAGGATTAATGCTGTGTTAACTTATTGTTAAATTGTTAACATCTCAGGAGCGGATGCATGGAAATCGGCAACTATTGGCGAACGATAATCGACTCTGCCCAGGAGGGGATCATCATAGTTGACCCGAAGGGGCGATTTGTTGCGGCCAACCGATCGGCCCAGATGATCACCGGGTACAGCGAAGATGAACTCAAAGGGAAATCGTGCAGGATTCTGAATTGTACGGGATGTAAAATCAATGAATCCAGCGAGGGCGGGCTATGGTGTGCGCTGTTTTCAGCCGGGATCATCAGGGACAAGAAATGTTTGATCACCAATATCCAGAACCAGTCGGTTCCTATTGTAAAGAGCGCAACCGTTTTGTATGACGACCAAGGAAATATCCAGGGGGCGGTTGAGACCCTTCGGGATATCTCTGAAAATATTCATTACCAGAATGAGTTGAATTCAATTAAACGCCTGTTTCACCTGGATGACGGGTTCCATGGCATTATCGGCAAGACCCCGAAAATGCAGAGCCTGTTTGAACTCATTGAGAATGTCGCCCAATCCGACACACCGGTTCTGATCCTGGGAGAAAGTGGTACGGGAAAAGAGATGGTGGCCAAAGCCCTTCACGAATCAGGACCGAGAAAAGCCAGACCGTTTTTAAAGGTGAACTGTGCCGCATTGAGTGAGAACCTGTTGGAAAGCGAATTGTTCGGTCACGTCAAGGGTGCTTACACCGGTGCTGATCAAAAGCGGGTCGGTCGGTTTGAGGAGGCCCACCAGGGGACGATTTTTCTGGATGAGATCGGTGATATCCCGCTTTCCGTGCAGGTGAAGCTGCTGCGGGTGCTTGAAGATAAAATGATCCAGAGGGTTGGGGAGAATAAATCCGTTCCCGTAGATGTCCGGATCATCACAGCGACCAACAGGAACCTGGAAGAGATGATTCAGAACGGGCAGTTCAGGGAAGACCTGTTTTTCCGTATCAATGTGTTTCCAGTCAGCTGTCCGCCATTAAGGGAGCGAAGAGATGATATCCCCATGATTGTCCAGCATTTTGTGGGGATGAATGTCAAGAAAACCGGTAAAAATATTTTGGGGTTCACGCCCGAAGCCATGAATCTCATGGTGGCCTATACCTGGCCCGGGAATATCCGGGAGTTGAGAAATGTGGTGGAGTACGCCTTTGTCCTTTCCAATAAAAGCAGTATCGGGCCGGAGCACTTGCCTGAAAAGCTGATCAACAGGTCCCTGGAGTCCTATGCCGAACGACCCGACGCAACCCATGTTCAGAATAGATCCTTTGATACGCCAACTGCAGTCGTGAGTCCACGTATGAGCAAGAAAGACCGGTTGATCCATGCGCTGCAAATGTATCATGGAAACCAAACCGAAGCTGCCAAATACCTGAATGTATCCAGGGTAACGGTATGGAAGCAGATCAAGAAATTCGGGATTGATCTGGACACTTTTATTTCCTCGTAACCTGTTAACCCGGTGTTAAGCAGAACGTTAAGTGTTAACAGGTGTGACGGTCTTTCTTCCGGGGTAAACGGGTCTCTTTTCAGTCCGATCATGTATTTTAACTGTCTGTTTTTATGAATTTTTTTTATTTTTGGTTTGTTTCTGGTGTGGTGCCGAAGGTCTGTTGGCATCATCTTTGCTCTTTTATACCCACGGCAAGAACGGTTAACCCATAGCGTGAGGATTTCGAGGGGAATGATGTCCGGACAGATTGCAGTTCTGGTAAAGGATACTGACAGGCAGACAGAAGCTTTACGGGTGAGCCTCGGGCTGCTGCCCACCATGCAGATGGTTTCGCTTTATTTTTTAAACCGGGAGATCGACGGTGATGCCGATTTTTTTATCCAGGGGTTTGATCATCTTAAAGAGATGGGGGGACAGTGCTACTCGAATCATGGTGAAAATGTTGAGCGGTTTGATATTGAGTTCATCACCAAGAAAGAGATCGGCAGGCGCTTGAAACAGGCATCCCTGGTCATTCCCGTGTAAAGAATCTAAACAAAGGAAAAACGATGCAGCGTACCCTGGGAATCCTGGTTACATCAGAGAAATATATCGATTATGTCATGAAGCTCAGTGAGGCAGCCGGAGAAAAGGGCGTTGCCACCCAGATTTTTTTTACAGGCTCATCTGTCAGTGTGATGGCTGACAGCAGATTCCAACAGCTCTGCCGCCGGTCGACCATCCATATCTGCGAGGCGAATTACAGGAGCAGCGAGGGGCTGGTCATGTCCTTCAATGATCATGGTTCAGAGGGCCATTCACTGACCTCCCATGCAAAAAATGCCCAGATGGTCAAAGAGTGCGACCGCTATCTGGTATTTTAGGTATTCCGCGTTTCCCCGTTCTAATTACTCACAAAGGAGATCGTTTTGAAAACGAGAAAGATAACATCCTTGACCGCGCTGGTGGCGTTCTGCTTAATGATCCTCACCAGCATCATATTGTATGTCGTACCCCAGGGCCGTGTGGCATACTGGGCGGACTGGCGCTTGTGGGGACTGTCCAAAACCCAGTGGGGGGCGCTCCATATTAATTTTGGATTCCTGTTCCTGTCTGCACTGGTGATTCACATTTACCTGAACTGGAAACCCATCTTGAGCTATTTCAAGGACAGGGCAAGGCAGGTTCGGGTCTTCAATGTCAATTTCGCCTTGTCACTCCTCCTGGTAATCGGGGTTGGTTTGGGCACCTATTTTATGATTCCGCCATTTTCAACAGTCCTTGACATCAGCGAAGGCATTAAGAACAAGGCTGCGGTGAAATATGGAGAACCGCCTTTTGGTCATGCCGAACTGGCACCGTTGAAATCTCTGGCAAAAAAAACCGGGCTTGACATGAAAACGGTCATGGAGCAGTTCGACGCTGCAGGCATCCGTGTAGATGGTCCAGATCAGGTATTCCTGGCCATTGCAAAAGAGAACGGCAGAACACCCAAGGAATTGTTTGCACTGATACAGCCGCCCAAAGCCACGGCGTTACCTGAGTTGCCGCCACCGGGCACGGGCAACAAAACCATCGCCATGCTGGTCAAAGAGTTCGGTCTTGACAAGTCCCGCATCCTTGATGGGCTTTCCGGGAAAAACCCTGAAATCAGACCGGATCAGACCATTAAGTCGATTGCCAACGCATTGGGATTAAATCCGATTCAAGTTTACGATTTGATCAGATCTTTTTCAGAGTAAAACAACCCATCGGATAAGATAAAGCAGGAGATAATATGAGATCCACCATATCCCGAAGATCATTTCTCAAGGGCAGTGTTGCCGCAACTGTTGCGGCTGCCATGACCCCTCCGGCAGCAAATGCCGGTAACGCATTGAAATCTATTGATGGACAGACACGTCCTCTGGCCACATTGATCGATATCCAAAAGTGTATCGGGTGTGAAGAGTGTGTTTATGCCTGCCAGGAATCGAACCAGGCCAAATTTCCCGAACCCCAAAAACCGTTTCCGAAAATGTTTCCCAAGCGGGTCAAGGTGTCAGACTGGTCAGGGAAAAGAGAGGTCACGGATCGTTTAACCCCATATAACTGGCTGTATATTCAACGTGCCGCCGTGACCATTGACGGAGAGGAGCAGGAATTGACCATTCCCAGGCGCTGCATGCATTGCGAAAACCCACCCTGTGTCAAACTGTGCCCCTGGGGGGCAGCCAAACAGCTGGACAACGGGATTTCAAGGTTGGATGCCGACATCTGCCTGGGCGGGTCCAAGTGCAAGCAGGTCTGCCCCTGGCAGATTCCCCAGCGGCAGACAGGTGTCGGGCTCTATCTGGATCTTATGCCGTCCATGGCGGGAAATGGTGTGATGTATAAGTGTGATCGCTGTTACAATCGCATTGAACAGGGTGATGTACCCGCATGTATCGAGGCCTGCCCGGAAGGGGTTCAGACCATAGGGCCGAGGGAGGAAATCGTGAAGCAGGCCCATGCGCTGGCCCGGGAGATCAATGGGTATATCTACGGTGAACATGAAAATGGCGGGACCCATACCATTTATGTCAGCCCGGTTCCCTTTGATCAGCTGAATCAGCATATTGAAACCGGAGACGGCCAGCCCCATCTGAAGCCGGTAAAGGATATGATGGCAGACGGCGCCCGATGGACCCGGGCAATGATTCTGGCCCCGATTGCCGGTGCTGCCGCAGCCTTTGGGCGTTTTTATAAAGGGGTAAAGGAGACGGAAAAATGAAACTGGACACCCTTGTATTCAGAAAATGGACCTATGGAATCAGCCTTTTGTTGCTGTCCCTGTCCGGTTTTGGGCAGATGCCGATATTCAAGCGCTATTATATCGCCGATATTCCGGGGTTGGCATGGCTGGCAAAGTTTTATGTGACCCATGAAATTCATTACATTACGGCTTCTGTTCTTCTTGCCCTGGTATTTTATATCAGCTTTGACTTCCTGCTCAGGTACAACCGGGGCCTGCGCCTCTCTTTTTCCGCATATGTTAAAATCGGAATGATCATACTGCTGGTGGTCAGCGGGGTACTCATGGTGATTAAAAACCTGGAGGGCACACGATTTTCTCATGGAATGATCATCGGGCTGGACCTGGTTCACATGGGAAGCTGTATGGGACTGCTGCTGGTGAGCCTGTACACCCTGGTCATGAAAAAGAGGTGGGTTAAGCCTGTTGTATCACCGTCTACCAGGTGACGTACGGACGTTCGATCAGGCTGGCGTTGTAATACCGAAGATCATGGGTGACCTCTTTACCCAGCCATTCCGGTTTCACAAAATCCTGATCCACGGATGAAAGTTCAATTTCCGCCAGTACAAGTCCCTGGTTTTCATTGAAAAACTCATCAATGACCCAGTCAAAGCCTTGGTGGTTGATGTGATACCGGTTCTTCTCAATGCAGGGCTGATCACAGAGGGTCTCGATCAGGGTTAGGGCGTCATCTTTGGGGATCTCGTATTCAAATTCGAGCCCGGCACCTTTTTCCTTGGGGCCCTTGATGGTCAGAAAACCCTGATCATCGGCAATTCTTACGCGAACCACGCGGTTGTGATCCCTCTGGATATACCCCTGAATGAAATATTGAACCGGGGTCTGGGCATTCCAGGGGGCATATTTAACAAGAAATTTTCTTTCGATCTCAATTCCCATGAATAGAATCCGTCCTATATAACCTTTAACTTTTTGAGCTTTTCAGTGAGTACATCTTTGTTGAAAGGTTTGATTATGTAAGCATCACATTTTCCAACACAGGCCTTGACCGATTCCACATCTGAATGGGCAGTCACCATTAGGATTTTAGCTTTTTCATCTGCTGTCAATCCCCTTGCCGTCTCAAGATCCCGAATGGTGCTTAGCACCTCTGTGCCGGACATATCCGGCATGGATATATCCAGGGTGATCAGATCAAAGAGTTCCCATTTCTCAAGAGCGGTTTGCACTGAGCTGATGGCCGCCCGGCCATCCTCAGCCGCTTCGCATCTGCCAAGGCCGTCAACGATTTTCATCATTTTTTTTCTGCTGACCAGCTCATCGTCAACAACCAGAATTTTCATGCAGCCGCCTCTTCCTGTTCGAGTACCAAATGACTCTTTTTTGATGATCAGCCCGTGGCAATCCCGGGGTGCAATTTCTAGCCACTCTATAGAAAATGTCGTGCTTTTTCAAGGTCAAATTCTCATCGGGCCCCAGCCGTCCGATCATCAGGAGAATGCTTTATTTTTTTCTTTACAACCCATAGTTAAGATCATATGAATGTTCTTAGTCAACCTGTAACAGGCAGCCCTGGAAGGTCCGTTATCCGCGCTCGCCCGGGACAGACCTCATCCTGAGGTGTTCTTAAAAAGAAAGGAGAAACGGCATGTTGAACCTTGTCAGTGTATTTACCCACAGTGTAAAAGAGTTTCCGGAAAAAAAGGCGGTCATTTTTGGCGATAAAAGCTTTACCTTTGCCCAGGTCAATGCCGTGGTCAATCAGGTGGCCAACGGGTTGACCCAAATCGGTATCAAAAGGGGTGATAAGGTGGCGCTGTCATGCCTGAACCTTCCCTATTTCCCAATGGTGTATTACGGCATACTCAAGGCAGGCGCCGTGGTCGTGCCGCTGAATGTCCTGCTTAAAGGCAGGGAGATCGCATACCACCTCAATGATTCAGAGGCAAAAGCCTATTTCTGTTTTGAAGGCACCCCTGAACTCCCCATGGCCAAAGAGGGGTTTGACGGGTTTTCACAGGTGGATACCTGTGAGCATTTCTTTGTGATTACAGCAGACCCGGCAAGTCCGTCACCCATTGACAACACCCAGACCTTCGGGCAGCTGATTGGAACGCAGTCTCCTGAATTTGACATGGTCCAGACCGACCCGGAAGAATCGGCTGTCATTTTATACACCTCAGGCACCACCGGTTTTCCAAAGGGGGCGGAACTGAGCCATTCCAATATGACCCTGAACGCCATTGCCACCCGCCATCTGCTGCAGGCCCGATACGATGACATCCATGTCATCGTACTGCCGCTGTTTCATTCCTTTGGCCAGACCTGCCAGATGAATGCCGGCTTCCTGAGCGGCAACACCCTGGTGTTGATCCCAAAGTTCACGCCTGAAGCGGTCCTTAATGCCATCCAGAATGAGCATGCCACCGTATTTGCCGGGGTGCCCACCATGTACTGGGCACTGCTCAACTACGAAGACAAGGAAAACCGGTTTGATACCCGGAAAATTGCAGACACCCTGAGGATCGGATTTGCAGGGGCCTCATCCCTGCCGCTTGAAATCATCAAAGGGATCAGGGAAAAATATGAAATTCCAATCCTGGAGGGATACGGGCTCTCTGAAACCTGTCCGGTGGCGACATTCAACCACCTTCACAAGGAAAATAAGCCCGGTTCCATCGGGACACCGATCTGGGGCGTGGAGGTGGATATATTTGACAAGGAATGCAACCCCGTGCCCCCGGGCGAGGTGGGCGAGGTGGTCATCCGCGGTCACAACGTGATGAAGGGATACTACAATAAGCCGGAAGCTACGGCAGATGCATTCAAAGGCACGACCTGGTTCCATACCGGGGATTTGGGCAAGAAGGACGAGGACGGATATTTCTACATTGTCGACCGGGTCAAGGACATGATCATCCGCGGTGGGTACAATGTCTATCCCCGTGAAATTGAAGAGGTGCTGATTGCCCATCCAGATATCTCCCTGGCATCGGTTATCGGGATAAAAGATGACAGTCATGGTGAGGAGATCGCTGCCTATGTTGTTTTGAATCCGGGAGCGTCGGTTACCGAGCAGGAGATTATCGACTGGTCAAAAGAGCAGATGGCCGCATTTAAGTATCCACGGGTAATCAAAATCAGGGAAGGACTTCCCATGACAGCAACAGGTAAAATCCTGAAAAAGGAACTCAGGGCCGAGGTGGATGCCGGATAGAGTTATTGCCTGGAGGTGATGGCCATGCCTACCCCGGTTAAAATAATCATGCCGCACACCACCAGGCGCCAAGACAGGGGCTCGCCCAGGAAAAGCAGGCCGCCGGTTGCGGCAATGACCGGGACAGTCAGCTGGACAATTGCCGCCTTGGACGCAGACAGGCTTTTCAAGGCAGCATACCAGGTCACATACCCGGCACCTGATGCCAGAGTGCCGGACAGGATGGCAAACAGCACCCCTGGCGGGGTGATATGGATTGCAGATGAGGTCATGCCCAAAGATCCGGCCTGGAACAGGCACACCAGGGGGACGGCATAAATGAAATTCAAGGCGGTTGCGCCGGAAGGGTGCTGCACCTTTTTACCCATCAGGGAATAAAAGCCCCATGCCATACCGGCCAGCGCCATGAGCAGGGCGCCTTGTAGCGGGGGCGCACCGAGTCCCGGGAGTGCAAGGCCGATAAAGCCCAGGATGGCCATCAAAAATCCGATCCATTGCACCGGTGACAGCCGCTCACCGCCCAATACGCCGGCGGTGATCATGGTGGTCTGGACGGCACCGAAGAGGATCAACGCACCGGTACCGGCCGGCAGGCTCAAGTATGCCAGGGAAAAAGTCAATGCATAGGTCACCAGCATGGAAGCCATTTTTACCGTTAATGCGGCCGGCTCCTTTTTTCTCGTGGCGGAAAAAAACAGGAAAATTCCCAGGGCCGCTGCGCCGGACGAAATTCTCAGGGTTGTAAAACTCAAGGCATCAATTGCCTCTTGCTTCAGGGCAAGCCGGCAGAAGATTGAGTTGGCAGCAAAGGCCGTCATGGCAACCACGGTCAGGATCACGGTGACCCATGCTGAAGCGGGGTGACGACTTGAACGGATCATGTTACTCAGGGGGTCTGCAGGGGCCTTCAGGAGGCATGCCCGGACCCTTTTTCCAGAGGATGAACTGGTTGTTTTTAATCAGGATCAGGCGCATCATGTATTTGTCTGCAATTTCTGCCACCGCATCCCTCAATCCTTTACGTTTGGGTGCCATGGTATAGTCATCACCCGCAATAAAGCCGTACATCTTGACCTTTGGATAATAGAGGTCCAGGTCATTTTTTACACTTTTATAACTATGGCTTCCATCCACATAGATCCAGTCAAAGTAGTTATCCTCAAATTGATCCACGGTGTGCTGGGATTTATTGCGGTGAATCTCTATCTGACCGGATTCCACCTGCGGTCTGAATTGATCGCACACGCCGTCATAATAGCCCACGTGCGGTTCAGCCGCCCATGGATCGATCAGGTGAAGTTTTTTCGGGGCCACCACATCCAGTATCTCCTGCGAGAACAGGCCCTGGCTGACACCGATTTCTGCACACACCGATTCCGGGGGCATCATTTCCAGTAAAAACCGTCTTCCGTATTTAATCTCTATAGGCATAGCAACTCCTGCATAAACAATTCTTGAACAATATGGGTTACATCAGGCCCATGAACCCAAAGGGCCTTTTATATCTGCACGACCTCTTGTCTACACCGAGTCAGGGGCAATGGCAAATTATTTTTTTGCAAAGATCTTCTGTATGGTTTACTATTGAGCGTCGGTGCTGCGTGGATTTTATCGCTGGTGAGATTCCGGTATTGGAGGAGAGATGACACAACCGATTGCACTTCTAACTGATTTTGGCGTTCAGGATGCCTATGCAGGCGTGATGAAAGGGGTGATCTGTTCAATTAACCCCGATGCCTGTATCATTGATATCTCCCACGGTGTGAGGCCCCAGGATCTTTTAAACGGATCCTATCTCCTTTACACCAGTTTCACGTTTTTCCCCAAAGGGACCATATTCTGTGTGGTGGTGGATCCGGGCGTGGGATCCAAACGGGCAGCATTGTGCATTAAAACCCGTAATTATTTCTTTGTCGGTCCGGATAACGGCGTGCTCTGGTCGTCCGTTCAGCTGGAGTCCGTCGAAAAAATAATCGTACTGGATAATCCGAAGTTTTTCACCCCTCAAATGTCCAACACCTTTCACGGACGGGATCTGTTTGCCCCGGTATGTGCCCACCTGTCTTTGGGAACGGAGGTGTCTGCCATGGGAACACCGGTGGAACAGATCCGGCAGCTGGATTTTCTCGCCGTTGAAACCGATGGACAGGGGATTAAACTCAGGATTGTTCACACGGACCATTTTGGAAATCTGGTATTGAATCTCAAAACCAGGGATTTTTTAAGACTGTCGCTGGATTATTTTTCCATCACCGTGAATAAAGTCAGGATCGATAGAATGGTGTCTTTTTATGAGGAGGCACCGTCAGGTGTCCCGGTTTTAATACCCGGTAGTTCGGGATTCATGGAGGTCAGTTTGAGGAGTGGCAGTGCAGCATCCCTTTGCAGAAGTACCACCGGGGAATGGGCCCTGTTCAGCTTTAAAAGCAAACGACTGTCCTAAAGGCCTATAGTATCCTGCAGGGCGGTCATCACAGGCAACAGTTTTCGCATGTCATCCTCATGAGTAAAACATGCGGAATTATGCTCCCTACATGGCAATTCAAAGAAAATCTTGACGGGGCAAATGCCGGTTTGTTATAAAATTGGGAGTCTCAAGGAACAATAACTTCAAAAAAGTTTCCATATGCCTCAATTTCAACCCGTACAATTCGGCAAATATCTATTGCAGGAAAGAGTCGCCACCGGCGGCATGGCCGAAGTGTTCAAGGCCAAGAAAAGCGGTGAGCACGGGTTTGAAAAAACACTGATCATCAAGACCCTTTTTCCTCATCTTCAAACAGAAAAAGAACTGGTGACATCATTTGTTGAAGAAGCAAAACTGGCCGCAGGGCTCCAACACCCGAATGTGGTTCAGATCTATGATTTCGGCAAAGTCGAGGAAACCTACTTTATTGCAATGGAATACCTTGCCGGGATTAACCTGCGGCGGATCCTGGATGCCACGGATACATTACCGCTGAGCCTTGAAAATGCCCTGTTTATTACCCAGCAGATTTGTGCCGGGCTCAATTATGCACATAATAAAACCGATGCTGATGGCAATCCCATTCAGTTAATCCATAGGGATGTCAGTCCGCCGAATATCCTCATCACCAATGAGGGACAGTTGAAAGTCATTGATTTTGGGATTGCCAAGGCCGCCAGCCAGAACA
>QZLA01000221.1 GCA_004796375.1 Desulfobacteraceae bacterium
CAAATTGTTAAACCCCTGGAAAAAATCAACTGGATCAAGGCTGTCGCGGCAGCAGACCGGACCACGGTCTGGATACTGCTCCAGTACACGGCTGACGGGGGGAACCGGCTGTTCCGGTTCAACAAACAGGAGATGCAGCTTGAGGACAGCGGCTATCAGAGTGCCCTGGCATTGATCCCGCACCTGGAGCAAAGACAACTGCCGGATAGAACCTATGCGGTTCATGAATCCCTCCAGATCTTTCCCCTGACCCACCAGGCGGTCAGCCGAGGAAAAACCATCTCCCCTGTCATGCTGTTCCTGAAATATGGAAACCGGCAGATTCCAAAACTGGATCACGGATGGACCCCCGGAGAGAAATTTGTCTATCAGGGCACAGCACCGGCTGCACCATCCGACATCGACCATATTGTCAAAGCCTATCCCGGGGTGAGCTATGGTAATGCCCGCACCTATCAGGGACACCTGTGGTTTTCAGTGCGCACGCGGAAGCAGGACGGAAGCGCGTATCACATCCTGAAAGTGCCCATGGATCAAGGGCCGATGACCGCCTTTCGGATCGACCCCACCTTTGATGAAAAGGCTGCATACACCCTAAAGGGCGTTGGAGATATTTTTGAAATCCTGGGGGTATTTTTATTCGGGAGACATTAATGCAGATTTTGGTTATACTGTCGATTACGCAAAACCTATCTTTAACCCAGCAAATTGAGTGATTGCATGAAATTTAAATGTTTAATTGGATTTCTCTTTTTGTCACTGACCGTTTCCAGTGCCCTGGCGGGAAACACCTACTACCTGCCGGTTTTCAAACCCCATCCCGGAAACTGGTCCGGCCTTGGCATCAGGAACCTGAGCACCACCCAGAGCAACCAGGTAACGGTCAAGATATATGATCAGGCAGGAACACTTCTGGCCACTGAAAACAAAACCTTGGCTGCCAGAGGGCAGGACGCATTCCTGGTCGGGACCTCATTGACCAGCAGCGGATGGATCATGGTCGAATCCGACCATGAGCTTGCAGGGCTTAATTTCCTTGGGGAAAACCTGATCGGGACCGTTAATTACCATATTGCGGATGTGCCGTTTACCCGGACACCGTCCCAGGAATTGGTGTTCCCCCATGTGGCCCATAACAAGAACTGGGAAACCACTATCTATACCGTCAATACCGGCGATGCAGAAGCAACGGTGATATTTACCTATCTTGACAAGACCGGTGCCGTGATCAAGGAATACTATTCAAGCATCCCGGCCAAAGGCAGTTCGGAGGTCTCCTTAGGGGTATTCTCCTCCACGGTTCCCGAAATCAAAGGCGGGTCTGTCACGATTTTTGCTTCTCAAGAGATTGCCGCGTTTGCGGTCTACAGTAATCTGAAGAGCGGCAACCTCAGTTATGCCGGTCTGAACGCAGTTGATATCTCACATTTGAACGACTATTTCACGGCCACCCTGAATGATGGCGAATCATTCAGTTTTACCAGCGGCAGTGTGACCTCGCCGGGAGATTTTTCCTATCACTCTGAGGTCTGGGGAGGCTCTATGGCCAAAGGGTTTGCTGCAGGGGGATTATCCGCCTTTCACAGTATCGGTAATTTTTCAAACCAGAGTCACCTGAAGTATTACTGCATGAACGCCAATTATCTGCCCGACACCTTCTATGACTCTGGTACGGTGTTTGATTCCAACCTCGGTGCCACCCCGGAAAACGAGGTCCGGTGGATTAAGACCACAGAGAATAAATATGCGTTGATCATCATTACGCAATGGAGCAGCAGTTCAATGACATTTACCTATTTTTACCCCTACGGGGCTTTTACCTATTAAAATGGGGATAACCGCAAAATGAAGACTGCGTTTGCACTTGTCAGGGGAACACTCGCATGGGGACTCATCTGTATCCTTGTGGCCGGGCTGATACCCCAAAAAAGTGCGGCCAAGCCGGGTAAGGTGGTCCTGGTTCAAAAAAGCCAGGGGATGCCCTTCCAGGTAGAGCAGATGGCTTCGGGTCTTGGAGTGCCATGGGGAATGGCCTTTTTAAACCGGTCTGAGATCATTTTCACCCAGAGAAGCGGCAGGATCGGTATCTTAGATTTAGATAAGGGAAGGATCCTTCTTTTAAAAGGCGATTTTCCCCGGGTTAAACGAGGCGGCCAGGGCGGCATGCTGGATGTGGCTGTTCCTAACGATTACAGGGCAGGAGACTGGATCTATTTCACCTACAGCAAAGATGTCGGAG
This sequence comes from Desulfobacteraceae bacterium, assembly GCA_004796375.1. Taxonomy (GTDB): domain Bacteria; phylum Desulfobacterota; class Desulfobacteria; order Desulfobacterales; family Desulfobacteraceae; genus MADRE2. The sequence goes on from QZLA01000221.1 coordinate 2,240, forward strand.
GAAAGGGCGCAACCACGCTTGCCCGGGCAAAAAGGAAAGGGGATAGGCTCCAAGACTGGCGGGATCTTCTGGTCACCCGGTCAGCCACGGATAAACGGATCCACTTTGGCAGCAGGATTGCCTTTGACGGTATGGGGCATGTTTATTTCACTGTCGGTGACCGGGGTGTGCGGCCCAACGCCCAGGACTTGTCCACCCATGCCGGTTCCGTATTGCGGGTCAACCTTGACGGTACGGTTCCAGAGGATAATCCCTTTTTAACGACACCGGGAGTGCTGCCTGAAATATACAGTTTTGGGCACCGAAACCCCCAGGGGATTGTCTTTGATACATCCAGCAAAAGGCTCTGGGCCATTGAGCATGGTCCCCGCGGCGGTGATGAGATCAACCGGATCCTGCCGGGTCGCAACTACGGATGGCCGGTGATCTCCTATGGAAAGGAATACTGGGGGCCGGTCCAGGTGGGAGAAGGCACGCACAAAAAAGGAATGGAGCAGCCGCTCAAAATCTATGATCCATCCATCGCGCCAGGCAGCCTGCTCCTTTATAGGGGCAACGCGTTTCCCGGATGGCAGGGCAACCTGATATCAGGTGCATTAAAACTTGAACACCTGAACCGCTTGGCTGTAGACGCTCAGGGCAAGATCGGCCCTGAAGAACGCTTGCTCCAGGATCTGGAACTCAGGATCCGGGCCCTGGTCCAGAGCCCGGAAGGTTGGGTCTATTTTTCCTCGGACAGCGGAGGAATATTCAGGCTGCGGCCGGTGAATTAACATGCGGCCAACCCTGTTCCAAAAAGAGACCGCGCGCGGTTATCAGCCGGACGAGATGAGTCAATGGTTTCTTTCTGACGCAGATGATGTCAAGGGTGTCATCCTGATCATCCACGGGTTGAACCAGAAGCCTTCCAAATGGATGGACATGATCCAATTTTTAAACACCAAAAACTTCCATGTATTCCGGCTGACCCTGAAAGGACATGGTGGCGCCCGTTTCAAGGATATGATGCAGGTGGATGCAGACACCTGGCTTGAAGACATTGATGCAGCCACCACTGAAATACAGCAGAAATTTCCTAAAACAAAAAAAATTTTGTTGGCCTACTCTCTGGGTGCCCTGAGTGCGCTTGAGTATCAACTCAAAACCGGCAAACAAGTGTTTCAAAAACAGTTGCTGCTGGCACCTGCCATCCGATTGAAAGACTATGTATTCCTGGTCAAACCGCTGGTCCGTATTTTTCCCTCTATCCCCTCAAGATCGCCCGAGGAGTACCGTGCAAACCCATTTCGGACGGCATCCGCAGCCTATCAGGCAATGTTTTCACTACTAAATGATTTCAGCCATCGTGATGGTTTTTCACATATCAATTCAGACACACTGGTCCTCATGCGCACAAGCGATGAACTGGTAAGTTACGCGGGCATAAAGGACTGGATCGAAACAACGGGCATGACCCGTTGGCAAATCAAAGAGATTCCTGACGCACAAAGCGGTCCGGGGCGTCAGTTCAGACACCTGATCCTTGATCAGGACTCCTTTGGACAAAAAGGGTGGACTTATGTCAAAAAGCAGATTGAGGCGCTTCTACTCGATTGAAACGGCAATATGAGTTCTTTAAAACTCACGACTGTCAGATTACAGCGACAATATCTAATAAGGATTTTATTTCAACGAGGAATTGAACAGATGAAAAAACTGATCTCGGGACTTGTTTTATTAATTCTGCTTTTACCCCTTGGGAATCCAGCAATAGGCGGATCTTGTAAAGATAGCCAGGATACATATTCAAGCTATGACAACACGGTTTCAGTAAATCAGATCAAAAATATACCCTCTGAATACTACGTACTATCGTATAGTTGGGCACCGCGTCATTGTTCTAAGGTTCCCGGAAAAAGAAAAATGCCTGGAAAAAAAGATTATCTACAATGCGGCAGCAGCATGAGATTCGGATATATCCTTCATGGGTTATGGCCTCAGGGGGCAATAAACAAACCGGGTATCTACCCAAGAGCATGTGAAGGTGATCAACCCAAAATCAGCCGTAAGATACTCGAAAAATACCTGTGCATGACTCCAAGTGTCTGGCTGCTTCAGCATGAATATGAATATCATGGTACCTGCATGCATGATGAAGCACTTGAATCACCAGAAATATATTTTAGCATCGCCATGGATTTACACTCACAACTTAAACTTCCAGAAAAGGAGCTACAATACAGTAAAGAAAGCATTGACTGGTTTGTGATGAACAATCCTCATCTTTCAGAGGAATCCATACAATACTACCACAGAGGAAAAGAGTGGCAGTTCTGTTATGACAACAACTTCAATGTGATGCCCTGCCCGAAATCTGTCAAATAGAAAAAACACTGCACTGCTGCCTGCAAGAAAACCTGTAAAGGTCTAATATGGCTCAATGTATCCTATGCAATGACACCTCTGATCTGATACCCGAGGTTCTCGGGCTGTGCCTGAACTGTATCCGTACGGACCCGGACAAGGCATGGGCCATTGCTGAAAAGGTACATTCAAAAACGAGGGTGCCGTTTGGCCTCCCGGGGACGCCTCCGGATGATCCGGATGGAATTCCCTGTAATATCTGCGTGAACCAGTGCCGGATCGGAGAAAGGAGCAGTGGTTACTGCGGGCTGAGACAGAATGTTAACGGACGGCTGACCGGGAACAATTCCTTAACGGGGAAGCTATCCTGGTATCATGATCCCCTGCCCACCAATTGTGTGGCGGACCGGGTCTGCCCTGGCGGAGCAGAGGCCGGTTTTCCCCGGTACAGTCACTCAAAAGGCCCTGAATTCGGTTACCAGAACCTGGCTGTCTTCTTCCATGCCTGTACATTTGACTGTCTTTACTGCCAGAACTGGCATTTCAAACAGCAACGACCCGATGACCGGGATATTGGCATCAACGAACTGGTCAATGACATCACCTCCCGGACATCCTGTATCTGCTACTTTGGAGGAGATCCCGCCCCGCAGGCCCGGTTTGCGTTGAAAGCATCTGAAAAGGCAGCTCAACACACACCGGACAGGATTTTAAGGATCTGCTGGGAAACCAACGGATCTGCAGCGCCTGAACTTTTAGATCGCATGGTGGACCAGTCCCTGGCTTCCGGAGGATGTATCAAATTTGACCTCAAAGCCTGGGATGACACCCTTCATAAAGTATTAACCGGGGTGACCAACACACAGACCCTGAAAAACTTCAGACGCGCCGGACGCAACATCAGACAGCGGCCCGATCCCCCCCTGTTGATTGCAGCCACCCTGCTGGTGCCCGGGTTTATCGATGAACAGGAGGTCTCGAATATTGCCCGTTTCATTGCCTCGGTGGATCGCAGCATCCCATATAATCTACTGGGATTTCACCCTGAGTTCCAGATGTCTGATCTTCCTATGACGTCAAAAAAAGAGGCTGACAGATGTCTGGAAGCCGCAAAAAACGCAGGCCTGACCCGGGTCAGGATTGGTAATAAGCACCTGCTTGAATAACTGCTGCGGGCAGTTATGGTACTTTCCCCAGGCATTCCAAAGAGAGACACAGGCTATTGACCAGTTGGGCCATAAATGCAAAATCGAGTGTCTCCATGGTATCCGAGGGCGTATGGTAATAAGGGTTACGGTAAAAGGCCGTATCCGTGACCATGACCGCCTCGTACCCCTGATCCCAGAATGAGGCATGATCGCTTAAACGGACGTTCGGCATCAGGTACCCGTTCAGGGGAATGGTAAGGCCGATGACCGGAAGCTTTGGGTTCTGCTCAAAGGCATGGCACAGAGAATGATTGAATTTTCTTGATTTAAAATTACCGACGATGCCGATAAAGTTGCCTGTCTTGGGGTAATTTCGAAACATCAGTGGAAAAGGATAAGACTGGCAACCGGGCACATGGCAGGTATACCCGACCATCTCCAGGCAGATCATACCGTCGATCTTCTTCTTTAATTTCCTGGCGTTTTTTGCATACACCCGGCTGCCCATGTATCGACTGCCATAGGCTGGAGGCTCTTCCAGTGCAAAACAGACAAACTCAACAGATAGATCAAGGTTTTTCTTCTCTTTGGCCATGGCCATCTGCCTGGCGGTCTCCAGCAGCACGGCAACTGCGCTGGCATTATCATCCGCACCCACAGTACCGGAAACCGAATCATAATGTGCACCAATCAGAAATGTCCTGGACGGATTGGGGCTAAATGTAATCTTGGCACTGATATTTGCCACCGGGCCGGTGATATAGTCGTAGATCTCTTTTTTAGACACAATATTAATTCTGTGATAGAATTCCTCGACATATTCTGCTGATTTCGAAAGATTGTCCAGTCTGTAGACGCTTCGTTCCCCAATTGTCCGGGTCAGCATTTCAACATGGGCTCTAAGGCGTGCTTCTGTTTTTCCTGGATCGATCATATCGGTCCCCCCCTTGCTAAATTAAAATTGAAAAACCAACCATTTCAATCATCGGAGGAAAAGAAGATGGATATCCCAATAAAACTCCAAATTGCAGAAAAACACAAGTTGACAAGGAGAACATTTTTAAAATATTCCGGCACCATTGTGTTCGTCATGGGCACCCATCTCTATCTGCCCGGTCAATGCAGTGCTGCAGGGCAAGGCGAGGGCATACCCAGATCTGACGGCTACCTGGTCGTGGATGTCAAGAAGTGTCAGGGATGTGTCAGCTGCATGCTGGCCTGCTCTCTGGTTCACGAGGGGGCCTCAGGCCTTTCCGTCTCCAGGATTCAAATCCTGCAGGATTCATTCGGCAAATTCCCCGATGACCTCACCATTGAGCAGTGCAGGCAATGCGAATCCCCTGCCTGTGTAAAGGCATGCCCGGAAAATGCCCTGACCGCCGACAGTGAATTCGGGCATGTGCGCATGGTGGACAAGGAGGCGTGTACGGGCTGTGGAAGCTGTTTTGAGGCCTGCCCCTTTACGCCGGAAAGGCTTTCGGTTATGGCGGACGAGGCCTTTAAAAAAGCATTAAAAAGCCGTAAATGCGACCTTTGCGCCAATGCACCCTATCACTGGGATGCAGCCGGCGGCGGACCTGGCGGCAAGCAAGCCTGTGTTGAAGTCTGTCCTGTCGGGGCGATTGCCTTTACCTCTGAACTTCCCGTCCAGGAAGGCACATCAGGGTATAAGGTCAACCTCAGGGAAATCAACTGGTCAAACCTTGGGTATGGGAGGTAATTCATATGAACGGATATGCAGGCAAAATTTTAAGCATTGACCTGAGCAGCCGGCGCGTCGCCACCATCCCCACTGAAACCTACCAGCAGTGGGGGGGCGGACACGGGATGGGTTCGGCCCTGTTTTTTGACAAGGTTAAAGATAAGACCGTTGACGGGTTCCATCCAGACAATACCATGACCCTGATGACCTCTCCTCTGTGCGGCACACTGGTGCCTTCAGGTGCGGGCAGGACGGAAATCCAGGGGATTGGCGTCCAGTCCCTGCCCATCGGCTGGTTTACCCGGAGCAACTTTGGCGGACGGTTTTCATCCATGCTGAAATATGCCGGCTGGGACGGCATTGCGATCCAGGGCCAGGCAGACAGCCGGGTATGGATTGATATCCGGAACCAGGATGTCAGGATACGTGAATGCCATGACCTGGAGCTTTGGGGAACAGATACCTGGGAGTGCCAGAAACGCATCTGGAAGCATGTGGCAGGAAATGGGGTTTACGGGGACTGGATCCGGGTGAACCAGAATGGAGACAAGACCACACAACGCCCTGCCGTCCTGGCCATCGGCCCTGCCGGTGAAAACCTGAGCCGCATGGCCTGCCTGATCCATGATGCAGGCAATGGTGCCGGCCAGGGGGGTTTTGGTGCGGTATTCGGAAAAAAAGGGCTTAAAGCGATCAGTGTGATCGGCACGGGCAGCATCAAAGTAAACAACCCGCAAGCGCTGATGAGATCCAGGCTGTGGCTGAAAGACAACTATCAATTTAGCCTGGAGAACCTGAAAATCAAAAATTTTGTAATCGGTTTTCAAAGTCCGCCCGTCCCCATGGCCCTTTACCGGTTTGGAAGGCCCAGGGTCGGCCAGAGACCCCAGGCCTGTGTGGGATGCACTGCCGGATGCCGCGGCCGTTACGAGGATGGCGTCGGAAATGAATCGATCTGTTTTAATTCCCTGTTTTATTACCTGGGTAGGACCCATTTGATCCAGCGCCAGGCGGCCGATCTGATCAACCGGTATGGCCTGAATGCCGCAGAGATGTTCACAGGGGAGCTTTATCTCAAGACCCTTCATGACTTAGGTGTAGCCGGCAAAGGCCGGGACATTGACTGTCCGCTTGATTTTACAAGATACGGGGAACTCTCCTATGCCGAGCAGCTGGTCAAAGCCATTTCATACCGTAGTGACGGCATGGGCAACCCCCACCCGTTTGGTGATGTCCTTGCAGAAGGATTTGTCAGGGCTGCTGACAAATGGGGCCGCCTGAAAGGAGAAAATTCCGACCTCAAGACCGGCCTGCTCAAGTTCCCCCATTGGGGGCTCCCACGGCATAAACTGGAAAGATCCCAGCTTGACTGGGGCTACGGCACCATGCTCAGTGACCGGGATATCAACGAGCACTGTTTTGATACGCTCCGGGCATTTCCCACCTATTTTAAACGGACCGGTGAGGAGCTGCCGCCGTCCGAAGCGGTCGTAAAAACCATTACAGACAAGATGGAACCCTTTCAGGGTGACTTGAAAATGCTCGATTTCAGTACGGATAACATGTACTCGGATCACATAATCAAGCTGGTGAGCTGGCATAGGTATTATACCCGTTTCTGGAAACAGTCCGCCCAGTTATGCGATTTCAGATGGCCCGATTTTCTCAACCTGTATGGCCCGGAACAGGCAGGTGCTGCAGGCATTGCCGAGCAACGTTTTTTCAACGATGTGACCGGAAAAAACTTTTCATTCCTGGACGGCATCAACCTGGGCAAAAAAATATGGAACCTGGACAATGTGATCTGGGCCCTCCAGGGGAGACACCGGGATATGGTTCGGTTTGCAGACTATGTCTATACCCGGCCGGGCACGACACACACCGGATTTCCTGAATATATGCCGGGAATAAAAGATGGAAAATGGGATTACGTGGTAACTTCGGGACGGCATTTTGATTCGGATCGATTCGAGGATTTCAAAACCCGGTTTTACCGGTTCCAGGGATGGGATGAAAAAACAGGCTGCCCCACAAGACAGACCCTTGAATCCCTTGGATTAGGCTTTGCTGCAGATGCACTTGAAAAAGGTGGGAAATATAAAAATGCATAAATCCATGAGCGACCGCCGGGGTTAACCTTGGACCCCGCGAATAAAATCCTGCCATCAATCTTTGGGCTCTTGTTTTTAGTTCTGGGACCGATTCTTGTTTTCCGTGGTATCCGCGATGGTCTCATCAGAAGGGACATTCAATCCAGTCATTATGGTTCCCGGGCAAAGGGGATACCTGCGGTATTCATGGGATTGCTCTATATATGCGGAGGTATTGCCCTGATATGGATGTTTTGGATCGTTGTTGAATCCATGGTAGTGGGGAATGTCTTTTTCGAACATGCTGCATGGATTGATTAGTCAGTTCATTTTAACGGCACTTCTCTTAAATTGAAGCAAACCAACGCAATTCAAAAAGGAGGAAAACATGGCAAAAATCATAAAAAGAAATGCGGAATGGATTGAGATAGACCGTTATAATCCTACGGACGTCACGTCGCCCATTGAAATTTCAGGGGTTAGCGGACAGGTCAAACGGGTCAGTGTCACGATCAATATCTCCCACTCCTTTACGAGTGATCTGAGGGTATCCCTTATCGGGCCGGGAAACCAGAAAGTGCTGCTGGTCGGTGGCGAGGGAGGCAGTGGAGATCATTTTATCGACACCGAGTTTGATGACGGTTCCACTTCGTCGATCACAGACGCTGCGCCGCCGTTTGAAGGGACATTCCGTCCTGAGGAGAGTCTCAAGGCATTTGAAGACACCGATCCAAATGGTGTCTGGACACTTCATGTCAAGGATACCGCTTACATGGACGGCGGATCACTGAACGCCTGGGGCTTGTCCCTTACTGTCGAGGAAGAGATCACCAGTGATTTCACCATCGATGTTCAATTTATGGGAGGGCTTTCCCAAAGCCAAAGAGCGGTTGTGGAAACGGCTGCTCAACGCTGGTCTGAGGTGGTTGTCGGCGACCTGCCGGCATATATCGTCGACGGCAGAGAAATCGATGATGTTCTCATCGAGTTTTCAGGGGCATCTATTGACGGGCCGGGAGGCACTCTGGGACAGGCGGGCCCCACGCATGTGCGCCCGTATTCCCTGATCCCGATCAAAGGGATAATCGAGTTTGACCGCGGCGATCTGGCCCGTATGGAAGCAGAGGGAAGTCTGCTTAACGTCATGATCCATGAAATCGCACATATCCTGGGTCTGGGTACGATTTGGGCCCTGAAAAACCTTTTGATCGGTGCCGGAACTGCGAATCCTCAATTTACCGGGCAGGCAGCCATGCGTGAGTTCGCGGATTTAATCGGCGCCCCTTCTCCCCTGCCGGTGCCTGTGGCCAACACCGGCGGGTCGGGAACCCGGGAGGGCCACTGGCGGGAATCGGTTTTTGGAAATGAGTTGATGACCGGTTACCTCAACGCGGGTTCAAATCCATTAAGCCGGTTGACCATAGCGTCTTTAGAAGATCTCGGACATACGGTCAGCTACAACGCTGCTGATCCGTACACCCTGCCAAGCTTTCGTGAGATTGCCATGATGGGAATCGGTGCCGAAGGGGGATATGGGAAAAGACAATGCGCCATGGCCGGTCTCAAGCGACTGGGAACCACCCCGGTGATCCTGCCGGAAAGCGCGATGGTAAAATAAACACGGGGAAGCAGATGTCTCTAGTCAACGGCGTGATCATGCAGTATTTTCACTGGTACCTGCCACACAACGGGGGGTTCTGGAAACAGGTGCGGCATTCGGCCCGTGATCTGAAGGATTGGGGAATTACTGCGGTGTGGCTGCCGCCTGCCTATAAAGGGCAGGCAGGTATTCATGATGTCGGTTACGGTGTCTATGACCTGTATGACCTGGGCGAATTCAACCAGAAAGGGGCGGTACGCACGAAATACGGCACGCGCTCACAGTATCTCAACGCAATCCAGGCCCTTCATGACCAGGGGCTGCAGGTTTATGGCGACATCGTCTTCAATCACAAGGGGGGTGCAGACCGGACCGAGTGGGTCAAGGCCGTGGAGGTTCGCAAAGGTGACCGCTCCTTTGAAATTGCCAATCCTGACAAACCGGACTTCTGGATCGAAGCCTGGACGGAATTCACATTCCCAAGGCGGGCTGGAAAATACTCCGGGTTCACATGGAACTACGACTGCTTCGATGGTACGGACTGGGCCGAGAATTTTGGAAAAAGCGGCATCTTCAAATTTACGAGCCGCGGAAAAGATTGGGACCGGATGGTTTCCGGGGAAAAGGGTAACTACGACTATCTCATGTTCTCCGACGTGGACATGAATTCCCCTGAAGTGCGCACGGAATATGCCCGCTGGGGTCGCTGGTACCTGAAAACCACCGGGATCGACGGGATCCGGATCGATGCGGTCAAGCACATTCAATTCAGCTTCTTTCGCGAATGGCTGGACCACATGCGCCGGGTTGCCTCTTGGAACCAGAAGGACGGATTCTTTGCCGTAGGCGAATACTGGTCTGATGATGTGGAAGAACTGCACCACTATATCAAATCGACACACGGCAAGATGTCTCTTTTTGATGTACCGCTGCACATGAAGTTTCACCACATCTCCAGGTCCAACGGAAACTATGATCTGAGGACCATCCTGGATGACACGCTTACCCGGGATCAGCCGGCCCTTTCCGTCCCGTTTGTGGACAACCATGACAGCCAGCCCTTGCAGGCGTTGGAATCTCCTGTGGACTGGTGGTTCAAGCCTGCGGCGTATGCGTTTATCCTTCTGCGCCAGGAAGGGTACCCCTGCGTCTTCTATGCAGACTGGTCGGGCGCAAAATACAGGGACAAAGGAAAAGACGGCAACGAGTATGACATTGACATGACGCCTGTCCCTCACCTGCCCCGGCTGGTGGAGCTCAGGCAGTCCCATGCCCATGGCCTTCAGCGGGATCGGTTCGAAACCGCCCACATGATTGGCTGGACACGCCAGGGGGATGCAGATTATCCCGGCTCAGGACTGGCTGCCGTCATCACCATCGGTGATGGTGGCGCCCTATGGCTGGAGGTCGGGGAACCTCATGCCGGCAGTCGCTTTTGCGATGCTCTTGGCAATATGGGCAATGCCACGATTGACATCAACGCCGATGGGTGGGGGAACTTTCCCGTCTCAGGCGGCAGCATCTCTGTCTGGATTCCGGTGGAGCCGGGAGCCTGACTGTTAAAGCGCCTCTCCCAAATTTATGAGGCCTTTTCATGATTTATAGAGGGCTTTGTTTATGAAACTTAACAAATTATGGAGGAACTCGTTTGGAACACAATCAGTATATCCACAATACATTTAGAAAAGAGATCAATTACGAGCAGAGTCTTATTTCCCAAAGGATGACCTGGCTGTTGATGATTGAGGCTTTCCTGTTTACAACATTTGCCATTTCCCTTTCAAACGGCGCGATCAAAAGCTTCTGGTGGTTGACTTTTTTGGTCATACCTGCGGCAGGGATTATCGTTTCATATGTTGGGATGATAGCCATTAAAGCGGCTATCGAGACAATTCAATTCTGGCATAAAAAACAGACCGCATTTTTTCAAGAAGACAGCAACAAAATCTACGAGGTCTTGGATCTTGATAAGCGGGAGGGACATATACACTTTGTCAGTATGCTGTTTCCACAAAGGGTGCCGATTTTTTTCATCATATTATGGCTGTTTTTGGGAATCCTTGGGTGTTTACAGGTGTGGAAACAATTCATTCCTGTAATACCATAACCTGATACTGACCGATCTTAAAATTACGAAAATTTAGCTACTTTTAAAGGGTAAGAGAGGTATAAAATGGATTCCAATCATTGGACGCGCCTGTCATTTTCCTCAAAGCGGGCTTTTTTCTGGGCTTCTGCCATTGCAAACCTGAGGGCAGCAGAAAGCAGCATCCCGCCCACAGTGATTCAGATTTCCGCCTTTGATATACTGGTTGGCATGCTGCTTGAACACCCTAAGGATGCAGAACCCAAAATACTGTTGGATCATTTCCAGTTAACACCGGGACAGGTATTGCCTCCTGACTATCCCCGCCTCTCAAAAGAATCACTTGAAAGACATCTGCCGTTTGTATCCCCTGAAAGCGCCATGTTTCTTGATCCTGATACCCAGAATATTCTGGAAATCGGTATTAAACTTGGATTGAGCACGGGCAGTTCAGAAGTGGTAGAACTAAGGGCGCTGTTTGGTGGCATGCTGGAAACATCCAACCCCGTCTCCAGCAGATTGATGAGTATTTTCGAAGGTATAGGAGTGACATTCAGCGAAGTCAACCAGACAACCAATGAGTTTATCCTGAAAGGCTGGGGAAAGGAAAGCTATGCTGAATTTCTGAGCACCCAGCACCCCTTTACGCCCCGGCCTGTCGATATTCCTAACTACAAGGCAGATCATGGCCATGATCATCAGCTCACGGATGATATGGTGGGTATCCGCTCCGAAGTGGATGCTTTTGCCTACCTTCTGGCTTCCCGCGGCCTTCTACCGCCACTGGCTGTAGGCTTGTTCGGAGATTGGGGATCGGGAAAATCATTTTTCATGAAATCGGTGCGGCAGCGGATCGAGCAGTTAACCCATGACCCGAATGTACTCGAGAAAAAACAGTTCGAGGTGCCATTCTGGAAGCGCATCATCCAGATTGAATTCAATGCCTGGCATTACATGGAAGGCGAGTTGTGGGCCAGTCTGGTGGACCACATTTTCGATCAATTGAGGATGAAAGGTGATACAGAGGACCTGGTCAAGAAACGTCGTGATCACTGGCTGGGAAAGATCGATCATACTCGGGCTGAACTCATACGATTGGAATCCAAACGGAAAAATGCTCAGAGTGATCTGACCGCCAAACAAAAAGCTGCTGAGCACTTGAACATTCAAAGAGAATCTGAAATCGAAAAACTTGAGGAACTGAAAAACCAGGCAACGCGTGATGTTCTGATTAAAAGCAGCCTGGAGGAAGTTCAGGCTGTCCTGGATAAACCACTATTATCCGTCGGCCTTCCGGCTTCAAAAGAGGTTCTTCAAAGTCTTGAGGAAACAAAAACAGAACTCAAAAGAGCAAGGGCATTATTCGGCAGACTCTGGGGTGATCCCAAAGGGCGTCAGGCAGTCATCGGTGCATTGATCGGGATCCCTGCGCTGTTAATACTGCTGTCTCTTATCGATGTTTCCGGAGTGGCCGCAGCATTCAGCGGGATTTCAGCGTCGGCTGCAGCTGCGCTTACCTTGTTCGGCAAGTCAGTCGGTATGATGAAATCAAGGATGGACAAGCTGGAAACCGCAACAGAAAATGTAAACAGAGAAATTGAAGCAGCCCGTAAAGCGCTGGATGAAAAAATCTTGGCGTCTGAAAAACTGATCAGTACCGCAGACGATGAGCTCAAAAGCATCATGGATGAACAGCACAACCTTACCAAAGATTTAAAAGACTACCGGGAAAAGCTTGAAAACGTCACGCCGACAAGGGTCCTGACCGACTTTGTGACTGAACGGGTCGGTTCAGGAGATTACCGGAAGGTTCTGGGCATTCCGGCATTGATCCAGCAGGATTTTGAGCAGTTGGCCAACCTGGTTAAAGAGCAGAATACTGAGATATTGGATAAGAAAAACTCAAAACTGGAACAGAGCAGTGAAACGTTCAACCGCATCATACTCTATATCGATGACCTGGATCGATGCCCGGATGATCATGTGGTCAAGGTGCTTCAGGCCGTGCACCTGCTCCTGGCTTTTGACCTGTTTGTTGTGGTTGTAGCGGTAGATTCACGATGGCTCAGCCATGCCCTGACCAAACATTTTGAGGCTCTGGCTGTCAGTGCTACGAACGGAACAGGCGCAACCCCGGATGACTACCTTGAAAAAATATTCCAGATCCCGTTTTGGATACAACCCTTAGATGATTCAGCCAAACAAAACATTATTCAGGGACTGCTGAGCGGACACCTGACGGGTGAAGACGGCCGGGAGACAGAGGCGTCTGATGTTGAAATACCCAAGGTGGAAGCAGAGCAGGTCAAGGTATTGAATACACTCAATCCTTCAGGTGCACCTCCGCTGCTGCAGACTGCAGCCTTATCGATTACCCGCGCAGAACTGAACTTTCTGGATGAACTGGTACCTGTCCTCGGGAGTACTCCCCGATCTACAAAGCGTTTTGTGAATCTCTACCAGCTCGCGCGGATTATTTATCAACTGGATCCGGAAGAGGACCCTGACAGTGAACCTCAAGAGTATGAACTGATGGCATTTGTCCTGGCTCTGGGCGAAGGACTGCCCAAACTCGGTCCTTTAGTTCTCAAAGAAGCGGTCAAGGCCAAAACAAATGATCTTTTTGACTCAGTGATCCAGAAAATAAAACCCGAGGCTGATGGTCGGGAAGTCCAACGCCTCGAAGCCTGGCTGACCCATCGGGAGTCTTGGAAACAGATACCTGCTTCAAGAATCGCTGACGCCTATGGTAAAATTAACCGTTTCCTGTTCCGTGTGGGCACGATTAATGAGAAACACCGGGACTGAGTCTATCATTGTGAGCGTGCTGCTTGACTTTGCGTATCTTGATTTATAAAATGTAATTTACATTCGGTCTTGACAACAATTCCGACCAGCACTTTATACCCGCTTCTTTATTCGACCAGGTCACCCGCCTTCTCCATACAACACCTGCTCAAGTCATACTCAAAAGCCGACACACGGACGCCTCTCATCAAGGTCGATTGTATTAAATTGAATGGCAGGTATTAGAAGTATCGGGCCTGCCCATTCTTCAGGAGGGGAAGATGAAATATCCAAACGATAACACGGCACTGGACCTAATTTTTTCAAACGGATCAGCACCTTCAATTGAAGAGTTCACAGGTGAATACTGGGTGAATATGCTGACCGGGATGATTCCGAACTTCAGATGGGCCGGGCATAGGAAACGCTTTTTCAGCGAGAACGGGAACACAATCGGGAAAAACATTATTCTGTCCAATATCACATTTGGTCACTTCAAGGTCGAGTGGGGCCAGTGCAGTGATTTGAACGACCTGGAAGTGATTGTTCTCAACTATGGAAACAAGAAAAACCTGATGACCCGGCCTGTCAGAGATAAAATCAGGCGGATTGAACACGGACAGTATCTTGGAAGATATTACAATGTGATCAAAGGCACCTACCGTTTCAAAGGCTATTTCTCTTTGGAGAAAAGATAATACAGCCCGAATCGATTTTCACATAAATCCGTTGCGCAGCCCGGGTTCAGGTGTATTGAAACACCACATGGGAATTACTTAAAGAAAGGAGAAAAATATGGCAGGCAAAGCATTTCACTTTAACGGTATACAGGCCATCCTTACAGATATTGGCGTGGATATTGAACAGGCCAATATGATTGCGTCAGCATCCCAGGCCGTGGATGATTTTACTGACGAGCAACTGATTGTATTTGATGACGGCAAACTCTACAATCCGGTTGTCACCGCCCACAAGTCACTGGACCCTGACAATCTGGACAGCCGGGATGCATCCAATGTATGGATGCCGTTTCACTTTTTCCCGGACCATGATGGTGTCTGCAGACCTGAAACCGACAACGTCAGGAAACTGGTCAATTATGTGAAAAAAAAGATTGCTGATGAGCGCGTTCTGGAAACTGAAAAGAACCTGTATATCGGAATTCTGCTTCACATCCTTGTAGATACTTATACCCACCAGGATTTCATGGGTCTTCACTGCAGACATAATGATATCTCCAGGCTGGATGATGAAGATGAGTGGAATTTAACACTCCTTCCCAATGCCCTGCCCGCCATCGGACATGGAGAAGCATTGACCTATCCGGATGATATGTGGAGAAGATGGAGCTATAAAGACAGCAGGGATGAAGAGCGGCGAAGAGACAACCAGGACATTTTTTATCAAATCATCGGAAAAATCCCTGAATTTTTAAACGAACTGGGTATTGGTAATGGCCGCATGGATGAGGAGAAGAAGCAAAGATA
>QZLA01000175.1 GCA_004796375.1 Desulfobacteraceae bacterium
CCGGTCAGGCGGCTGACCTCATGCAGCATGGCAATGGGCTGCCTCGGTGAAAAGGCATAGAGCAGACCGTTCATCAGGTATTCCCGGGCAGAATAGGTCGCCCCGTCCCCCACACCGGCAACTTCAGGCGCAAAGCAGGCCCGGACCTGCGGCCCCAGGATGTCGCCGGCACGGAGCAACCCTTTGGAAAGCGCTTCCCCAAGCCCTTTTTGCTCTACGATCATGTGAGCCAGGTCCTCAAAAAACCCGAGGGTACCCATCCTTGACATATCCAGCCCGATCTGCTCCTGGGTCAAGACTCCGGCTGAGTTGCAATCGGTCAGCCAGGTCAGGATATTGAACATCTCCATGGTGCAAAGAGAAAGATCGTTGCAGATTCCGGTGGCCCTGAGTGCGGTTTCGGAAGACTCGCCGGACCGCCCGGCCACCCAACGGAAATACACAAACATGGACTGACATTTTCTGACCATCTCCTCTCCGGAAGCGGTCTTGAGGCGGGCACGGTACACGCAGTCCACACCACATTGATAGCAGGAGGATCTGCCGATCCGACTGACCTCATCCGGTGGAAACGGCAGGAACATGGAATCCCGCCGATTCAACTCGATGGTGGTTTTATTCAGTGATTTCAAACTTTCCGGATCGGCCACGGCCGGGTATTTTGTACCGGTTACCACGATGGCCTTGAGGTTCTTGGACCCCATAACAGCACCGAACCCGCCGGTGGCGCTGCCTTCATTGTCTGTCATGATATTGGCGCTGCGGCACTGGGTTTCCCCGGCAGGCCCTGTGGTGATAAACCGGGCGCTGTTTCCATGGGTCATCTTGAGAGACTGGCTGACATGGGTCACCCCTTGTCCCCAGAGGGTTGACGCATCCAGAAATTCAACGGTATCATCTGTGATATTGATATAGACCGGCTGTTCTGATTTACCATGGATGACCAGCCCGTCAAACCCGGCCCGTTTCAGGTAAGGCCCGAAGAATCCACCCAGGTTGCCGTAGCAGTAACCTTCGGGCATGGTCATGGGAGATTTGGCGGTCACCGTAAACCGTGACGCCCCCTGGGCACCGGTCGCACCAAGCGGTCCGGTCATGAAAATCAAGTGGTTATCCGGATCCAGGGCGCCGGTTTCGGGCAGCACCAGGTCCCAGTATATTCGTGCGGCAATGCCCCTGCCGCCAAGAAAATCTTCGCTGTATTCAAGGGTATCCAACTCCCGGCAGGACCGGTCGGAAAGATCAACCACCAGAGTCCGGCCGCACCAGCCAAAGATGCTGTCCGCGCTTTTTGAAGCCATTGCCCCCTCCTTTTACCTGGATTATTGAGGTAAGTGAGATCAGTCTATCATGATCACCCCTTGTAAAAAAGGGCTTTCACGATATGACTGACCATCCGGGGGTTTTCCTTGAGGCGCCGGGTGGCATACCCGAACCAGTGCTCTCCGTAGGGCACATAAACCCGGACCCGACAATTACCCGGGAGAGAGCGCCTCTTTGGTGTCCTCGGGTAAAAACAGGTGCACATCGCGCTGGGGAAACGGGATCTCGATATGGTTCGCCTTGAGTGTATCCCACACCCTGAGCATGGCTTCGCTCCTGACATTGGCCACCCCGTTCTGGGGGTCATTGATCCAGAACCGAAGCTGAAGGTCCACGGAGTTGTCGCCAAACCCCATGAGCAGGCATCGTGGGGAGGGTGTCTCAAGAATCCGGTCGATGCCTTTGACACAGTCCTGGATCAGTTGGATGGCCTGGTGTGGATCTGCATGATAGGAAATTCCGACATCGGCCTTGATGCGGATCTGGTTGGATGAGTAGGACCAGTTAATCACCTGGCTGGTGATCAGGTCTTCATTGGGAATCAGGTACTCTTTTTCATCCCGTGTGATCACGGATACGCACCGGCCGCCCATCTGCTTGACCCACCCGTAGACAGATCCAATCTCGATAACATCACCGGGTTTGACCGATTTATCGGAAAGAAGGATCAGGCCGCTGATAAAGTTGGCCACCACCTTCTGGAGACCGAAACCGATTCCCACACCGATCGCCCCGCTGAATACGGCCAGCGCGGTCAGATCGATACCGATACTGTTCATGGCGACCAGTACGGCGATAAAGAGAAGGGTGATATGGATCGATTTCCCGATCATCAAGCGGGAAGAGGGGGTCAATTCAGACACATTGGATAGCTTCTTTTCCACGGTGTCACTCACCCACCTGACCACCTTGAAGAGGATGACCAGAAGAATGGCGGCCTTAAGCACGGAAAGAAGGTTCAGCCGGACCTCACCAATGGTGAAGCCGATGCGTTCCAGAAGCGTTATGGTTTCATCCAGGAGACCGATGATGTTCAATGCCGCAAACAGCCATGCCAGTGCCGCCACCAGCCGCCGCCACAGCCGATCCGGAATGATGGAGGTGGCGACCTGTATCACCACCCAGGCCATGGAAAGGTTCAGGACCAGGACCATGAGATAGGTTTTTGAGTCTGCCCGGGTGATCCACTTGATACAGATCCATAAAATAAACATGCTCAGCAGAAGCGGGATAAATTGGACGATCCGGTCCAGCAGGTTTGACACCGAAGGGTACCGGATGATTGAAAACCCTTCCAACCTCTTTTCAAGTGCCTTGCGCAGCCATCGCCCCAGCACCTCACCAACGGCCCTGGACAGGATGAGTAAAAGGACCTGAAAGGCGAACTGGAGAAAGTTGTCCACCACAAAAATATGGGTCATGGTCCAGTCTTTCACCTGTCCGAACAGGTTCTGGTAAAATGCCGGATCAACGAGTTGATCAATCATGATGAACTATCCTTTCAGATGATGATGCATCCTTGTTCGGGAGACGCAATGGTGAGCGTTTATGCTGAAAACCACTGACCCGCTCATTGTGGCCAACTCTAGGGCAGATGCCTGTTTTTTGTCAACCCCAATATGCATCCCATTTAAAAACGTTTCTGACATTCATGTAGAATTTCAGAATGGTTGGGAAATCGGTCAGGCCCAACAGGCCTGAAGACCTGCTTAAAAAGGAATAGACAACTGTTTCATCAGTTGATGGCGGCTGCCGCCGGCCAGAAAACCTGACCGACGGCGAGCCCGGAGGGTAGAAAGGACCGGTAAGGGATCAGTCTTCAGTCACGTGGTGTTTGACCCCGTAGTCCGGCGCAGAAAAGTAGGTTCGTGTCTCTTTTACTATGATTGGTGTCAGGAGGAGCAGGCCGATCAGGTTGGGGACCGCCATCAGGCCATTGAACGTATCGGACAGGTTCCAGACCAGTCCCAGTTTGGCGACCGCACCAATACCGATGAAAATGACAAATATGATCCGGTAGGGTTTTACTGCACCGATGCCAAACAGATACTCGATCGATTTTTCACCGTAATAGCTCCACCCGAGAATCGTGGAATAGGCAAACAGGATCAGGCCGATGGTTACAATATAGGCACCCCCCGGAATTCCGCTCTGAAATGCAATGGTGGTCAGCTCTGCACCGGTCTTTCCGATATTCCAGGTGTCGGTCAGGATCAGGACCAGTCCGGTCATGGTACAGACAATAATGGTATCGATAAAGGTCTGGGTCATGGACACCAGGGCCTGGGACACCGGGTGCTTGGTCTGTGCGGCTGCAGCAGCAATAGGCGCACTTCCGAGTCCGGATTCGTTGGAGAACACCCCTCTGGCCACTCCCATCCGGATCGCCAGCATCACGCTGGCCCCTGCAAATCCACCGGTGGCGGCAGTCGGCGTGAACGCCTGCTTCACAATCAAGGACAGGGCAGCCGGTAATGCACTGACATTCATCAGAATGATGACCAAGGCGCCGACCATGTAAAAAACGATCATAATGGGCACCAGAACACCGGTGACCCGTCCGATTTTCTTGATTCCCCCGAGGATAACGGCCGCCGTGCACCCCATCAACACCAGGCCGGTCACTACGGGCGGGATATGAAATGTAGCTTCAACAGCATCAGCAACAGAATTGGACTGTACCATGTTGCCGATCCCGAACGCCGCTATCGACGCAAACGCGGCAAACACCACACCCAGCCAGGGCATATTCAACCCCTTTGAAATGTAGTACATGGGCCCGCCGCTCATCTCACCGTTTTCATCAACAACACGATATTTCACCGCCAGCAGGGCCTCGGCATATTTTGTGGCCATCCCCACAAGGCCGGTTAGCCACATCCAGAAAAGAGCGCCCGGGCCCCCGGCCGCAATGGCAGTGGCCACCCCGGCAATGTTCCCGGTACCGACGGTGGCGGAAAGTGCGGTCATGAGCGCCTGGAAATGGGAAATATCACCGGGTTCATCCGTGTCTTCCTTGCGTTTGATCAGGGCCAGGTAGAGGGAGTGCCCAAGTTTGGTAAACTGAACCCCCCTGAGGGCAAAGGTCAGCCAGAATCCCGTACCGACCAGTAAAAACAACATGGGTGGACCCCATGCAAATGCACCGACTTTTCCGACAACGGCTTCAAACGCTTTTAAAAACTCCATAATCCATTCCTTTGATTGTGTGTTAGTCTCTTCCCGGCCCCTTGGCCCAGGTGCACTGTACAGGTCCTGAATTAACACAAACCGTGCCAGGGTGGATTCAGCGCATCGATTCGGAAAATTATACAATAAAATTGAACACTTAAAGAAAACCGGAATAAAAAACAAGATCAGTGTCCGGGAGTTTTCAACCCGAAAGATGGGTCACTTTAACCCGGATGCTGTTCTGTGAGACAAGGATACTTTCAGATCCATTGACCAGGGGTGTTTTCAGCCGATCCGGACCATCCCGGGTCACAATGACCCATTGCGTCATTATGACCCGGTAAATGGCATTGGACTACTCTTTTAAATGATATGATTTCAGTTTTCGGTGCAGTGTTTTACGGCCGATACCGAGTATCCGGGCCGCCTGTGTCTGATTGTTCCCGACGCGATCAAGTACGTGTAAAATATGATTCATTTCCACCTGCTCCAGTGGCAATAAAGGAAAGGATTCATCAACGGAAGGATCGATAGGGAATGCATCGGACATGGAGCTGTCAGTAGAAATATTCAAGGATCCGGGGGTCAGTTGATCGGTTTTTTCCATCAGTACGCCAGAAGCGATCATATTCTTGAGTTCCCTGACATTACCGGGAAAAGGATAGTTCAGCAGGAAATTTTCCCCGTCCGGTGACATCTTTGATACCGGCCTTTCGGTCTGGGCTGCAAACTGTTTTAAAAACAGCCTGGCCAGGGGAAGGATATCTGATTTTCGCTCTCTTAACGGCGGGATATCGATGTGAAACATGTTCAACCGGTGGAACAGGTCCGCCCGGAATCGTTTTTTTTCGATTTCATAGGGTATATCCTTGTTGGTGGCTGCAAGCAGCCGGACATCAACATTCACGGACCGGGTACTGCCGACCCGGTAAAACTCTTTTTCCTGTATCACCCTGAGCAGGCTGCTTTGAAGAGAAATGTCAAGGTCGGTGATCTCATCGAGAAACAGGGTTCCGGAGGAAGCGGTTTCAAAAAACCCCTTCTTGTCCGAGGATGCACCGGTATAGGCACCCTTCTGATGACCGAACAACTCATCTGTCAGCAGGGTATCGCTTAATGCTCCCATATTTACTGCGACAAAGGGCCTCTCTGACCGATGGCTCAGCTGATGAATCTTTCTGGCCACCATCTCTTTTCCCGTGCCGGACTCACCGGTGATCACAACGGAATACTCTGTTGGGGCCACCATCTCCACCTGTCGAAGCACCCGGGCCATGGCGTGATCCATCGCAACCATATCATCGAACTGCTCCGGATATTTCAGCTGCTCCAAGGGCCGTTTACGCTCATACAGCGATAATCCCTGGCGCAGGCAATACCGCTCCAGGGCTCTTTGGACCAGGATAATCAGCTTCTCGTACTGGACCGGCTTTGTCAGGTAATCATATGCCCCCAGCTTCATGGCCTCCACGGCTGACCCGATATCATCACTGGCCGTGATCATGACACACTCGGTGTGGTAGAAGCGCTGCTTGATCTGTTCAAGCACGGCCATGCCTGAAAGGTGAGGCATGATTAAATCGAGGAGTACCAGTTGAAACCCATGGGTCTCAACCAGGGGCATGACGCGGCGCGGATCGGAAACCAGTGCCGGTTCAGGCATGCCGGAACTGACCAGGATCTCCTTGATGGTCAGCAAAAACCCGGTATCATCATCCACGATCAGTATGGGTGTATCTCGATTGGGTATATGCTCCAACAGCCCCTCCTTTTCTATGTAAGCGTTGTATCCTCATGGTTTTGATCTCCGGACAATGCATTCAGCAGGTCTTGAAACGATCTTTCCAACTCCCTGACCGCCCCATGAACCTCAGATATCCTGCCCTGCCGGCACAGGGATTCAAGTTTAGCCGCCTGCTGCACACAAGGGCCGGCAAACACCCGGGATGCAGCACCCTTTAATGTATGGGCCAGCCTGCCGGTCTCTTCAAGGTTGTTCCCTGCCGATGCCTGTTTCAACTTTTCCAGCTGCCCGGGGGTTTCCTCAATAAAGATATCAAGGACCCGGGCAAGCAAGGTTTCATTCCCACCCAATGAGGCCAATGTTTTGGTCCGGTCATACAACGGCGCCAGAGATACCTCTAAAGGATCAAACTTATCAGGATCCGGGCCGGAAGACGCGGGAACCAGGGGCTTGAAGCGCTCGATGATGTCAAACAGCTGCTCGATATCTACCGGTTTGGGGATGAAATCATTCATCCCGGCCAACCGGCTTTCCTCTTTATAGGTATCCAGAACATGGGCGGACAGGGCAATCACCGGGATCCGGGTATTCGATTCTCCTGCGTCACCGCGGCGGATCGCCCGGCAGGTCGAAATGCCATCCATTTCAGGCATTTCAAGATCCATAAACACCATATCAACGGGCTGCGCCTTTAATATGCCAAGTGCTTTTTGCCCGTCCTCTGCATGGATGACCCGGTGATCCGTTGATTCCAGGAAGGATTTGAACACCCGGGCATTCATGGGATCATCTTCGGCCAGCAGGAGGGTCAGCCCCTGACCCATGGCCAGAGAGGGCGCTTGATTGTGGTTGCCCATTGTTTCTTTTGACGCGTGCCTGTTCAACCCTTTGGATAAACCCGGGTCCTGCATGCACGCCACGACAGCCGGGACCCTCAGCGTGAAGCAGCTGCCCTTGCCCTCTTCACTTTCCAGGCTGAGCCTCCCGCCCAAGAGCCGGGCCGCTTCCCGTGAAATCGAGAGCCCCAGTCCGGTCCCCCCGAGCCTTTGACTCACAGGCGGTTTGGCCTGGATGAACCGCTCGAAAATCTGCTCCTGCTGATCCCTGGATATGCCGATACCGGTATCTTCAATTGAAAAGACAAGATCAATGCTTTCGGTTTCTTCTTTCTGCAGTGAACCTTCTGTAATGCCGGCTTCAGATGTCACGGTCACACTTACCTTGCCGCTCTGTGTAAATTTGACTGCATTGGAGATCAGGTTCCCCAGGATCTGCTGAAGTCTGACCGGGTCTGACCGAACCGCTTTTGGCAGATCCTTGGCCGAAATCATCTGAAATGCCAGATTCTTTTCCCGGGCCAGGAAACGCCAGGTCCGTTCAATACGGCTCAGGAACTCGGAAAGATTGAAAACCCTTTCATGAACACCCATTTTTCCGGCTTCTATGACGGAAAAGTCCAGAATATCCGTAATCACATCCAGCAGGTGCAGGGTGGAATCTTTTACCGATGAAAGGTTCTGCTCCTGACGGGTCGTGAGCCCTGACCGGAGGGTCATCTCGGTCATACCCAGGATGGCATTCAAGGGAGTTCGTATTTCATGACTCAAACTGGCTAAAAATTCTGATTTACGTTGATTTTCCTGTTCGGCTGTCTTTTTTCGTTTCTGAATTTGACGATTCCAGACAAAGAACAACCCGATCAGGCAGACAACAGCGACCCCAACCCTTAAAGACAGTTTCCGGATATAGGCGGCATCCACCTGGTGTTCAAACCTCACTGAAAACCATTTCTGTCTGATCCGGTCATGCTCCTGGTCTGAAATACTGTCAATCCCCTTATTGAGTATATCAACAAACAGTGGCCAGTCATCCCGGACACTGAGCCGGATACCCATGTCCGGCAGTTCAGTGACCGCACCGACCTTTAGACCGTGAAGGTTCCTGGCCTGGATCTGATAGCCGGCGATGGCCAGATTCTCAATGTAGCCCTGGGCCTGGTCCGTCAATACGGCTGTCAGACCTTCGTCAACCGTGTTCACTTTCAGCAGTCTGATTTTGGGATGATCCTGTTGAATCATCTCCCGGATCTGATACCCTCCGACGACCGCCACTGTCTTATCATAAAAATCCCGGATGCCGCCGATCACCGGATTCGGCTGTTTATTGACAATCACCCATGGAAATTCAAGATAGGCATTTGTCCTGATCATTCCCGGTATTGGCGGCAGAAAAGAGGCTGCCGAGGGAATCAGGTCAATCCCGGATAGTTTGGGGGCAGCATCCCCGGCCAGAAGCGGCATGGCCTGGGTAATCGCCATATTCAACCCCAGTTTTTGGTTCAGCAGCTTGACATAGTCAGAAACCAATCCGTTGAATGCATTGCCGGTCTCCATAAATTCAAAGGGCGGCCAGTCCGGATCTATGGCCAGGCGGACCGGATGCAGGTCATTTTGATGCCGGGTCAGCCAGGCCTGCTCATCCCGGGTCAGTAGAACCAGATCACTCCTGGGCTTGAACACCCGGGCAAGATCGCCTTTGACCCATCGATCCTCGATCCGGATTTTCTCCTCATGCTCAATGGCTGCAAACCCCTCATTAATGGTCTGTACCAGGCTTGGATCAAAATTTCGCACCACACCACCCAGCGTTTCCTGGAACCAGGGTGAGGAACTTTGGATGAATTTACCAGGAAGGCCAAGCTGGTCCGGAAGGACATGCATGGCCTGGGGAAGTGCCAGAAAGCCGTCAATCTGCCCGCTGGCTGCAGACAGGATCATCTGGCGGGTGGTGTCGAGGGGGACTCGCCGGGTCACCGGGTGCTGGCCTGCAAGCCACTCCTCCGCCCTTGACCCTTTCAGCACACCGAGCACCAGGGACTCATCCGGCTCATCCGGCATGTCACTTCCCGTCTGCCTGAGCCGGTACATGTACCAGTCCAAACCATAATACGCCGCCGTATCCTGGGTCCATCCGGACACCGAGCTTTGAGGCGGTGAAAACGCCAGCACATCCACCATGCCGTCTTTAAGTGCATGAACCCCGCTTTCGTGGTCATACATCCTAAATGCCACGGGTTTTCCAGACTGTTTTGACCAGGTTTCCCACATGTCAATGATCAGCCCGGTTGGCTGACCCTCTGCACTTAAAAGAGAAAATGGCGGAAAACTCTGGATAGCCGCCACAATGATCATGCTGGCTTTGGCAGGGCCGGGCTGCCCCATCCACTTTCGCTCGATGGCCGCCCTTTCTGCGGTTGAAATCATTTCCAGCCCTTTATTGACCTGCTCCACCAGTATGGTGTTTCCTTCTCTGACTGCCGAGTAGAAGGGTTTGCGGTACAGCGGGTGTGCCGCATGATACCTGAAACGGGACAACAGGTTCATTTTTTCAAGAAAATACAGCGCTGTCGGGGTATCACAGATAAACACCCGGACATCACCGCGCGCGATCCCGTCAAACAGGTCCTTGTGGCTGTTATATTTTCTTATGGCCGCATCAGGAAGTTCCCGGGTGACAAACTCCAATGCATAATCCTGGTCAAGAATGCCGATCTGGAATCCTTTGAGATCTTCAAGGTTTTTCAGACCGAAAATGGAATCATGAAAAAAGAAGTGGGTTTCACAATCACTGAGAACCCCTGCATAGTCGAGAAACGTATCTCTTTGAACTGAAAAAAAACAGCCGGCGTGGATATCCGCCCTGCCGGATTTCACCATGGAAAGACTTTCAGCCCAGGGAGCGGTAACAAACCGAACCTCAATCCCTGTTTTCTCGGACCAGAGTCTCCACAGATCAATAAAATACCCGACTGCCCGGCCGGTATCATCGGCAAAATGAAAAGGCATATTGTCAATACTGGCCGCGATGGTCACGGTGTCGGCATAGGGCGGGTATACAGAGGGGCGGGCATTTCCCGTCCAGCTTTGGATGATTTCCTGGATCTCTTCGGGCGGAATCATGGAAAGCCCTTTGTTCACCAACCGGATCAGCCCAGGGTTCCCCGCACCCACACCGGCGGAAAGCGGTTTGGTATAGATGGGATCCTTCAGGGGCTCAACCATTCCGGAACTGTTGTGCATGGCCATATAGGTGGATGCCACCGGACCTTCCATCAAAAACACATCCACCTGACCCTCTAAGGCTGCTTTTACCAGGGTTTCATGATCCTTGTATACCTTTGGTTCAAGCCCGGGGATCTGCTGGTTTAAAAAGGTCCGGGAATAGTCTTTTGCCACCACCCCGACCGAGAATTCCCTGATATCTTCGATACTGCGGATGCCTCCTGCTGGAACCCTTTTCCAAACGTTCTTGTGTACATAGATATAGGTGCTCAGGTTCAGTATTGGGTTTGAAAAGATATACTGCTGCTCCCGCTCTGGGCTCCTGTACATCAGCGCATTGATATCGACCCTGCCCGAGGCGGTTGTCTCCATTGCCTCTTCCCAGGTCAAAAGCTTGAATTCCACCGGTACGGCGGTTTTGTCAGACCACCGCTCCCAGATATCGACCAGAATGCCCCGGGGCTGCCCGTTCAGGCCTTTAAAGTAGAATGGCATGTACTCGCAGTAGGCAACGGTCAATGGCCGGGTATCACTGATACTGTTTGTGGAATCCGCCCAGGCAGAACAAGTGGGGAAAAAAGCAAAAAGGGTGGCATACAGCAGAACCAGGGTATATACACTCTTTCTTAAACGGGAATAACGCCGCCGGTATGGTTTGTTATCACACACAAAAGGATATTCTCATCATCGTTTTCAATATAGATGACAGCCTACCATAACAATAAAAAAATTGAAATAATTGCCCCGATAATTTATGGTATCAGAAATTATCAACAACAAAACCACCATATTTTTCAAAATCGAAACAGATAAACAAAAGGATAGGACAGAGGATGAAAATATCGGATCGCTGCTATATGATCTCCGGGCTTTCAGGCCCTGAGCACTGGGTGGCTGTTTCAGGATTTATCACCGGAAACGCCAAAACACTCATCATCGATGCCGGAATGACCTGGCTGTCCGCCCGGACCATTCACGGATATGCACACCACACCAGACCGGACAACGATCTCATGGTTGCCGTTACCGAGCCCCACTTTGACCATATCGGGGGCAATTGTTTTTTTAAAGAGCAGGGGATCGATATCTTCTCCCACAAAGATGTGAAGCGTCCTGCTGACCTCATTGACCTGGCCAAAGAGGAAATGAACCAGGCCATTGAAAACCGCTGCCGGAAAGATGCAAAGGAGGCGGATGCCTTTTACCTGAACACCCGGATTGTCAACCCGAACCAGGCGGTTTCGGCAGGAGACCGGTTTGACCTTGGCGGCACGGAGGTAGAGGTGGTGGGCACCCCGGGCCATACACCGGCCAACCTGTCCTACTATGTTCCGGATGACCGGGTAATGTATACCGGAGACGCCATGGTAACCCATTACATCCCCAACCTCGAGGCCGGAGAGGTGCCTGATTGGAACACCTGGCTTCACTCGCTGGATATCATTGAAAACAAAGACCCGGTACTCATTGTTCCGGGGCATGGGGATCTCATCAGGAAAGAGGATATCCCCTTTCAGATTGAACGGATCAGAAAATTCCTGACAGCCGCCATTGCGGCGGGAAAGGCGCCCACACAATAGAGAGGGACTCGGAAAATATCCGGCTACCCCGATATTCTCCGCATAAGCATCTCCAGCGGTCCTTTTTGAAATTTTCCCAACCAGAAAACGGAAAAGATCATGGACAGGACAAAATAGACAACCGCACTGACAACCGCAAAAGAGAGGGGTTGGTGATACAGCATATCCAACCCTTCCAGCAGGCCCATGCCCAGGATGATATGGGCCATATAGTGGGTAAGCACCATCTGCCCGGTACACACCCATGGCCTTGTAAACCACTGTGGGGCCTTTTCCGCGATCATGATGCATATCATGATCACCATCAAACCTGAACTGCACCCGGAAATGATAAACAGCGGAAAGGGGGGAAAGGACAGGGTGCTGAAGAACCAAACAACGGTCTTGATTTGCCCCTGCTGAATCAACGCCGGTACCCCATAGGAGACGGCCTCGCAGATACAGAAAACCAGACTGGAGACCCAAAGGGCACGTATCCGGATGTTTTTTGCAGAAAGGTCCTGCCGGCCGACAACCATGCCGAACAGAAAAAAGGCAAACCAGGGAAAGACCGGGTGAAATCCATTGAACAGGGTATGCCGGATGAAACCATTCAGGGTCCAAAGTCCGTGATAGGACAGGGTTGTAAAATCCCAGCCCGCCCCCCAGTCAAACAGGAGGAACATCAGGTTGAACATCAGAACAAAGGTGATGATCATTGCCTTGAGCCGGTGGTCAGGCCAATGGAGCACCATCGCGGCCAGCGTCATAAAAATGCCGTAGTAGTGAAGAATATCCGCTTCCCACACCGGAAGGAAAAGCAGCCCGACAACCAGGAGAAATATTGCCCTGACGCCCAGTGTTTTCTGCTTCTGTCGAATCAGTGCCGGGTCCTTTGCGGCCCTTGCCCGCCGGGTCATCAGGCTGACGCCGATGCCTGCCAGGATGATGAACAGCACCGCAAATCGCCCCTCCATACCCTGCAGGATCAGTCCCCAAAACCCTTTTGCAGGCGCGTGGCTTGACAGCATCACGAGCTTGAAGTTCATCACCAGCATACCCAGGACCGCAATGCCCCGGGCCATATCATACCCTTCAATCCGATTTGCTTTTCGGGTCGCTTCCAATTTCAATACCCAGTTCTCCCCAAAGATCTATGATGGTTATCCCTTACGCAAACAGGTTTAGCACGGCTGAAACCATTTGTCTGTTGGGGATTTGTAGGCCTGTGTTAAGAAATGTACGCAAACCCGGTGC
>QZLA01000324.1 GCA_004796375.1 Desulfobacteraceae bacterium
ATATTAATCCGGTAGCAAGGGCAAAGCGGCCACACCCGTATCCATCCCGAACACGGAAGTTAAGCGCTTTAGCGCCGATGGTACTGCATGGGAGACTGTGTGGGAGAGTAGGACGCTGCCGGGTTATTCTTCAAAAGGCCCTGGTAATCATATACGATTGCCAGGGCCTTTTTTATTTTGCGCTCTTTTCTTGACATCCCGTGGAAATTTATTATTTTAAAGTCCGAATATGTTTTAAGAATAGTGATTGTTTATTAACAGGGTTATACAATAAGGAAAGGTACAGTGGCAGCAGACATTTCAACGCTTAACTCCGAATATAAAATGCTCTCTGAAGCAGGTTACGGCGATTCCGCCATCAAATACTATCTTGAAAAGCCATACATGGGATCTATTGACAACGCAGATCACATTTCTGAGAATGTCGGATCATGCGGTGACACCATGAAGGTATATCTCAAGATCGAGGATAATATCATCCAGGATACCCGGTACGAAATCGTTGGGTGTGCCGGGGCCATATCCTCTGCCATGGCAATGGTTGACCTGGTCAAAGGCCAGAGTGTGGAAGATGCACTGAAAATCAATGACGGTGACGTATTCAAATCCCTTGAGAATGTGCCTGAGAAAAAACACCATTGCATCCAGCTTGCCGTTAAAACCATGCACAAAGGGCTCAAGGAGTATAAGGGCGGCACTGCTATCATGGACACACCGGTTTCCATTGACTGCCAGAAATCCTGTACCCAGGAGTGCTGTAAGAAAAGCGAATAGATCGGACCATGCCTGCTTGGGATTCCTTGACAAGGCTTGTCATGACCGTCTTACTTGCGGCAGGCCTTTTTGGGTGTTCCACTGACCCGGTCTTTGACATCAGAAGCATTGCCAAGACCGATGTCGATCAGATTTCAGAGATTCATCTCAGGCAGGTCACCGGTTTAACCCGGGAACTGACCCGGAAACTGTACAAGAGAAATCCTGCCCAGCTTCGGAAAATCCCGGGCCAGACCATTGAGATCCGCATCCAGCAGATCTTCCAATGCCCGGCACCCCCCTCATATCCTGAAATCAACCATACGCGGGGACCGGATGCCATTCTCAAGGGTCTTGATCCCATGTTTGACGGAGATCGCGTGTTTGCCGTCATGTACGGGTTGTATACCATGGTCCTTAAATCCTACAATGACAAGTGCGAACTCTTTATCCCGGATTATCTCAATAACCAGTACCTGTATAATTCCGCCCGTAATATCGAAATCCTTGTCTGGCGTTTGAAGGTCAGAAAGGATACCCAGGGCCAACCACTGCTTCTCACCGACAGTTTCGACGATCCGGTCCCAAACCTGAGCTTTGAGCGCATTTTCGGTAAGCTGATTGCCCACCAGGATACCATGGCCCTGGTCGTCTCCGGCAGGACCAACCGGGTGATCCGGGAAGTGGTCCAGATGGCCGGGATGGCATTTTTACCCGTTGGTTTCTGATCCGGCTGTGATTGGATAAAAGCCAGGCAGCCTGGGTCCTTGATGTCTAAAACCTATCCCGCATGGATTAACGATACCCAGCATGGATCGGTTGCTCTGGGTCAGTTCAGCGTGGCATCATACGCACGTTTAAAGCGGTCGAGCTGATCCCTATAATAACTTTGCTTGTCTGTCGCCTTTTCAAGGGCCGCCATTGCCATATCCATGGCGCATTGAAAATCCCGGTTCAGAAAGCAGGCCTGAGCATGGGTATCCAGAATATGGGGAAGCGGCTCAATCTTGACCGCCCGCTGTGCCAGATCCAGGGCGCGGGACGGGTCGATCAGCTCGGTATCCGGACAGGTGGACAACAGCCAGGACAGGTTATTCAGGGCGTGAACGTTTTCAGGATCGATCCTGAGCACGTTTTCATAGGCTTCAATCGCTTTTTTGTGCTTTTTGAGTCCATAATAGTAATCCCCTACAAGGACATACAGGTCTGAGTTTTCCGGATTGATTTTCAGCTCATGCTTGATCAGCTGCTGGGTGACAAACCCTTCAAATCCATCCTTGGCCCAGCCGTAACTGATGGCATATCCGCAAAAGCAGGCCAGTATCATCACCATGACATAAATACCCAAAAAATACCTTATTTTTTTGTGGTGGGTGTCGATCAGCCGCGGGTTGAAGTGGCAGCGCTTTAAAAAGGCCACCCGCTCGCTGATGCTGAAATGGTGCCAGGAGGGTTTGTCCGGGGACTGCCGGCTGAAGGCGGCGATTTTGTGAAAGGTGGTGATCAGGGGGATGGCGTTGTCCATAAATGAAAACACATGAATATCTGCCTGGCGCTCGAAATTCCGCATGAAAAATCCGAACAGGTACCTGAAATAGAGGATAAACATCAGGATAAGGATGCCACTGAACAGTACCGGAGCGAATTCAGCTTTGCTGATTCCGATAAACGCTGCAGCCTGAAAAATGGGCCAGGCAAGGTACAAAAGAAGGATCATGGGATCTGTCAAAAAGTAAATGACGAGCATGAACCCGATGAAAAATAGCAGGTAAAACAGCATGTGCCGCTTCTGGACATGGCCGATCTCGTGGAGGATGACCGCCTCGATCTCTTTTGGATTGAGGACCCGCACCATGGCCGGGGTGACCAGGATATAGCGGAAGCGGGCAATCAATCCCATAACGCCGGCGGTAATCATTCCGCCGCCGAACAGATCCCACTGGAGAATACTTTTATATTTGAGTCCGGCTTTTTGACACACGTTCTCGATGATCGACCGTTCCGGAGAATCACTCAGGGGCTTGCAGCGCCAGAACCGTGCGATCATGACCGGTGCCAGGATCGCGATGGGGGTGAGCAGGCCCAGGATGAACAGGATCTCTCCCTGGGGGCTGAGCAGGAATACTCTTACCGCCTCAAAGGGAAGAAAAGGAATCAGGTCGGCCAAAATGGAGATGATAAACCAGGGCAGGATGGCCGGCAATGAGATAGACAGATTGGACCGGATGTAGTCACGCCTGGAAAGGGTATGGGGCATGATCCTGTCCTGGACCTCCCAGGCGAATGCCCATACGATCACTAGATGGAGGATGAAAAAAGCAAGAAAAATAAGTGCCTCAAACGTAGGAAACCGGACGAGGAATTCCGTTCCTGAAAACAGCAGGGTCAGGCGGAACAGATACAGATCACTGCTGAACAGAAATATGGCCAGAAGTGACATCCTTTTGATCTGCTTTTGAAGACCAAGGTCCAAGGCAGCGTCATCCAGGACATGGGCCTTTGCCTGCAGGCGTCGAAACACCAGTTTACACACGATGGTGA
>QZLA01000398.1 GCA_004796375.1 Desulfobacteraceae bacterium
CAAGTGACCCAGTACATCAGTGCAGCAGTTGCCGGCAAGGAGGAGATGGCGCTTTTCAACATCACCTACCCCATTCCCTGTATTTATCTGGAGTGGGTGTCCCACCGGGAGAACGGCATCCCTTTTAGTGTGTCACTTTGCCATTACCGCAGTGATGTGTTCAAATTTAAAATTCCCGCGAGTGAACTGGTTAAGGCAGACACGACCTGATCCGATTCAACCCTTTTTATGGAGTTTTCATATGACAGTTATTTATAAAAATGCGACGTTGATCACCGGTGCAACCGATCAGGCCATCCCTGATGCCGTGCTGGTTGTCGATAATGAAACCATCCTTTATGCCGGCCCTTCAAAGGACTGGCAGGACAGAAATGAGCATGAGGTAGTCGATCTTGACGGACACTGGATCATCCCCGGCTTGATCGACTGCCATATCCATATGGATCTTTACGGATTCGGGGATACCTTTCAGGAAAATCTGGTAGAGGATAAGCTCAGGACCCTGAGATCCGCAAAACTGATGTCAGACACCCTTTGCGCCGGTTTTACCACCATACGGAATGTGGGAACGGTCAACCACATTGATTTCGCGGTTAAAGCAGGAATTGAAGCCGGATACTTCAAAGGCCCCAGGATCTGTACCAGCGGCAAAATCATCTCCATGACCTGTTCCGGTACGGAATATTTCGACGGCATGTATCGTGTGGCCGATGGTGTGGATGATTGCAGGAAAGCCGCCAGGGAGCAGCTCAAGGAGGGTGCAGACTGCCTGAAGCTAATGGCCACGGGAGCGGTCATGAACCCGGGAGGGGTGCCGGGTGCGGCCCAGCTCAACGAGGATGAGATCCGGGCCGTCGTAGAGGAAGGCCTTAAGCTCGGGAAACACACGGCAGCACACGCCCATGGTGCAGACGGCATCATCAATGCCGTCAATGCCGGGGTCCGTACCATCGAGCACGGCACCATGGCTGATGAACGCGCAATAGAATCCATGGCCGCCGCCGGAACGTATCTTGTACCCACCATGAGTCTCCATGACCTGTTCATGGCCCATATCGATACGGTCCCTGAATTTATGATTGAAAAAAGCTCCCGCATGCAGG
The DNA here is from genome assembly GCA_004796375.1 of Desulfobacteraceae bacterium. Lineage (GTDB taxonomy): Bacteria > Desulfobacterota > Desulfobacteria > Desulfobacterales > Desulfobacteraceae > MADRE2. The sequence goes on from QZLA01000398.1 coordinate 1,104, forward strand.
ATGACTATATCGATATCGTCAAGCAGGCGGTCAAAGCAGGTGTTCCCATTGCCATGGGAACCGATGCCGGTACCAATTATAACTATCATGGCAACAATGCGGCTGAAATTGTTTACCTGGTGGAAAAGGAGATCTTAAGTCCCATGACGGCCATTCAGGCATCCACCCGAGTTGCTGCAGAGGCGATCCAGATGGCAGACCGGGTCGGCACCCTTGAACCTGGAAAACTGGCCGACTTTATCGTTCTGGACAGGGATCCCGTGGAAAATATCCGGACCCTGGCAGAACCCAAACATATCCATCAGGTGTTTAAGGGCGGAGCACCCGTGCTGTAAGGAGAGATGTGTTGTTCAGTTCAGATACCTATATTCAAAGACGCCGTAAATTAAAAGAGCAGGTCGGCTCAGGCCTGATCCTTTTTATAGGGAATAATGAATTGCCCATGAAATTCAGGGCCAATGCGTACCGGTTCCACCAGGATGCCTCTTTTCTGTATTACTGGGGCCTTGATTTTCCGGGTCTGTCAGCCGTCATTGATATCGATGATGACCGGGAGTTGATCCTGGGAAACGATTTCACGGTTGATGACATCATGTGGATGGGCCCCCAGGTGTCCATGGAGGAGTGGGCCGGACAATGCGGTGCCCATGAAGCCCTCCCTTCTGACCAGCTCAAACCGATACTTGACGCGGCAGACAGACGGGCCCAACCGGTGCACTACCTTCCCCCATACCGCACCGACACCCTCCTGAACCTGGAAGCATTGACCGGCATTCCCCGCCAGGACATCAATTCGAGTGCATCTCGCGAACTGATCCATGCCGTGGTTCAGCAGCGCCTGGTCAAATCCGAGGAGGAGGTCCGGGAACTTGAAACCGCCGTCAGTGTCACCAAAGAGATGTTTGACCTGGCCATGGAACTGACAGAACCCGACCTGTTTGAGTATGAAGTGATCGCCTGGGCAGAGGGGCTGGCAATGAGCCGGAACAGCCGTCCTGCACATAATTTTATCTTCACCACCCGGGGCGAGCGGCTGCACGGTCACACCCATAATCGAAAAATGGCCGCAGGCGACCTGGTGGTCATGGATGCCGGTGTGGAATCCGCCATGGGATATACCAGCGATGTCACCCGATCCTTTCCCGTGGCCAAGCGCTTCTCAGACATGCAAAAGGAGATCTATCAGATTGTACTCCGTGCCAATGAGTCGGCCATAGAAAAGATGGCACCGGGTGTGCCTTTCAGGGATATTCATCTGCATGCCGCCTCGGTCGTCACAGACGGCCTTCAACAGATGGGACTGATGAAAGGCCCATTGACGGACTCAGTGGAACAGGGAGCCCATGCCCTGTTCTTCCCCCATGGTATCGGGCACCCCCTGGGGCTTGAGATTCATGACCTTGAAAGCCTGGGTGAGGACTTTGTCGGGTATAATTCTGAGTTCAAACGGGATCAACAGTTTGGACTGTCCAACCTGAGATTTGCCAGGCCACTGGAAACCGGTATGGTCATGACGGTTGAGCCCGGGATATATTTCATCCCGGACCTGATCCAATCCTGGC
>QZLA01000184.1 GCA_004796375.1 Desulfobacteraceae bacterium
CACGGGTGGATTGTCCATTTGCGATAAGGGAGGCCGTCAAATCAAGCAGGGTAGCCAGCCCGGATCCTTTCCAATAGCCGATGGGAAGTGCTCTGCGTGACTTCAGGATGGCGCCGGGGTCGGTTGTGAGTTCACCCGCGTCATCATATCCGCCGGCAATGGGCAGCTGCTCCCCCCGCCGCTGCAGTACTTCAAGCTTGCCATTGGAGAACTGGCTCATGGCCATATCCAGGAGCACCGGATTCCTGCCCTGGGGGACACACATCACCATTGGGTTGTTCCCGATCTTTTTTTCCGATGAACCCCATGGCGGCATGAGTGCCCTTGTATTTGTCCAGCAGATGCCGATACATCCGGCCTTGGCCGCCATTAATCCATAAGTTCCGGCCCGAAGCCAGTGATTCGTGTTGCTCAGACCCACACACCCGATGCCATATTTGCGTGACAGCTCAATGGCACGGTTCATGGATTTGACAGCGTTCAGGGGCCCGATTCCCTTGTGTCCGTTCCACTGCTCCAATGCACCCATAGACCCAGCACGTTCAGCCTCAGCATTGATATCGACACGGCCTGACTTGACGGATTGAACAAATCGAGGAAAGCGGTTTAATCCGTGTGAGGCAACACCGTCACAGGTGTTCTGGGTGAATATTTCAGCACATTTCTCTGCTTTACTGCCGTCAAACTCCAGGGATTTCAGAATTCGAGTGAGTTCCTGGCAGACCTCATTAAATGGTATTCTGATCATAGCCATGCCCCTTAATCAGTCCCGTGGGTTACCCGGCGCCGCACAGGAGGGTTATTTGATATACTTGACCTGCTTTGAAATCTCCTCAACTGCAGGCACTTTTCTGGTGTTGAACTCTTCCTTGTTTTGTTCAAAAAGGTTGTTGCCCTTGGTATCGATGGTAATGATCAATGGACCAAAATTTTTTACCCGGCAGACCCACAGTGCTTCGGGCATACCCAAGTCAAGCCATTCCACCTTTTCGATCTTCTCAACCTGGCTGGCAGCCAGTACGGCGCAACCGCCCGGGAAAACCGCATGGGCGGCCTTGTATTTGGTGCAGCCTTCAACAGTGTTCGGGCCCATCCCGCCTTTGCCGATGACCAGTTTGGTTCCGGTCTGCCTGATGAACTCCTGCTCGTGGACCTCCATGCGCATGGAGGTGGTCGGACCGATGGAAATCATGTTCCAGCCGTCATCCGCCTGGGTGACAATGGGGCCGGCATGGAGGATGGCAAGGCCCTCCAGGTCCACTGGGAGCTTTCTGCCAAGATCGATGAGGCGGCGGTGGGCCATATCCCGGCAGGTGACCAGGTATCCATCGAGAAATACGATGTCCCCAGCGGTCAGCTGCTCGATGTCCTCATCCTGGATCGGGGTGGTTAACACGTTCTTCATATTGATGCCTCCTTATGGGAAAGAATCTCATAGCTCAGGTCACTGTTGATACGGATGGTGCCCCGGCGGTGGGCCCAGCAGCCGACGTTCACGGCCACACTGATGGTGGACGGATGGCGGGCGGCTTTTTCAATATGAACCCCCATGACAGAATTCTGGCCGGACAGTCCCTGGGGACCGATTCCCAAATCATTGAGGCCTTTTTCAATCAACTCTTCCATTTGTGCACCGTGTGGATCGGGATTACGTGAGCCGATGGGGCGGAAGAGTGCTTTTTTAGACAACCTGGCAGCCACATCAATGGAACCGCCGATACCGATGCCTACCAGCAGCGGCGGACAGGCATTCACACCATAAGAGGATATTACATCAAAAACAAATCCGGTCACCCCCTCATACCCGGCAGCCGGCATCAGGGTCCTGCCCTGGCCGGGTAGGCTGCATCCGCCGCCGGCCATGTAGACCTCTATGGTGATCGAATCATCATTGGGAATGATTTCCCAGTCAATCCACGGAATTCTGTCACCGGTATTGTCACCGGTATTTTTTTCCACAAATACTTCCACGGCATTGTGTCTCAAGGGTGCTTCCCGGGTGGCCTGCCGCACAGCTTCATCAAGAATGGTCCGGACATCTGACAGCAACGGAAAATCAGCGCCTGCATTAACAAAGTACTGGATCACACCGGTATCCTGGCAGCAGGGGCGATCCAATTCATCGGCCTTTGCCAGATTGTCAAACATGGAATCATAGACCACTTTGGCAAGTGGGGTCGTTTCTGCAGCCCTGAGTTGGCCCAGTTTTTCCATGACATCATCGGGGAGGCGTTTGCCGATATATCCTGTGAATTTGGCCACAATGTCCGTCATGGTCCGCACGGCTTGTGTCTTTTCATCTTGCATTAATTTCTCCTTGTGGAAAAAATATTCAATAGTATTTAAGCGAGAGTCAGTGTCTTTGCGTTCTTTTTTCCCTGATCAGCGTTTTGATTCCACCGGCAGATAGGATCTTGAGGGGATAACCTGTGAGTGGCTGGGCATGAAGGTCTTTTCCGGTGGTCAAATCCTTGATCAGTCCGGTTTCGATGTTGACGCTCAACTCATCTCCTTTATCGATGTGCTGGCTGACACCCGGACAGACCAGAACCGGGAGTCCCAGGTTAACGGCATTCCGGTAAAAGATCCGGCCGAACGATTCAGCGATAATGCAGGCCGTGCCCACCGCTTTGAGTGTGATGGCTGCATGCTCCCTGCTGGACCCGCATCCGAAATTGGTTGATGCGACAATGATGTCGCCCGCCTTGAACTGCTTCACAAACTCAGGATCAGCACCCTCCATGGCATGGCGGGCAATATCCTTTTCCCGGGTCAATTCAACAAAACGACCGGGGTAAATTTGGTCGGTATCAATATTTTTACCAAAGGTAAACGCCCGGCCAATAAATTGGGTCTCCATCACAAAGGCCTCCCAGTAACAAAGTAGGGTGAAGGGTCAACAATCTCCCCGGCCACCGCAGCTGCAGCAACACTGGCCGGTGAACTGAGAAATATCTTTGCCCCGGTATCCCCCATGCGCCCGGGGAAATTGCGGTTGGCAGAGGTGATGCAGACTTCACTATCTGTCAGCATTCCCTGGTGGGTGCCCAGGCAGGCGGCGCAACCCGGGCTGACAAGGGTGGCCCCGGCCTGGACCAGTGTCTGGATATGTCCCATGGCCATGGCTTCCAAGAGCACATCTTTTGAGGCCGGTACAACCAGGAAGCGAACCTCGGGGTGAACCTTCCTGCCGCCCAGAACCTTTGCCGCACTGGCGATATCCTCTACCCGCCCGCCGGTGCATGTCCCAAGATAGGCCTGGTCAATCCGTGTTCCGGCATAATCTTCCAAGGGGAAAACATTGTCTACGCTGTGGGGGGCGGCCACCCGCGGGGTAAGACCGGTTGCATTAAAATTGTATTCCCCGGCATAGGAGAAGTCCGGGTCCGTAAAAAAGGTTTCAAATTTTTCCACACCCTTTTCTCGAAGAAAATCAAAGGTGATGTCATCCGGTTGAATATAGCTGGTTTTGGCTCCCATTTCAGTGGTCATGTTGCACAGTGCCATGCGCTCGGAGATGGAGAGTCGTTTTAACAAGGGGCCGCAGAATTCAACGGCCTTGTATACGGCATGGTCTGCCCCGAGCTTTCCGATAATGTGAAGGATCAAGTCCTTTGCAGACACGCCCGGGCCAAGTTCTCCTTCAAGGTTGATCCGGATGATTTCCGGCACCCTGAACCAGAGACTTCCCGTGCTAAGAATCACACCCATATCTGTGGCGCCGACGCCGGTCCCGAATGCGCCGAACGCCCCGTGGGTCGTGGTATGGGAATCGGTAACCACCATGATCTTCCCCGGGCCGCTCATTCCCCTGTCAGCCAGCACCTGGTGACAGACCCCGCAGTTGACATCACACAGCTGTTCAATACCCTGTTGACTGCAGAATGTCCTGAAGTGCTTATGGTTTTCTGCCTGTATAATGGTGGATGCCGGTGCATAATGATCAAAAAAGACAATCACCCTGTCCGGGGCAGCCACTTTGATGCCGCCCATCTCTTCAAACGAGCGGACGGTCTGGAGGTAAAGGTCGTTGATGCCGGCAATATCGATTCGGCAGTTCACGATCTGGCCTGTTGTCACCTCTTTTTCACCGGCAGCTCTGGCCATGATTTTTTCTATGGCATGCATGTTGAGTCCTCTCTTGAAAATGACACGCGGGTGTTGCTTTCATCCTTTAAAAAAACATTCCCTTGGGTAGCGGTACATAAAGAACTTTTGTGAAAACAAGATAAAAGAAACTGACTTCCGCGATCACGATGGGCAGCCAAACCATGACCTTTTTTATTGTCACTTGTGTCCGAGCCCGGGCCAGGTAAACAACGATAACGGTCATGAATACCACGGTACTGACAAAAAAACCAAGGACTGGCATGAAAAGCACCCAAAGGAAGAAAAGGGCACCCGTCACCATCCATCTTATATTTGATCCGGCACTGAAGATCTGGTCCCTGGACGGCTTCACAAAACCCAGGACAAGCAGGGTAATGGATATGATGCCCATGATATAGACCACGGTCTTGGGAAACAGGATGCTCATCCAGGAGATGTCCTCAAGAGCGAAGAAAAACACAGCCGTCAGCAGCAGACCGATGGTGCCGCTTGCTATTCCGGTATTGATTTCTCTATTCATGTGTATCCTCCATGGCGGTTTTTGACCGTTGCTTGAACCGTCTCTTTAATGCCGAAAGATACGGCCATGCCGCTGAAAACAAAATCATGGCAATAAGGATATGGGACAGGCTGTTTTCAAACAGTTTTAAAAACGGGTATTGGGATGCCTGTCCGCTGAGCATGGTCTGCACAAATCCCATTTCAGCGATATTTCCAAGAATCAGACCCAGTACAATCGGGGCCGGGGCAATGCCGATCTGCTTGAACAGGTACCCTGCAGTTCCGAGGATCAGCATGATGATCACGTCGGTGTGACTGTTCCGCACCGCATAGGTTCCCAGCATGGTGGCCATGGCAATGGTGGGGACAAGAAAGTAAACCGGTGTCCTGAAAATGACTTTATAGATCAACCGGCCGCCCAAAAGGCCCACGGGAACCATGGCGATGGCAGCAAGACCCATCGAGATGATAAATCCATAGGTTAACTGGCCGCTGGTGGTAAACAGTTCAATACCCGGTCTCAAGCCATGGAGCATCATCACGCCGAGAATTACTGCATCCGGAGGCGCCCCGGGTATGCCCAGGGTCAACAGGGGGACCATGCTTCCGGCCACCGTAACATTATTGCTTGACTCTGTGGCGACCAGACCCTCTTCGACACCGGTACCGTATTTTTCAGGATGTTTTGAGGCTCTTTTGGCCTCATTGTAGGCGACCAGGTTGGCAACATTCCCCCCTGCACCCGGGATAATTGCCACGATTTCTCCGATAATGCAGGAGCGGATGAGGTTGCCGGGCATCGAGAAAACCGTCTTGGTTGCCTGCCAGAATGAACTTTTAGCCCTTGAATTGACTTCCACTGCGCTGAGTGCAGTCCTGCCTTTGGCGGCCATATTGAAAAGCTCCGGCAGAACAAAAAGGCCGATCAGGGCGACAATCATGGCCACACCGCCCTGAAGTACCGGCAGTCCAAAGGTAAACCGCGTTTCACCCCCAATGGGCGCAACCCCCATGGTGCCGATGACCATTCCCAATGCGCCGCCCAGCATCCCCTTCATTGCTGATCCTTCTGAGAGGCTGGCAATCAGGGTTAAGCCAAGAACCGCCACCCAGAAATATTCGGCAGGTCCAAAGCGAAGTGACAGTTTCGCCAGCGGGGGAGATAGAAGCAGCAGAAAAAGACTGCCGGCAATGCCGCCCACGGCAGAGGCAACGGTTGCGATACTGAGCGCTTCCAGGGCCCTGCCTTTCTTGGACATGGGATATCCCTCAAAGGCGGTGGCAATGGAAGAGGGTGTACCCGGGGTGTTCACCAGGATGGCGGCAAATGACCCGCCGTAAATCGCTCCCATGTAAACGGCGCCCAAGGCAACAAGGCCGTGAAGCGGCGGCAGCGTGAAGGTGAAGGGAAGCAGCACGGCCAGTGCCATAGTGGCCGTCAACCCCGGCATGGCGCCTACAAATAATCCGGCTGAAACACCCGCAAAAATGGATAGGATGATCACCGGATCAAGAAGCATGAGAAATGTTTCTAAAAGCATTTTGGCTAAAGACCTTCCGAGTTAATGGTTTCCAGAATCCCGCCGCCGGGGTAAACGATTGTGCCCCATTCACATGGCCGGCAGCGGGAGATCCTGAATGTTACAGGTGGTACTATTTCTTTTTCTTGATGTCGCTCAGCACGTCACCATAGGCTTTACGCATGGTGTCAACCAGTGCCACGGCATCATCACCTGTTGCATATTTCATGACAAAACCAAGGTCCAGCTGTTTTTTGCTGATTTTTTTGTTCGCTTCGGTATAGGCCTGGGCCAGTTTATCAACCACGTCCTGGGGGGTGCCTAACGGAACCGCAACACCGCGGAACGCACCGCCCACGATATCATAACCCAGCTCCTTGAAGGTAGGTACGTCAGGCATTGCAGGAACACGCTCTTCAGATGCAACGGCAAGTGTCCGGAATTTGTCCTTGTAATTAACACTTACCGGAGAGTAGCTCATGGCGGCTTTGATATGCCCGCCCATCAGTGCAGGAATGACGGGGCCGGTCCCGGTGTAAGGGACATAAGTCAGATCCACGCCCGCTTTTTTCATGAGCCTGAGTGTTTCAAGATGATTCGCGCTGTATGTACCGCTTCCGCCCACAGTACCGACAAAGGGTTTTTTCTTGGCAAATTTGATGAAATCATCCAGGGTTTTGAACTCACTGTCTTTGCTGACCACCAGGGCGTTGGGGGTAAAGTGGAACCACATGACAACTTTAAATCCGTCCGTTTTGTATCCCGCCTCTTTGCGGATCATCGGCTGGCCGATGATATGGGGGATATTGCAGCCCACAACACTGTATCCGTCGGGTTTGGCTGTCCTCTGGAAATCGCTCCATGCTACAGCGCCGCCACCGCCGGGTTTGTGTGTGACATTGACGGCCACACCAAGGTACTTTTCCAGTTCGGGCTCCTGAAGGCGTGCTGTGATGTCCGATTCACCTCCGGGATTAAAAGGGATGGTGTAGGTGATTGGCTTTTCAGGAAATCCGGCAAAGGCCGCCCCCGGAATACCAACTGCAATGGTTAAAACCGTAACAAGAACCAGGGTTAAAATCGTGTTTAACTTAAGTCCTTTCATTCTACTCCTCCTAAATAATAATGGGTTAATGGTACTGCAAACCGACAATTCTGAAAATAAAATGCGATTTTTGTGCCATTGTATAAATAGTAAATAAATTGAATATGTTGGGGTTGTGGCTTGAGTGATGTCCAGGTTTATGTTGCAAAATTGTTTCAATACGTTTAAAACTGTTTCAACTGGGGGGTGTGCCATGATAAAAATTGCCTGCATTCTGACTGACGCGTCACTTATCGATCAAACCCGCCATGCGTTCGGTGATGAACATCAGGATATCCGTCTTGAAGTCGGCTTGATGGAGCAGGGTGTGGTAAAAGCAGCTGAATTGTTTGAAAACGGCTACGAAATCATTATCAGCCGAGGACGGACGGCATTTTTAATCCAGCAGAGTAACCCCGAACTGTCTGTTGTCAAGATCCCTTTTACCGTACTGGATGTTTTCCAAACCATCGAAAGAGCGAGCCTCCTAGGCAAAAGCATCGGGGTTATTGCATTTTCACCGATGATTTCCGGGCTTGACCGGTTTGGGGCCATGCTGAGCACAGCCATACGGTTTTATCCGCTCAAACAGACGAGTGATGTAGAACCCCGAGTGAAGGACGCCATTGCTGATGGTGCAGATATCATCGTTGGTGGAGCGGTGACCGGACAAGCAGCAAACCGGTATGGGATCCCGTTTGCTGTCATCGAAAACAGCACGGAAAGTCTTCAGCAGGCCGCCCAGGAGGCCAAAAACATTGCCGTGGCAAAACAGCGGGAAAAAGCCAAAGGAAATCTGTTCAAGGTTGTATTGGATTACGCCTATGATGGGATCATATCTGTGGATGCATCAGGGGTGGTGACCCTGTTCAATCCGGTTGCCGAACGGGTTACCCAGATGAGTGCGCCCCTGGTAATCGGACGCAGCATCAAGGATATCTGGCCGGATCTTGAACTTCACAGTGTCCTGGATACCGGGAAAGAGGACGTTGCCCAGCTATTGACGATCAACAGTGAGCAGGTGGTGTGCAATAAAGTGCCGATCCGGGTGAACAACCAGATTGTCGGTGCGTCGGTAAATTTCCAGGACGTGACCAAACTCCAACAGATGGAAGCCAAGGTCAGGCGGCGCCTTTTTGCTACGGGTCATATTGCGAGCCTGTATTTTGAGGATATTATCGGCCAAAGCCCCCAACTTAAAAATTCGATCACGCTGGCAAAAGACTACGCTAGGACCGAATCTGCCATCCTGATCCAGGGAGAGACAGGAACGGGCAAGGAGGTGTTTGCCCAGAGTATTCATAACGACAGCAGCAGGAAGGAGGGACCGTTTGTGGCATTGAACTGTGCGGCATTGCCGGAACAGATTCTTGAAAGTGAGCTGTTCGGTTATGTGGGCGGTGCGTTTACCGGGGCCATGAAAAAAGGAAAAGCCGGACTTTTTGAAATTGCCCATGGCGGAACCCTGTTCCTTGATGAAATTGCCGAGATGAAATACACGACCCAGGGAAAACTCTTGAGGGTTCTCCAGGAAAAAAAGGTCATGCGTTTAGGCAGCGACCGTGTGACCCCTGTGGATGTCAGAATCATTGCCGCCACCAATAAGTCCCTTAAAGACCTGGTGAATGAGAATAAATTCAGGGCCGACCTGTATTACCGCCTCAATGTTCTGCAGCTAAAGCTCTACCCCCTCCGCAGCAGGATAGAGGACGTGATCGCACTGGCCGATTATTTCATTGAAAAGCTTGCCGTCAAGATGAATCGAAAGATATCATTTGCCGC
>QZLA01000322.1 GCA_004796375.1 Desulfobacteraceae bacterium
CCCATCCGGTAACTGTCTCCCTTAAGCAGGTAATGGCCGAACGGCAGATCGAACGGTTCAGGATTCATCTCTTACCCTTTCTCATACCCATTAATGACGATATCCATTCCTCCGGTGGCCAGATCATACACTATCCCGTGGACGATCAGGCTTTTTGGGATGAACACGGATTTTTTGATATTCTCGACCTCATTCACCACTGCGGCATAGGGATCTTCAAATGCACCCAGCCAATCCACCAGGTTTTCTTCAAATGGTTCACCAACAATGGATTTGACTGATTCAAACTGTGTTCCAGTTAAATTCGATATCATATTGTTGATGATGGTATCGATTTTTTGAAGGGCCAGGCTGCAGCCGCAGTCGGTATGCATGATAACGGCGATCTCCTTGAAACCGGCCAGGTGAATCCCGATGATGAGAGACCGGATGTCATGCAAGCCGCCGATGGTCCGGATCACCCGGACATGGGAATCGATTTGCCCGGTGGGTGCGAATGGCCCGATGCCTATGGCTTCAAGGTTGATCCGCGGATCCATGCATGTGACCACGGCATATGGACAGGGTTCTCTGTTTACCGGAAGCAGGTTTTCATCCACCTGGCTTTTAAACCGTTCGTTTGCTTTGTTCATGTTTTCCAGCCAGTTCATTTCATGTTCCTCCAAGGATAGGGGTTCATATTAAGGTTTCGATAACCGATGACGCTTCCCTACCTCTTAGAGCAAACTCTAAGTCAAGCCTTTTTTTATAATCCCTGGAGCACCCCGCCCTTTTTACACAGCTCTATTTTCTCCTTGATCTTCTGCTGATGGGTTTTCAGGTCCGCCATCTGCTCTCTCACACGGGACTCATGCTTCTCAAGCATTCTGACCCGCTCGTCAATGGTGCTGTCCCCCCTGACCCTGAGCCTTGCAAACCGCCTGATTTCATTAAGGGGCATATTGGTGGCTTTGAGCCGTTTGATGAACTCGATCCATATGAGATCCTTTTGGCTGTAATACCGATGCCCCTTACTGTCTCGTTCAATATCAAGCAGAAGACCGATTTTCTCATAGTACCGGAGCGTATAAGCGCTCAACTGAGTCATCTGACTGATCGTTCTGATATTCAATTTTAGTTACCAACCTTTCCTTTACCGGGTTGTCTCCATGTCTGGTTTGCGATAAAATCATGCAATACTATACCATTGATAATTGAAAATTTCAGGGGCAGGCGCGTGATGCCATGATCATCTTTCTTTTAATTTTTCCATTGGGAATCATCCTGGCGCTTCCGCTCCTGGGCATCATTGTATCCGGATCTGATGCAGCGTTCTATCTTGAATTCCCGCCCAAACCCGTAATCACCTCCCATGCCCCCTTTTCCTGGCCCGTGTTGATCGTCATCTGCCTCTTCGTGCTCATGGTGACCCTTCCATTTGTAAGACAGGGCCTGAAATGGAAGCGGATCGAACCACCCTCAGCTGCCGGACGCTTCCCCTGGTGGGGATATGGTTCTGTTGGAGCACTCGTTCTCTTCTGGATCCTTGCCTGGACCCGGTTACACGGATTTGCCCCGTTTCAGCACCATACCTTTTTCCCCTTGTGGTTCTGCTGGATTGTCTGTGTCAATGCGTTGACCTTCAGGCGCAGCGGGCGATGCCCCATGATTGATTCACCGATCCGGTTCACAGGGCTGTTTGCCGTGAGTGCCCTGTTCTGGTGGATGTTCGAATACCTCAACCGGTTCGTGGGGAACTGGTATTATACCGGAAGTGAGTATCCAGCCGTTACCTATTTTCTTTTGGCCACCCTGAGCTTCTCAACCGTGCTGCCGGCGGTTGAAAGCATGAAAACCTATCTGATGACCCATGACACGTTTAAAAACGGATTCCAGAATATGCCAAGGATTCAGGGCCTGGATTCAAAGCCCGCAGCAGTATGCATTTTGGTCATTTCCTTCCTGTGCCTGGGCCTGATCGGCATACTTCCGGACCCTTTGTTTTTCACCCTATGGATCAGCCCCTTCTTCCTGCTCCTGGGTTTCCGGATTTTATGCAACCACCCCCATGTCTTTGGCGGCGTGAAAGGCGGAGACTACACCATGGTGGTTTCCTATGCTTTTGCCGCACTGATCTGCGGAATCTTCTGGGAGATGTTTAATTTTTACAGCCTGGCCAGGTGGCAGTACACCATCCCCTACGTGCAGGTCTGCCACCTGTTTGAAATGCCAATCCTGGGGTATTCAGGGTACCTGCCGTTCGGCCTGGAATGTGCCCTGGTGATTGACCTTGTTCAGCAAGCCACTGATCGTGCCGGATCAATCTGAGATATCAACGGCATTGATACCCGCATTGCTGTAGTTCCCGGTTTTCAGATTATTGTATATGGCAAATGCTGCCAGGCCCTGGTCTGAATTGATCGTCACAGACCCTCCCCGGATCGATGTGCTCCCTGATATGAGGCTGGTTGGAATCTCTTTGCTCCCGTTTGCCGGAATGGTGACGGTATACGGTGTTGACGATGTTCCACTTTTGTCGAAATAGGTTAGGGTGACAGATGCGGCAGATCCATTGGGGTTTGCCAGAAAAACCGTTGTATCCCATTTTTCGTTTTGGGCCACATGGGGGATGATCAGAGATGTTGAAAGCGTTTTAATAAACGGCACATCTGCCAGGTATGAGTTCTTTGTTGTCCCCTCATACTGCCCCAAAAAATTCAACCCGGCCAGTTTATAGTTTGACGCCACCTCTATCCATCCGTCACTGGTCAGACTCGTACCCACCAGGAACGAGTCCTGCCCCCTGCTGGCAATGGTTTTTGCGTCAGTTGCCAAGACCGTACCGTCCTGCCCGTATACCGTTACTGTAACATTGGTGCTCAGTGTACTGCTCAGGTTGGTGATACCAAGGCCTGACCAGTATGCAGGATCCGGTTTGAACACCGGCACGTAATAGCGCTGATCCATGGGCTTGCAAACCAACTCAAAGTTACCCGTGGTCTCAACATTATATGTGGTTGCTTCAATGGTGTATCTCCCCGGCTCCAGGTAATGATTTATCCGTGAATTCAGTCCGGTACCACCGTCATCATCACTGGCAAGCAGCTCGCCGGTGCTGTCCATCAGAAACAGATAGGTATCCATGCTCGATGAGGTAAGGTCAATCTGAACATCACTGCCTTCGGTCATGTCAAGCGTGTAGTACTTGGCATAGCGTTCAGACCTGTTCATCGAATCACAACTGGATTCCAATACCCCTGAAACAGTTTCATCCAGGGAAATTGAAACTGTGGGACACGGTGTACTCTCCTGTTCCACTTTCACCCAGTCCAGATAGGTGTAGTGACCGGTCTGCCAACCCCATGAATGAAAATCAAGTTTGATCGCAGTGACATCGAAAGGCGTTCCGCTATAAGTAGTCGTATTTCCGTTGGCCGTATATGTAATCAGACCTGTCACCGGATCCAGCGTCAACACTTCCTCAAACCATTCATCCCATACAGGCGCTATGAGGACACTGGCCGGTTCAATTGAAGTAACAATCCCAAAACCGATCCAGCTGCGATAGTCAAATTGAAAATGACTGAAACCGGCTATGTTATTTCCGTTTTCATCGGTGACCATGTGGGTGCCCCTGAAATTCGGCATTGAACGATTATAGTGGACCAGGGTTCTTCGGCTCAATGTGATCAATCCATTGCCTTGAAGGGCTATGGGGGCAGAAATGACCCTCCCGCCATCATCTGTGGTATTCTGGGCAATGATCAGTTTTCCGTCTGTTTCATGCACGTAATCGCCGATTCCATCTGAAAATGCACTGGCCAGGTTCCACTTTTTCATGTCCCGGGAGTTGTCGTTGAAATCATCCTCAAAAAGAGTGATAGATACCGCCTCACCCTGAACCGGTAATAAAAAACAAAGCAACATAACCCAAGCAACCCAATTCATCTTTTTCAATTTGGCTCTCCTTTGCAGATTGACGGAATTCTTTGTTAACGCCTATGTTTGGTTTTCATTCAGCAGGTGAGATGGAAGCAAGCCGCAACAGCCTCACCCTGCTCTTTAAAGGCATTGTATGCCCTGACCGCTTTCTGGGTCGGCAGCACCACAGCCTGTATCCCCATCCCTTTGAGTTCTTCCTCCAACCCCCTATGGGGTTTCATCATGCCCGGATCGCCGGTTCCGATCACGATGATTTCCGGTGCGTTATCAATCACCGCCGTAAGATCAGAAAGAAACAGCTGATGGCCTGCCTGTCTCCACCATGGACTGATCACTCTGCCATCCAAAAGAATGATGACATCCTTATGATAGAGTTTACCATCTATGGACATCCGGCCAAATGTGTATGATTCAATCATGTCACAATTGTTTATTGAATCGAACTAGAGAAATCAAGTGCCTGAGGCGAAAAAGCCATGATTTACCTGTTTGTACTAAGATAAAATCAAGTTGGGTCACTGATCCAACAGCAGCAGCGGGATGCCACTGTTCAAAGGCGTGGGCCGGTACTGTTCCCGAAAAGCATCCCACATTTCCCTGACAAACTGTGAATCATAGGGTCCCACAGGCATGCCTGATGATACCCGGTATTCATTCCAGCGATCCTGGTAGTCAAAAATAGCGGGCCAGTTCCACAGGGCCTCCTGCTTCATGATCACGGCAGCCAGGACATGGCCGCAGATGGAAGGCGACACAATATTCCGGTAGTATGCATCCCAGTTGGACCCGCTTCGCGCCGGGTTGAACATGTGCGATTCTCCCCAGTCGGCCATCCCGATCATTCCAACCGTATAGGGATCTCTGGGGCGCCCGTCCCCGGTATACCGGGGCAGGTCCACATCCGCCTGGGTCACATAAAAATGCTGCTGCTCTTCCTGGAATATGGGATAGGTGTCTGCATTGGCATAGGCCAGGATATTGGCATCATTAAACATCATTCCTGCAAACAGGATTGGCCACTTGCGGCCGTGTCCGTGTCCGCCGCCCCCCATCCACCAGTGGCCCTGGCCTGTGCAGTTGAACTGGCACGTGGCAGAGTGGGTTGCACCGTACCAGTCAATGCCCAGCTGCAGGAACGGGATCATCAGGGTTTCAAGTTCTGCCGGGGTGTAGTCCAGCAGCAGGGACAACGCGATTTCCGACGTCACAACCGCCATGGAAGCGCCATAGGCAGGCATGTTATTGCTTGGGTGGAACTCGCGTCCCATATAAGCGCCTCCGGCATGATCCAGCCATACCCGTTCAATCCGGTCGGCCAGGGATGCCAGGGACGGCAGACGCTGAACCCGGGTTTTATCCAGCCCGGGCAATCTGGACCATTGGATATCACTGGTTTGCCAGTGATGGGTCTTGTCTGTTCCTGAATATGGCGGTCTGAAGCTGCCTGGGGGCGGCTGGGCTGCCACAATGGTCAGCACCGCAGCATCCAGGGGCTGGGGGCGGGTATAGGGTGTGTCATTGGTCCGGGTGGATACCAGGGAGGAACCCACAGGGATGATCAACGGGTTCAGGCCGGACAGGTCATTGCCGCCCGGACGTGCCGCATTGAGCGACGGGGTATATGAAATCCTGGCCGATCCACCGAATTGATTGTCATACCCATTGGTGATATCCTTGGGGTTCAACATGGACCCGTGCTGGATACGGCCGCCGGTCTCCCGGCTGGCCGGAGAAATTGCAATAATGGTCACCGGGCCGGTACACCATGGATCCCCATTGGCATATTCACCACAGGTATAGTCCCGGTCAAAGGTCCAGGTGATACCGTGACGGGTAACAGATGTTGCCGCGTATAGGCTTTGAATAAAACAGGTGACACTGATGAGAGCTATAATTGATAGGTTTAAATACCTGCTGGCCATGGTGAACAACTCCTTTGATCACTGATTCTGTCTGAAAAGCCGAACACCCGGGTGCCCCTTTTTCTTGAGTAGAATTGAGATACCATTTTCCAGGTAATGATCTACAGGTGTTCCCCAGTCATTATTGGTCTGCCCATTTAAAGCGCCTGACTCAATTTTCCTGAACATTGCCAGGACCGATCCGGCAAACCGTGGATCCAATATTGCCTGGTTGTGCCCGACGCACAACTTCTTAACCTGATCGGTCATGCCGACGACTGCCTCAAGACTTGTAATGTAAGCATTCAGGTCGGAATCCTCAAAATGGGCATACAATGTGCCGTCATACAGGAGATCCCCGCAGAACAAACACCCGGTCCGGTCGTCCAGAAAAGAGATGCTGCCGTGGGTGTGGCCGGGAGTGGCCAGGGCAGTCATGGTTCTTCCTCCCAGATCGTACACATCCCTGTCCCGGATAAAAAACCGGGGCTCAGGGCTTTGAATGGTATATGATGCGGGTATAAAACGGTCGGGCAGCGGCGTCCCCATGTTGATACACTCGTCCAGGTACACCGCCGATAACTCTGAATTAGACAAGGGGCGGGTTAACAGATCACTCTCGACTTCTGATATGCCGATATGATCAAACGAGGCATTGCCCCCGATATGATCAAAATGCCAGTGGGTATTTAACACCATGATCGGGGTGCTCACCAGTTCATCCACCACCGGTTTTAAATCACAAAATCCCATACCCGTATCGATCAGTGCACTTTGCTCCTCTCCTTTGACCAGAAAGCTCTGCACATGACCCGGCTCATGGATCATCCAAACGCCCGAATCAATTTTTCTTATGTCAAACCAGTTGTCATGCCGGATCATCAAATGACACTCCCATAAAATGGTTGCTGACCACTCGGCCTTATCGATGCACTTCCGTTTTAGAGCACAATATTGATCCTAAAACAACACATTTTTAGACAGGGACACAGGCTTGGACGTCCTGGCCATCAAAGAGGCGTACGAGCGGGGAAGCGACCCGTGCGATCCTGGTTCACCGCCCAATATATTGACGCCCGCATACCTGCTGGTGACGGGATAAAAAAACCCGGGCCGCTGAACCCTATGGTGTATTGTAGGGGAGTAAATAAGAGTTCAGGCGGCCCGGGCCAAGATCAACTATGAAATGGCAAAGTCATTGGTTTTAATCATTCCCGGCACACTGGCCACCGGGCAATCTCCATCCAGGTCAATGCCTTCCGGCAGCGTGAAACCAGGTTCCATCCCTTTGAAATAGGATAAGTCGTAACAGTCAAGTTTTACTTTCACCTGGGCGTCGGCCGGATTCCCCGGGTCCCGGATAAAAGAGGTGTTCAATCCGTAATCCGCTTCACCCAGCCGGGTAAAAAACATATACCGTGGAATTTCACGGCCGGAACCTTCCCGTCTGACCTTGGTGGCGATATCCACTACGTCGTAGGAGTCAATGGGTCTGGATTGATTCCATTTTTCCTGGATGGGAAGTCCGGCCACATACACATGGTGGAACTCCATGCCGGTGGCCCGGATCTCATGGGCCAACTGGTGTATAATCTCATCATTGTCATTCACGCCGCCCAGCAGTGCCGCATTGCAGTAGACCGTGATCCCTTTGTTGTTCAAACGCCGGACCAGAAGTTTGTGTTCTGGCGTGATCTGCCGGGGCAGTATGCACCAGGTTTCGATTTCCAGGCGAAGGGGTTGGCTCACACTCAGATGATTCAGGTCTCCCAATGCATGGATCACATCACGGGAAAAGGCTTTGGGTGCGGTACACAGTTTCGGGCTTCTCAACCGGGCCGATGTGACATGGTCGATTTCCCTGAGCGTCTTGACAATTCTGGCGATCTCGTGCAGGTGATCGATGGCATCGGTGCCGATCCCGCCACTGTTTTCAGCAGATATTACCACATCCGTAATCCGGGCATCGGCCTTGATATAATTCATCTGGACCGTTCCTGCATCAGGCCCTATCTCCACACGGGTCTCATGGAGCCTGAAAAGACCTGCTACACCGGTCTCAACAATGGACCGTGCTGTCTGGCACTGATTTGAAAGCTCATCGATCATCATCTCAATTTCATTGTCCGGTACAGGGTCGTTGACCGGTGCTTTTTTGGGAGGCCGTTCTCCCAGCAGATAATCCTCATTACCGATTTTGGCCATATACTGGATATCCAGTGTGCCGTGATTGTTCAACCGCATATTGCTCAGGTCTTTTAACGGGGCAAACGATTTGAAAAAATCCAGTGTATACGGCGTCCTGAACCAGAGAAAACTATCATTATCTTTGACCCTTTCAACCGCCCATCCCGATGTGAACCAATCCATCTTACCGATGGGCGTGGCCGTACAGATAGTGGGGATAGCCCGGTCAGACAGGTGGGCCCGCAGATGAGCAGCCGTTTCGATACCGCCTGACAGCGGTTTCCAGTAAATGCTGTTGCCGTGGATGGGACTGCAGGGAATGTAGATATAGTGGATCTCCGCACCAGCACCGCGCAGCAGGCCGAACAGCTTGACCAGTTCCGGACCTTCATCATTGCACTCACTCAGAAACGGCGTCTGGATATAAACAGACACGCCTGATTTCACAAGGTTGCTGATGATATCGAGGGCTTCGGGGGAAACCTCATCCGGATGGATAAAATGGGTGGCCAGCTCCATGCGCTTGCCGCTTCTTTCGAGCATGAACTTCTTTTCTTTCAGGTAGGTCAGGTATTCTGCCTCATCCTTCAAAAACAAATCCGGATAATAGGCCACGGACCGGGAGGCCAGGCGCAGGGCCTGGACGTGCTCAACTTCGGAAAGCCCGTCAATGGTTGCAGCCATGTTTTTTCGATTCATAAACGGATCACCGCCTGTGACCACAATCTCCTTGATTGCGGGAGACTGCTTCACATGATCCACGGCTTTTGCCACATCAGCGGGTGTCGGATTGGCTTCGTTCCTGGAATCCTTGTGTTTCCTGAAACAGAACCGGCAATACACCGGGCAGCTCATGTTCAACAGAAAAATCACCCGGTTCTGGTACATCTGCTCCAGAAGACCGTCATGGAACTGGCCGATCCAGGTGTTAACAAACCCGACGGCATCCAGCTCTTCCACAAAGGGCATATACTGATACGCCACATCGCGGGACACCATCATCTGGCGGATGGTATGGCGGGACAGGCGGACCGGGTACTTTTCGATCACCTCCTGAAGCGCATCCCGATCCTCCTCTTTAACAAGAAAATTGGCTTCAGACTCAAGCTGTGATGCCTTGCGGATGGTCACATATCCGTTCCCTGGTATCACCTGCTCCAGGATTGATACCAGCATCATTGACGGCAGCACCACACCGTTCAGTTCGATCTGTGTTCCCCTGCCCTGGCTGATTTCATCCAAAACCTTTGAAAAAAATGGATAGGGGTTATTCTCCATGCCCACTGCTTTGAGCAGGTTTGAGAATTTATCTGCCCCGCTGCCGTCTCCCAGAAGCGCCGCAAATTCCGGGGTGGTAAACCGGGCGGAGGCAAAGTTTTCAAGAAATCGTTGTGTGCTGTCAGTTAAGACAGCGACCGTCACGTCGACACGCTTTTTTGAGTGTGCAAATTCAATGTTTAAAGTGTTGTTGTCTTCTTTCATTTAAAACAGTCCTTAATTTAAAATGGTCTCTTTATATCATGTCCGGACTGCTGCCGGTTCATTTCCCCATTCAGCTCTCATCCCCTGCCCGGTAAAGATAGTATACCGTGCTTTTCGGAAACCCCAAACTGATCATTTTCCCAAGGGTCTCCTCCTCTTTGCCTGGTTCTATACGGATCACCAGGTATTCCCGAAACAAAGATCCGTCTTTTACCTGCTGCCAGGAATATTTTTTTTGTTCCAGATAATCGTAAACCCTCAGGCTTTTTGAAAAAATTGAATCCTTGCGGCCCTGAAGGTTATGCTCAAATACGATATAACTCGCCTCAGGTGCCAGCTGCCCTTTGATCCATTCCAGGTCGGCATTTACAATATTATGCTGGGATTCGAGGTTCACGCACACCTATCCTGTTGATTTTAAATGTCTTTTCCCACCCTGTTGTCTGTTGTGAATCTTTCTGCGCTAAATGCCCGGTCTATAGTTTGAGCAGCCGGCAATGCTCGGGATCCACCTTTATAAAGACCTCGTCATGGCGGCGGTAGGGCGTCCGCTTTACAAAACTGATCACATGCAGTACCTGGCCTGTGGCCAACTCGACAAAGTAGCTGACCTCTCCACCCATGTAGCTTCGATCTACGATCCGACCGAAAAAATAATTCATGCCGGGTTCTTTGTCAAAATCCCTCTGATATCCCAATTTCATTTTTTGTGCCCGGATCACCGCTTCTGCCTGCTCACCATCACTGAACTGACCCGCAGGAATCGCAAGACAGGTATTTTTATCCTCCAGCTCCACCAGGGTCATCCGATCCTTTTTTTCTTTTACTGTTCCTTTGAGAAAATTGGAATGGCCTAAAAAATCGGCAACAAAATGGTTGACTGAGTTATTGTATACCTCCTCGGGGTTACCCTCCTGCTGCATCACCCCGTCCTTCATCACCACCACCTTGTCAGACATGGACAAGGCTTCTCTCTGGTCATGGGTCACAAAGATGGTGGTCACCCCGAGATCCTGCTGCAGATTATCTATCTCACGACGCATATCCTCCCGCAGGTTTTCATCCAGGGCTGACAGTGGTTCATCCATGAGCAGGACATCCGGCTCAATGACAATGGCGCGGGCCATGGCAATACGCTGCTGCTGACCGCCGGACAACTGAGACGGCATCCGGTTGCCAAAGCCGGGAAGTCGCACCATTTCAAGCGCCTGCTCCACTTTTTCCCGGACCTCCTGCTTGGAAATCTTCCGGTATTTTAAACCAAATGCCACATTGTCAAAAATGGTTTTATGGGGAAACAGGGCATAGTTTTGAAAAATCATTCCCAGGTTCCGCTTGTGAATAGGGGTATCGTTAATCCGCTTTCCCTTGATATATATGGAACCCGCCGTGGGGGTTTCAAGGCCTGCCAGCATTCTGAGCAATGTGGTTTTGCCGCATCCCGAAGGCCCGAGAAGGGTAACCAGGGATCCTTCTGGAATATCCAGATCCATCTTCTGCACTGCCATCACCTTCCCGAATCGCTTTTCTACACCTTCAAATCTAACAAATGCCGGGTCTTTGTCCTGTGCCAAAATAGAAACCTCCAGAATTCTTATTTAAATCACGTTATAAGATTCCCGGCCAGGAATCTTATAACGTGACCTACCATTTTATTTACCGGCCATGATCCGGTCCCATTTCTCCGCCCAGTCAATCTGCTTGGAATTCCAGTACCCCGGATCGGCAAACAGATAGCCTTTGAGGGTACCGGTTTTGTCAAATCCCGGCAGGCTGGACACATCGTCCGGTGTCTTAACCTTTGTAGGATCCAGACTGGACGGATAGCTTTGCCCCCTTGCCACGGCAAAGGCGCATTCCGGTTCCAGCATATAATTCAACAACTTGCTTGCCACTTCAAGATCACTGCCCTTCATGACAAAAATGCACTCCTGCCATGAAAACGCCCCGTCCGGAATGAGGAGCTTCAGGTGGGTATGCCCCTGGTTCTGAAGGGTCTTTACCCGGCCGGACCAGACAATGGACGCATAGACCTCCTCGTTTGCCAGAAGAGACATCTGCTCGGCACCGGATGCCCAGTATTTCTTGATCAGACTCCGCTGTTCCTTAAGCGCATTCCAGACCGCTTTCAGATCCTTGATGTCATTGGGATTCTGGCCCGTTTTCAGGGCAGCGTACCAGATATTGGTCCGCCAGTCGGTCCAGGACCCCAGCTTGCCCTTGAGATCTTTGTCCCACAGCAGGGCAGCACCCAGTTTTTTGGCCTTGTCATCAGAAATGTGCTTGGAATTGTATGCAATAGTGGTCAGACCGTAGTCATATGGTACAGCAGACAGTTTGCCATTGGTGATTTTCCGGTAGGGTTCCATAATGGCCGGCATGACATTTTTCAAATTGGGGATCTTGGATTCGTCCAGGACCACGTCAAACCCCAGGTCCACATACCGTTTATAATCAAATACGCCGCTCAAATGGGCAAGATTGTACTCCCCCCCTGGAGGATACGATGCCTTGACCCGTGTCAGGTAGGAATCCGCATTGCCGAATTCACCGTCAATTACCTTGATGCCGGTGGCTTTGGTAAACGGCTCGAAAGCATGTTTCCTGAATGCCTCTGATACGGTGCCCCCCCAGCCGTCAAACCGGATAGACTTGGCGGCCAATGCTTCTCTCATAAGCCCGAACGGACCGCCGGTCAGCCCGATGGCCACCCCTGAAAGGGTCAGATATTTCACAAAGTCGCGCCTTGAAATCTGACCTTCCTTGACACCCTCATACACATCGTCCAGCCTTTGATTCAACTCTTTTTCCATCTTCTTTCTCCTGTTTCTAAATTGTGGTTAAAACTTATGGAGACCCGGCCGGTCATGCTCCGGGGATTTATACCAGGGTCAGATATCTTTTCCCTTGGCAAAACGCCGGGAAATATATCCTGCCAGCAACGGCGTTGATACGGTCAGGAAAATCATCACCGCACCCAATGCATTAATTTCCGGACTGATGGAGTTTCTCAGCATCCCGAATATTTTTACCGGTACGGTCTGATTCTGGGCCGTGGCCCAGAACAGCGTCGCCGTTACATCGTCAAATGAAATGGTAAATGAAAACAGCATCCCGGCTAACACCGCCGGGGCCAGCAGCGGCAGGGTGATCTCCTTGAATGTCTGGAACGGCCCGGCCCCCAGCACCATGGCTGCCTCTTCATACTCCTTTTTAATACCGACCAGCCGGGCCTGGACAATCAGCAGTACATAGGGCAATGTCAGCACCACATGACCGATCAGCAGCAGGGCAAAACTTTTGGGCTGCTGCAGCCACCGGATAAACAGCAGCAGGGCCACCCCGAGAACCACCTCCGGAATCATGATGGGTGCAATCAGCAGCGTGTTTAGAAAGTCTTTCCCCCTGAAATCATACCGGATAAAAGCCATGGCCGCTGGAACGCCAATGGCCGTTGTGAGAACAGCGGTACAGGACCCCAGCACAATGGAGTTTTTAAACGCATCTATGATGGATGAGTTATGGGAGAGTTTGACAAACCACTTGAAACTGAACCCCTCCATGGGAAAGGAGCCGAACTGATGGGGATTAAATGCCAGGATCACGACGGCAACAATGGGAGCGAACATCCATACATATACCAATAGCGTATAAAGCTTGATCAGCGTCCACCCGGAAAAGAATTTATTCTGCATAAATCGCTTCCTTGTCTTTATTCTTTGCTCAGCGCTTTGAATATCTGGCTGATGCCCATGTAACGGTTATAGGTATAGACGATCATCACCAGCAGCAGGAGGAGAATGGAACTGATGGCCGAACCGAACGGCCAGTCCAGTGTCCCGATGACCCGTTTGAAAATCAGGTTGGCAATCATTTCATTGCCGGGCCCACCCAGGATCATGGGCGGCAGATAAGTCCCACAGGTCAGGACAAAGACCAGGAGGCATCCGGCACTGACTCCCGGCAGGCTCAACGGCAGCGTCACTTCCCTGAATGCCTGCCATTCGGTAGACCCTAAGCTTTTAGCCGCCTCAACCAGGCTTTTATCAATCCCGTCCAGGCTTACATAGATATTGAGGATCATAAACGGAAGCAAATACTGCAGCAGTCCCATAATCACCGCGCCTTCGTTGTAAAGCATGGCAAACGGTTCGCTGATCAGTCCCAGTTTGATCAACATATGGTTGATCAAGCCGGAGTCTCCAAGAATATTCACCCAGCTCAAGGTCCGGATGATGAAACTGATCCAGAACGGCAGCATCACCAGAATCATCAGGGCCGGTTTAAAGGGGGACTCGGTTTTATAAAAAAAGTAGGCCGGTATATATCCCATCAACAAACAAAGAAACACCGTTTCCAGAGCCACCCGGATGGTACTGATCAAAATGGACGGATAGAAAAAATCAGCAAAAAACTTGGCGTAATTACCGAATTGAAAAGCAGGAATATCCTGCCCCACCGGTGATCTTAGCCAGAAACTGTAAACAACGACAAAACAAACCGGCACCACCAGCAGCAGAAACACAGCCGTCAGGGACGGCGATAACAGGAGCCAGGGTTTCCACCATTTTTCCTTCATGTTCAATCCTTGGGTATGATTTAAGGTTTCGGCCGACCAACGCCTTGTAGACGCAACATCTGTACCGAAACACAGACAAACCTTTCAACACACTGAAATAAAAGGAAAAATTAAACACGAACCCCACGCCAAATACAAAAGGAGGTTAAGATTGATTCAAAATTGAATCGGTAGAATTTGATAACTATTTGAATTTGATTAATTATTTAGATGATTCAATAATAAATCAACCTCTTTAAAACGAAATCACTTGAAAAGAAAGAGCCTTTCAATCAACTGATTCATTAATGAATCAGAAGACCGGATGATCCAAAACCAGTCCATGTTTTTTGAGTTTCCGTACCACCGTGGGCTGGCTGATCCCGAGAATCGATGCGATCTGACGTGTGGATTGACATGTTTTCACGGCTTCATTGAGCAGTTCATACTCCAGGTCATCCATTTTTTCAGGAAGTGTTTTTCTTTTCTCCGCCCCGTTAACGCCAGCACTCAATGACACAGACCGGCTCAATGACCGAATGAGGTAATCATCCAAAAGCCGCTTGTCGCACATGACCACAGCCTGTTTGACCATATTGATCAGCTCACGGACATTCCCCGGGAACTGGTATTCCTTGAACCGTTCGAACGCCTCGTACCCGATGCTGGTTCTGCGGTTGTATTGTTTGTTGTATTTTTTCAGGTAGAGCCGCACCAGTTCGAGAATATCTTCAGGCCGTTCCCGAAGCGGGGGAATGGGCAGGACAAATGTCTTCAGACGGTGCAGCAGATCCAGCCGAAATTGTTTTTGACGGGTCAGCTGCTCAAGATCCCGGTTGGTGGCAGCAATAATAGAGCAGTTGATTTTTTTCGGCTCGGTTCCGCCCAGCGGCATGATCTCCTGATCATCCAGGTATTTGAGCAGTTTGGCCTGGACCGCCAGCGACATTTCACCGATTTCATCCAGGAACAATGTCCCGTTGGCAGCCAGCTCAAACAGGCCGACCTTACCCTTCTCACTGGCACCGGTAAATGCGCCCTTTTCATAACCGAACAGTTCAGCCTCCAGGAGGTTCTCCGGCAATGCTGCACAGTTGATCTGGATGAATGACTGCTCGCTCCTGCTGCTGTGCTTGTGTATGAATTTGGCCAGCAACCCCTTGCCGGTTCCGGATTCACCGTGGATCAGAATATTGGACGCATCGATCCCGGCCAGTTTGAACGCCAGCCGCAGGGTATATTTCATGGAGTCACTCTGGGCGACGATATCATTGTCTTTCAGCTCTAACAGGGCCAGCTCTGATAATTCATTACGCATCCGCTCCGACTCTTGGCGGGCATGTTCCAGTTCCTGGCGCATGCTTTCGATCAAAGAGATGTCCCGCTCGTTCACCACCACATAGGCCACATTCTTGTCATCATCAAATATGGGGGTCCCGGTAACCAGGAGGGTATGCTCGGTATTGGGAGACTTCTGGATCACGCTGACCTGGCGCCGGGAATCGATCACTTCCTGGGTGGCGGACCGGTCGATCCGTCCCTCCTCTACCAATGCACGGACATTTTTCCCGATCAGCTCAGAAGCCGGGGTCGCATTGAACTTTTCCGCCGCCTTATTGGCCACAAGGATTTGACCCTGACCGCTGCACAAAAGCAGACCGTCTGCAGACTGGTTAAAAATGGTTTGAAGATACTCTGGCTTGATCATCCGTTTAAAATCATTCATCCGAAACATTTACGCCAAACAGCCATATCATTCTACTAAATCATATATCCCTGCTGAAACGGATCGGTGCCCTCCAGGACAAAATAATGGACTCCGGTCATCCAAACCCGTCCCCGGATACGCGTCACAACCGCATCAAAACCACCGATCCCGGTTTTCTCCACAAGATCCGCCTTGAATGATGTATTCAAAGGGCTTGAGTTGATATAGGGCTGGTTCATTTTAATTCTATTTTTATGGTGGAGCAGCGCCAGTTTTGCCGCAGTTCCCGTACCGCAGGGCGATCGGTCCATGTGGGATTCGCCATACACCACCACCCCCCTGCCGCAGGCCAGGCCGTCCTTGATGCCGGAGTCATAGAATTCGGTCACATCAACGGTATTGACATTGGACCTCACCGGATGCCGGATGTCAAGCTGATCATTGGCCGCATCTATGATCCTCATGCCCAGATCCACCAGGATATCCTTGTTGTCGATGGTCGGTGTAATACCCAGCCGATCGGTGTCTACCATGGCAAAGAATCCGCCGGTACAAACGATATCCACTGTGATTTCTCCGAACCCGTCAACCTGAACCACCTGGTCTGTTTTAAATACAAAGGACGGCACCATATGGATGGACAGCTCACCCACCGTATTATCCTGAACAGATACTTGAACCGCCATAACCCCGGACGGGGTATCCACCAGCACTCGGTTATCTCCAGGCAACAAATCCAGGGAGCCGGTCCGGGCCAGGGTGGCCACTGCGCCCATGGTGGCATGACCGCAAAGATAGGGATATCTTCTGGCATCCATGTAAATCATACCGAATGCCGCTCCCGGTGTGACCGGTTCCGTCACCATGGCTGCCAGGATCTCCCTGGACCCCCTGGGTTCCTTAGTAAGAAGGCATCGCACATGATCATGGCGGGATTCAAAACTGGACAGTTTCTCCATCATGGTGTCACCGGGGATATGACCCACCCCGCCCACAATTAAACGGGTGGCCTCTCCCTCTGTGTGGGAATCGATGGTCACGACTGGATTCGGATCGGCATTGATTATTGTTTCCGGGTGAATGTGAAGACGCGTCAAGTTAGCTGCCCCCTTTGAAGTATGGCTAAATTCAGTCAAGGGTAGGACAGGCGGTTGTTCATTGTCAAGGTCAAATTAGGAAACAACAACATCATAGGCCTTTATCATTCCGGCCTCTATGCTATCCAGATTTTTTACGGGCTTACTCACCGGGCGCCCCTTGAACAGGGTCTTGCTGCAGACCCCAAAAAGCATCGGACACGAAACAATTTTACAAACAATATTTTGATTGTTGCTGCAGAATGCCTGTTTTA
Organism: Desulfobacteraceae bacterium; assembly: GCA_004796375.1. Classification (GTDB taxonomy): domain Bacteria; phylum Desulfobacterota; class Desulfobacteria; order Desulfobacterales; family Desulfobacteraceae; genus MADRE2. The sequence continues at coordinate 17,109 of QZLA01000322.1, forward strand.
ATTAATAAAACTTGAAAATATGCTAGAATTTTAACATTGAACACTAAGCTTTTTTTTTAAAAAAAAGCCCTGCATCCGAGATAATATCCGCATAGGTATAGATATCGCCAATATCCTTTGGAAAATAAAAAAATTTCGCCCTGAAGACATCTTTTTTCGTCTGCTTCAGTGTCATACTGACGTATCGCGGTTGCTGATCGACAGAAATTATTGAATAATAAGCAGCTGAAATTAAAGAAACATTATAGTTACTTATATGGCATAAAAACATAGCTGCAACAAATTTCTCATTTAAACATTCCACACCCATAAAACAAAAAAAACATAAGGAACGGTATCCAAATGAATGATATTATTGCACTCTGGACGCACCCCAGATCCATATCAACTGCCTTTGAGCGGGTAATGATTGAACGGGGAGATTTTAATGTACTCCATGAGCCCTTTTCATATCTTTATTATGTCCATGAAGGAGATGCCAGCATTGACCAGCAGTACGTGGATCCGGATCATCCCACAGATTATCCCGGGATTCGAAATCACATACTCAAAGCATCAGATCATGGCCCTGTATTTTTCAAGGATATGTGCGCCCATTGCTATGGCCAGGTTGTGGAAGATGACGCCTTTCTGGAACAGGTGACCCATACATTCCTCATCCGGGACCCGGCCAAAGCCATCGCCTCCTACTATGCCATGAACAAGGATGTCACCCTTGAAGAAATCGGCCTGGAACAGTTGTGCAGTGTTTTTAAAAGAACTCAGGCATTAGGTCTGGACACCATTGTCGTGGATGCCGATGACCTTGAGGATGATCCGGACGGTACGGTTCAGGCCTATTGCCGTGCCATCGACATCCCCTTCATCCCGGAGGCCATGACCTGGGAATCCGGACATCAAAAAGAGTGGGATATTTGGAAGGACTGGCACAGGGATGCGGCACAAACAACCGGTATCCAGAAAAATGTGGAAACTTTTGAAACGACCGTGGATAATAGCGCGCACCTGAAATCTTTTTACAATCACCAGGCCCCCTATTACGAGGCATTGTATGAGCAACGTTTAGAGCCTGTTGTCAGTGACTGATCAGACATAGAACAGGAAAACTGCCGGCAGGGGCAAAAAAGAACTCCGAACCGAAAGCATGGACAGGGGCTGAGATAGTACCCCACTTACCATGCTTCCGGTTCTAAATTTTTATACCTTGATTCCAGCCACCCGATCCGTTTATCTGCTCACAGAAAATGCCCGTAATGCAGGGTATGGTTGACCAGGTGATTCTTGAACCGCTCCACTTCCATCTTTTCCCGGATCACATACCGGTACAATCCGGCCCGGGTAATGTCCCCGACAAACACGGCACCGACCAGCCTTGATCCATCAGGGCTGAACACCATCTTCCTGAAATAGTGATCGGTCCGATCCGTATGAACCTCAAGATCCTTATCCCGGGTATGGACCACGCCCATGGCCACAAAAGGTTCATCCGCAACCTGTGTGGCATTCATGATCCCCATGGTTCCGGCATAAGCGGTCTTCTTTCCGGTCATGTTCAGCCCGGCGCAGATCCCCATCTCAACTGCATGGGTCCAGAGCGCGGTCACGGTTTTATCGCCGGTTGCCGGGTCATGGGTAACGGCCACATCACCGGCAGCAAAGGTGTCACCTTTACTGCAGGCCGTAAATGGATCGGCCACAATCCCTTTGTCGATCCGGATATCGGTTCCATCGAGATAATCAAGATTGGGGATCACTCCTTTTCCCACACAGATCATCTGGCAGGGAATCTCCTCGCCGTTATCCAGCGCAACGGCACACACCCCGGTGTCATCAGAGATCACAGCCCTTGCACTGCACCCGGTTTTGATGACGAGGCCTGCCTCGTCCAATGCCTTTCTAACCAGATAGGCATCCTCGGGGTCCATGAGCTGGGACAGCACTTCAGGAGAATACACCACCAGGGTTACCTTGATGTTCTTTTCCAGGAGGGCAAAAGCGGCTTTCAGGTTGAGAATGCCACCGCCGAGCAGCACGGCATGTTCTGTAGTTTCAGAGCGTGCGGCCATGGCTTCGGCATCGGCCAGGGTTTTAAGGGCAAACACCCCGTCAACCCCTAAGTTTTCGATATCTTCGGGCATATAGGGCCGGGATCCGCTGGAAAACAGGATCCGGTCATAGTCAAAGATATCGCCTGCCCCCGTGGTCACCCGCTTCCCGGCCGGATCCACAGATGTCACCTTGGATCCGGTCAGGATGTTGATCGTATCGGCCGTAAAGACACCACTGCCGTTCAAAATGATCTGGGAAGCAGATTTTTTTCCGGTGATGATATAGGGAATCATGGGACGAAAATAGGGTGCATGGGACTCATTGGAGAGCACCGTGACCTCTCCTGTTTCATCCGCTTTCCGAATGGTATGGGCGGCGGCCATTCCTGCGGCACTCCCGCCCACAATGAGATACCGGTTTCCCATGGCCCTACCCCCCTTCCTTGGTGACCAGTTCTCTGGCCACGTTCTTGCGCACCGACTTGGAATACTGATCCACCTCCTGGTATATCAGGGCCTCGGTAGGACAGGCTGACACGCATGCCGGGATCTCAAGATCCGGGCACCGGTCGCAGCGGTACGCCTTCCTCACCGACTTATCCCGGCCGATCACCCCGTAGGGGCAGACCATGACACAGGTCCAGCACCCGATGCATTTATCATCGTTTGTGATCACCGTATTGTCATCGCTACGGGTGATGGCACCGGCAATACAGGCATTGATACAGGGTGCGTCCTCACAGTGACGGCACAGTACAGGCACCTTAATTTGATCATCCAGCCATTCCACATACACCCTGGATTTAGCCCGTGGGGTTTCATGGATCGCCGCAAAAAGATTTTTACTGTCTGAATGCGCCACCGCGCATGCAAGCCTGCAGGACTGACACCCGGTACACATATCTGTTCTTGCAAATATTTCCTTTAAATGTGACATAACAGGTCCTTTCATTCTTTCATCCGCTTATCGCGGACTACAGTCCCAGGCCTTTGCGGCGTTCCTCAATGGCGGCAAGCAACGTATCTGCTGCCTTCTGAGGATCCGGTTCCACCACAAAATATCCACCGGTCAGGTCCTTGACCCCTTGGGTCAGTACATCAACCACCAGGGCACTTCCGGTCACCGGCAGCATCACGCCCACATGGGTGGGAAGACCCGCTGCCACGGCATAACACCCAATGGAGATCGCCTTTTCAGACGTGGCTTCAGGAGCTGACGCCACCACGGGCAGCTGATGGGTATCCACCCCGAGATAGTTGGCCAGGGCCACGGTGATTTCAACGGCACGGGAATTATCCACACAGGATCCCAGGTGGAGTACCGGAGGTAAGGGACCATTGAGGCCGTTGGCTTCGCCAATGGCATTCAGGACCGCAAACAGGCCGTCGCCACAGAGTTCTTTGGCTTTGGCAGGGTCCATGAAATCATGCCGCATCAAAGAGCCGGCCCCGCAGCCTGTGGCCACCACCAGAACGTTTTCCTTGAGCAGTTTGGCAGCCATCGCCGTATAATTGGCATCCTGGGGGATTTTCACATTGTTGCATCCGGCAAACAGGCAAACCCCTTTGATGCTGCCTGCCTTGATGGCATCCACCAGCGGCAGGAGGGGATCGTTGGCATTCAGCTTGGCAAGCGCTGCCACAATCGACTCGGTTGAAAAACCGGCCACCACGGTGTTGGTGATCTGCGGGATATCCGTAGGTTTATTTTTCCTGGATTTAAAGATCTCTATGGCCTGGCTGATTGCCTGTCTCGCGTTTTCAGATGCGGTTTCCTCCCTGACCTCGATGTGGTCGGCACCGGTGATCTTACAGATATCCATGGTGGTGATCACCTTGGTCCCCATACATTCCGCCACAGAGGCTACGGAGGGCATGATGCACTGGTAGTCCACGATCATGGCATCCACCGCCCCGGTCAACAGTGCCATCTCCTGGGATACGGAATGGGTGCAGGAGGGAATGCCGTGCCTTTCCATGAGTTCATTCCCGGTACAGCAGATCCCCACGACATTGATCCTGTCTGCACCGGCGGCAACGGCCTGATCTTTCATCTCTTCCGCTGCTTTGACAATAATCTCGGACAGGACCGGATTGTGGCCGTGGCAGGCGATATTCACGCTTTCCGGTTTCAGGGTGCCCAGGTTGGCTGAGGAGACCACGGGGGTGGGCGTACCAAACAGGATATCGGCAAGCTCGGTGCCCATGTAGCATCCAGCAAGATCCGCCACCCCGCACCTTAATCCGCCCAGGAGCAGGTTCACAGGATCGGCATCCACACCGTACAATGTCCGGTGCATGATTTCAGCCACTTCATGATCAATCCCTTTGGGTACGATGCCCAGGTCAGACAGTACCTTAACCCGTCCTGGTGTGACCACGCTGGCAGCCCACATCACAGGGGTATCTTTTTCGTGAAAATCTGCCAGTGCGGCCTGGGCCACATCCCGGGCAATGTCCATCTCATCCCGGTTGTCAGTATCGATGTTGAGGCGGGATGCCACCCGTTTGAGTTTATCAGGATCAGTAATTTTATAATCACTCACCTTGCCGTTGGCCAGCTTCATCAGGGTATGGGCCAGGTGCTTGGCATGCCCGGAGTGTGCAGCCGTTCCCGCGGCAATGGCCCGGTCAAGGCCCCTGGCAACGATCACGTCTGCACTGGCGCCGCAGATACCGGTTTTGGCATCCTCCTCAAAGGGGTTGATCCGGCAGGGGCCCTGAAGGCAGTGCCGGCAACAAAGTCCGGTCTCACCAAACCCGCACTGGGGCAGCATCTGCTGATACCGATCCCAGATGGTCTGCATGTTTTTCTCTTTTGCCGATGCCAGCATATGCTGCACGGCCGGATCCAGGGTTAACGCTTGAAATGATGTGTCACCGGGCATGATTTCCTCCTCATGGATTGGGTTTATATCAGTAAAACCTGTATCAAAACGGACTTGACCCCGTCAGGTGTGTCTTACGGAGTCAACTCCGAAAGGGTTTTTAAATATCCGTTTTGTCCTGGAGGACATGGCAGGGCGGTTCAGATGACCCTGCTGTGTTCAATGCACCTATACCAAAATAGTGGTGAATAAGTCCATCATTTTACCCAGGAAATCTGCTTCATATTTCACCGGATACGTATTCTTTGTTGCGAAATCAACTTGACACCTTGATCATTGCCTTCTTTTATCCCAATATAGCCGATACATGTTTTTTAAAAAAAAGGAAGTTATCCCTCATGCGTCTGCTGCAGAAATGAACCAAAATCAGATCCATTCCCTGCTGGTCACCCTGGTGTGTACAGTATTGAC
>QZLA01000222.1 GCA_004796375.1 Desulfobacteraceae bacterium
GCGCTTGATTATGCCCAGACCCTGCCCCATGATACACCCGGCATGTATTTCATGGATACACCGGGGCAGGATATTGACTCGATTACCGGAATGGTGGCAGGCGGCGCCCAGGTGGTGGTATTCGTCACCGGACAAGGAACCCCCACGGGCTGTCCCATTGCACCGGTTATCAAAATCACCGGTAACCCGGAAACCTTTGAAAAAATGACGGATAACCTCGACCTGAACGCCGGCCGCATCATATCAGGCGGTATTACCCTGCCTGAAATCGGTGAGGAACTCTTTGACATGCTGGTCAGGGTACTGAACGGCCAGCAGACCAAGGCGGAAAGTTTGGGGCACCGGGAATTCGGGATCTATAAACTGGCCGGAACATTTTAATCCATCCAGCTATAAGGCTGCCCGGGAAAGGTTTAAATTCTATAGGTATCCGGTTGCAAGCAGCTTTTCAAATTCGTCTGCAGGCACAGGGTGATGGAAAAAGTAACCCTGGCCATCGTCACAGCCGAGATCTTTCAGACCCTGGTATTGTTCCTCTGTTTCTATTCCTTCTGCGATGATATTTTTACCAAGGCTGTGACCCATGGCAATAATCGCCTTTATAATGACGTGATTGCTTTGTTTAGCCAGGGAACCCATCACAAAAGAGCGATCTATTTTAAGGGTATCAACAGGGAAAGAGGTCAGGTAGCTCAGGGAGGAATACCCTGTACCGAAGTCATCCATGGCTATTCTGAAATTCATGCCTTTAATGCTGTTGAGTGTTGCAATTGTGGCTCTTGTGTCATGCATCAGAATATTTTCAGTAATTTCCAGCTCAATGTGGCTTGCATCTAGTTTGTGGTCTTCAAGGGTTTCACGGAGGCTTTCAACAATATTCTGGCTGTTGAGCCGATAACCGGACAGATTAACTGCAATCGTAAAGTCTTCGTTCCTGTTCTGTTTCCATTTGCTTGTCTGTCGGCAGGCTTCCTTAACGACCCACCGATTGATGTCAATGATCAGGTCGGATTCCTCGGCAATGGGGATAAACCGGTCTGGAGGAATCATTCCTTTCTGTGGGTGCAGCCATCGTATCAGGGCTTCAGCACCGGTGATTTTCCGGTCTGACAGCCTGAGCTTGGGTTGATAGTAGAGGACAAGTTCATCCCGTTTAATTGCGTTTTTCAAATCACGGTCGATGGAAAATCGTTCCATTGCAGCCAGGTTCATGGAATCCATGAAAAACTGGTAGGTGTTCCGACCCTGGTTCTTGGCATGGTACATGGCAGTATCGGCATGCTTGAGCAGTTCATCTGCCTCTCTACCGTCTTCTGGAAAAACACTGATTCCGATACTGGTTGTAATAGACACCTCATGATCATCAAGATTGTAGATAACGGGAATGTTTTCGAGCAACCTCCGGGCGACCAGTGCAGCGCTCTCCGGGTTTTTAATATCGGTAATCAGGACACAGAATTCGTCTCCGCCCAACCTTGCGATGAGAGCATCATCATCAGGCTGCGATGGCATCCGGGACGCTGAGTCGGTGGCCCGGATCGATTTTTTTATATTTTTAGTCACTTCCTGAAGCAGGAGATCACCCATCTGATGGCCCAGTGTATCATTAATCCGTTTAAAATGGTCAAGATCAAGGAAAAGCAGGGCAAAGCGTTTTTTTCTGCGGATCGCTTCTCTGATTGTCAGATTCAGACGATCCATGAAAAGCATGCGGTTGGCCAGTCCGGTCAGGCTGTCATAAAACGCAAGATAACGGATCTCCTCTTCTGCCTGTTTTAACGGTGACACATCCTGCACAATCCCGAGGAGAAGGACCGGTTGCTCCTGTTCATCATAGAGAATTTCAGAGGTGTTCAGGATATGCCTGGAAGAACCGTCAGGTTTGTTGATTATATACTCTATGGTTTCTGTTTCACCGGCGTGGATCATGTTTTCGACGATTTCCCTGATCCGGGCCCTGTCTTTGTGAATGATTGTAGAAAAAAACTCCTCAAATGAAACAATTGGGGCGCTGTCTGAATCATATTCACCTGATCCGGTGATATTCAGGGCCAGTAGACGGGATGCTTCTAGGGAGCAAAAAAACGCATTGTTTTTCAAATTGATCTGCCAGTGTCCGATTCTGGCCAGTTCCTGGGTTTTGGCCAGGCGGCTTTTGCTGATGTGCAGCTCTTTAAAGGCTTTTCCTGCCCGAAGCATATACTGGACTTGGTGGCCTAATGTGGTCAAATTCAATGGTTTGGACGTAAAACCGTTGGCACCGGCATCAAATGCCTCCTGGATAGACGCGACATCCTCTAACCCCGTAACCATGAGAATCTGGACAGAATGTCCTTCCGACCGGCTTCGGATCTCCCGGCAGACCTGGAATCCGTCAATATCCGGCAGCATAACGTCCAGCAGAATAATATCAGGTGCTTGCTCGTCAAAACAGGCAATTCCCTGTTGACCTGTTTCGGCATCGGCAACAGCGATCCCAATTTTTTTCAACGCTGCCTCCATGGTCAACCGAAGGGTTGGATCATCATCGACCACCAGGGCTAAAGGCTGGGTGCGTTCTCTCTGGCTGTGAATCATTACCGCTGCACCTCCTTTTCCAATGCAGTTTTGACGAGCTTAAACTCTGAGGCTATCCTTTGGATGTACACTTCAGGCGCATCTATTGTATTATTTTTACAGGCAAACTCAAGTTCTTTACAAATTCCGGATAATTTCATTGCACCGATATTAGCAGAGGATGATTTTAAGGTATGGGCCATTGCCATTACTCTATTAACCGGAGGATGGGTGTTCAATTCCTCGATGGCAGGTTCTGTATTGGTGATGAAACTGGTAATAATTTTGGTCAAAAGATCGGGTTCTCCTTCCACCTGAAGGTTTCGGATGTCGTTCAGGGCTTCCGGAGCAATCACCTGTTCCGAATGATGCATATCCTTACTTTCAGGTGCGGGTGGGTGGTATGCGTTGGTTTGAGCTACCTGCAGGACCTCCTCCTTTTCGGAGGTTTTGTTTTGGGGAAGCCATTTCTTCAGAAGAAGCTGAAGGTCCTTAAATTGAAAAGGCTTACTTAAAAAATCATCCATGCCCGAGGTGATACACTTATTCCGGTCTTCTTCAAGGGCATGGGCAGTCACGGCAAGAATCGGAATTCGACTCCCGGTTTCCGCTTCATATTTACGAATCTCTTTTGTGGCCTGATATCCATCCATTTCCGGCATCTGGCAGTCCATCAGAATCAGGTCAGGTTTTTCTTTTATCCGCTTTTCAACCGCTATGGCACCGTTTTCGGCAAGTGTGACACTGCATCCCATTTTTTTGAGCATAGCCGTCACAACATCCCGGTTCATCACATTGTCCTCGGCTACAAGAATATGGGCATCTAGTTTTATGATCTCTTTTGCCTGGGTTTGAAAAACCACGGCATCACCTTTTAATTCATCTTTCTTTTCCAGATTCAGGGCAAACAGGAATTCCGTACCTTTGCCCTGCGTGCTCCGGCATATCAGCCGGCCGCCCATCAGGGCAATCAGTTCAGACGAAATGGCGAGCCCCAGTCCGGTTCCGCCAAATTTTCTGGTAAATGATGAGTCTGCCTGGGAGAATGGAGAAAAGAGCTTTTCCTGGTTCTCGGGGCTGATTCCAATTCCGGTATCCTTGACAGAGACGTATAAACAGATATTCTCCTTTCCCTTGTCCTCTTCGGGTTTACATTGCTCTTCAAGCTCATCAGGATCTGGGGTGGATACCTTTACCTCAACCCCTCCGCTACGGGTAAATTTAATGGCATTACCCACCAGGTTGATCAACACCTGCTTAATCCTGGTGGGATCCCCTTTTAGGAACAGGTGGGTACCCGGCTCAATCTGAACAGCCAGGTCCAGTCCCTTGGCTCTGGCTGAAGATTCCAACAGTTCATAGACCTCTTTGATGAGCAGCCCGACATCAAAAAGGATACCTTCCAATTTCATTTTACCCGCTTCAATTTTTGAAAAGTCAAGGATGTCATTAATGATCTCCAGCAGCGATTTACCGGAATTCTGGATGTTTTTAGCAAATTTCATCTGTTCATCCGACAGGGGTGTAGAGACCAGAAGTTCAGCCATGCCCAGTACCCCATTCATAGGGGTGCGGATTTCGTGGCTCATGTTGGCCAGGAACTGCGACTTGACCCTTGATGCTTCTTCAGCGACATTTTTAGCCTGTTCAAGCGAAACGACCATGGATTCCAAATCCTGTTTGGCCACGGTCAGGTCCTTCGTCCGCTGTTTGACCATGTCTTCCAGGCCGGAAGAGTACTTTTTCAATTCATCGTCACGGGCTTTGATCTCTTCAATCATGCTATTGAATTGATCTGTAAGCGTCCCGAACTCATCTTCATTTATCTTTTTAACCCTGACATTGTAATTTTTTTCCCGGGTGACCTGTTTCATCGTATGAATGACGTCAAAAAGCGGGCCGGTAAATACAGCTTGAACCTGTGAGGAAACAACCAGTGTTATAACAAGCGTGAGCAATACAAACCCGGCCACGAGCAAGTAATAAACGTTCAACTGCTCACGAAGGTTCTGCATGTTGTCCACCAGGTGAACCGCCCCAAGAAAACTGTTCTGGACCTTTACCGGAAGAATGACATGAGCTTGGCCGTTTTCCATAAAAGTCAACATATCCGTTTCCCGGACCATTTTTAGCATGGTTTCAGTGGATCCATAAATATTCGTCAGCGCTTTGATGCTGATTTCAGCCTTGAGCGTTCCTTTGGTATAGGTGCTGTAGACCCTGCCTTTTTCGTCGTAAAGAACGGCCGCAATAATATCGGGTTTGGCAGACAGGGCCCCCAAATTTTCTTTTGCAGCTTGCCTGTCCTGAAACATCATGGCAGCCCCGCTATTCAGAGCTGTTAGATCGGCCATGGATTTGAGTTCATCAATCAGGTTTTTCCTGGCATTGTATTTTTCGTAAACCACCAGGGCGGTAGAAACCATGAAAAGCGCGAGAAGAGCTGTAAATCCAAGGATTAAAATCAATTTGATACGGATGGAAAATGCACGGATGGATTCTATGCTAATCATTGGGTTTTATCCACGATCACTGATAGTTTCAGCAGACGGGAACTGAGTGTCAACCCCCTGTTCCTGGCTGCTTTGGGGCTAATCTCAAAACCGAGGCGCTCGTTCCTGAAAATAAAGTTGATCACACCGCCCCATTGGATAAAATCAGGGGTTTCGCCAATAATGAGAACCGGCTTATTTTCAAGCACTGACATGTGCCGGCGGTAATTTTCAATGGAGATATCTTTTCCAACAAATAGAATATTAGGATTATCATGAATTTCCCCATGCTTGACATGATAAACCTCAATGGTCCGTTCTCCAAATTTCTTTCCTTTGATAGACTGGAATTGGCTAGAAGGAATGTCATTTCCGATAATGCAAATGTGAAAAGGATCTGTGTCATTTTTAAATGCAGTATCGGGCCATTGGATGAATTTAATAAAATTGTATATAAACGCCGCTTTTACCTGATATTCCCGGGCTTGCTGGGTATATCCTTTCCCCGGAGCCCAGAAGAGCACGGTCATGGCAACCACTACCACTACTGTTAAACGAATCGTGGTTTTGTTGGGTATGGGGAGGGTGTCCGTAATCATGAAGGTGACTCCAAACCGTCTTAAAACCGGTAGTTTATCATGGCATAAACGGATCGGGGAACCTCCACCGGCAGGTTGAATCCCTCCGGGATAAATTCCAGGTGGCTGTCCTGGAGAAGGTTCTGCCCCACCAGAGACAGCTCAAGGCCTTTCATCATTTTCCAACTCAGCCGAATATCCATGGTCAGGTAGTCATCGACTTGAGACCATCCGGTACTGGACAACAGGTCGGCCACGACAATATCATCCACATACCTGAGCCAGACATCCAACATCACGTCTTGAGACAGGTTCAAACTGTTCCGCAAGGAGACCTGGTGGTTGACAATACTGTCAGTGCGTTGCTCCTCAAGGTCATCGTCAGTAAATGCATAAGCCAGGTCCATCTTGAAATTATCCGTGAACCGATAGCTCATGGCCAGCTCAGCACCGTATACATATCCGGAAGAATTATTCTCAAGTATTAAGTTCTGCTTGAGTGAGACCGGGTCAAACACCAGCCTGCCCGTCCGGAGCTGGTCATAGTCGTGGCAGAACATCGTGGCATCCAGCGAAAATCGGGAACCTGGAATGAATCGGTACCCCAGTTCATATGCAATGAGTTCCTCAGGCTCAAAATCGTCATTTCCGATCAGGTCGACCTTGACCGGAAGCCCGGCCGGAAAGGGGCTCCCTATGGCACCCGAGTTAAATGCGAGATACGTCACGACAGCGCTTGATTCTCCCCTGGAGGGGGTGCGGATGGCCCGTGAAACAGCTCCCCACAGCCGGTGGGATGGATTGGGTGCCCACATAACCCGCACACTGGGCTGGACTTCGAATCCGCTGTAATCGTTATGTTCGAATTTGGTTCCCAGGGTGAGGTGCAGTCGGTTGTCCAGAAAAGAGATGTCATCCTGAATAAACCCACTGTAAAGGTGGTCGGTCTGGCTGTCCGGATAAATGTCTGCCACATTTGTATTCACGGTATCCGGATCGGAAAAATCATCCTGGGAAAACCGGTATCTCAAGCCCCATATGATGTCGTGAACATCCCTGGCAGTGAACCGGTGCTGAAAATCAATATCTATATTGTGGCGGGTTTCATTGATAAAGTCTTCAGTCCTTTCGCTGGTATCATAATAGACCTGGAGTGTAAGATCACTGTTTGATTGTAGTGTCCGTTTCCATCTGGAGAGCAGGTTCCCCCCGGATACGGATGTTTCCACTGCAAAGGTGTTCATGAACGTTGGTGATGCGGTTAAATCGGCCAGGTAAAGGTTCTGGTGAATATCGCCGCTATAGAGATCGCCCTGCAGGGTCATGCTGTCCCTGTCGGTCATATTCGAATCCATCCGGAAGCCGGCCCGGGTAACCCCCCAGTCATCGTTGGCATCCTGGCCTGACACAGATTCAAATTCATCCCGCTGGTCGTGCTTGGCATATATCCGAAGGTGGGTATCACTGCCGGCAGCCCATCCGTAACGGACCCCGGCCATTGCCGTCTCTGCAGTCCCTGTGCCGGCTGAGGCAAATCCGCCCTGGGTATCTTTGGCGGATTTGGTAATAATGTTGATTACCCCATTAACAGCATTGGCTCCCCACAGGGTGGCTCCCGGACCCCGGATCACCTCTATCCGGTCCACGTCTTCCAGGAGCAGATCATTGACTTCCCAGTAAACACCGGAAAATGTCGGTGTGTAGACACTTCTTCCGTCAATCATGACAAGGAGCTGAGCTGAGAAACGGCCATTGAATGCCCGGCTGTTCACCGCCCATTTATTGGCATCAATCCGGGCGACATTCATTCCGGGGACCATTCTCAGGGCATCCGGAATACTGGTCGCACCGGATCGCCGGATCTCTTCATTGGTAATGACGAAAATGGCTGCCGCACTGTCAGATAGCTTCTGTTCCTTTTTCCCAACAGATGTGACCTTGATATTCATCAGCTCCTCCAGGCTCAGTTCTGTCAGGTCCACCGTGCTGCCGTAACTGCTTGACAGCGGGTATAGGGCGAAAATGATTAGAATTGCCATTATGGTCAATGGGGAGGAGGTCTTACAAGGTTGATGTGTCTGTCTCATATTGAAGGCGATCCTCTCTACAAATGTCGTCAATGGAATAACTATTCCGGGTGAAAAACTATATATCAACATATTGCCAGTGCTTTTATTTTTAAGAGTATAGTATATCTTTCTATGACAAATTGCGAATCAATTCAATTATTTTATATGGGATCAGTCGTGGTTAGCTATAAACAACGCATTGCATATCCTTGCTCTCATTACCTGGATGATGAACGATTTCCAGTGTGCTTCCCTGTACGGATCGTCCGGAATGCTTCTTGACGGCCATCAGATTGGCCCGGCAAAAATCTGATCCTCCAAGCCCTGCCTGCTCTGTTGGCCTATATCAGCCGCATCGGTGATGACAGTTTGCTGTTCATCCGCATGTCGGCCCAAACCGCACACAAGGGGAGCATAATGACCAGTCCTAAAATCCAAAATCCATACATGCGGATGAGCGGCATTTTTTCAGGGCCGGTCACCATTCCCATGAAGGCATACAAAAACAGGTGGAGAAGGTAAAAGAATAGGGGCGCCCGCCCCAAAATGACCAATGGGACCAGCAGTTTGCCGGCCCTATTCTCTATATGGTTAAACAGGCTCAATGCGATAAGGTTCAACCCGAGGGTCAGCAGGAGCAGTGACAGGCTTGGCGGGTATTTCACAACATTCAAAAATCCGATGACCCCCTCTTCACCGGCCATGCGAATATTTCCGAATCCGCCATTCACCCGAACAGCAACAAACAGCACGGTCAGGAAAAGGCCGAGCTGCAAAGGGAACGACCGGCTATTTTTTTGCTGTGATGTAAGGAGCTTGCCAAAGGCCATGCCCAACAAAACAACACCCAGCCAGGGGATGACCGGATAAAGAACGAATATACCTGCTCCCGGGGTGAATCCGGGAAGCAGCAGGATCCGTTGATGAAACGGATAAAGTACATATCCTCCGGCTTCAGGGAGCAGGGCCTCTGTGGCTGAAATAAGCAATATGCCGGTCACCACCAGAATAGCAGGCGGAAACTCTAAAAACAGGATGCCTGCAATCATGGTGCATCCCAGTGCGAACAATACGCCAAAATAGAGCGGCATCTCTCCGAATCCAATGGCCCAGGCAGGATTTTCCACTAAAAACTGGAGCCCCATTAACACGATTCCCCGTTTGACAAAATAGAGGTAGATTTGTGATTTTGTCCACCCGTTGGCTGATCTGGATGCGTAAAGAAAAACCATGCTGTATCCCATTATAAAGAAAAACCCAGGTGCAGACAGGTGGGTGACAAAACGGGTCAGAAAGGCTAAATGATCCCCCTGATAATGGGTGAACCGGCCCATCCAGATTTCATATCCCCCATTTGATGCACACAGGAAGCTGCGGGCATGATCAAGGGCCATCCACACCATGATAAAACCGCGCAACGCATCAACCCCAAACGATCGATGGGTCTGCTTCAGTGTCATTAATGCTTTAAATGTCATTTCTGCCGGATCTTTAATCATCCATTTAGGAGTACCCTTCAGGAAATCATTTGACCTTTGCGTCGATTTCACGCCACAGGGATGCATAGGCGGCCACTGCCTTTTCATTGGAGGCATAGCTCAGAGCGGGTGCCCTGTGGATACCCATCCTTTCAATATATGTGGAGAAAGGAACCACTGTTTCCAGGGTTTTACGGTGCTTTTTCCGGATCGCTGTCATGGTGTCCTTGTGAAGGGATTTGGCTTTCTGGACCATGGAAAAGAACGGGCTGATCTTGGGCCGCTGGTACCCGTTGTCCTTGAAAAACGCGTAGAGCTGTTCAAGGGTCCGCTGGCTCAGGGTGGTGGGGATGACCGGTACCACGATCTTTTCCGCCACTTTGAATACATTTTCCGACAGCAGGGAGATGTTGGGCGGGCAGTCCAGGATGATAACGTCATAATCGCTGTTCACCGCCTTCAGGGCCTTGTTCAGCCGGGAGCGGCTCTGCTTCATCCGGGACAGGAAGATATCAAAATCCCGGAAGGTCAGGTTGGCCGGCAAAAGATCCAGGTTGTCAAAGTCACTGGCCCGGATGGCCTTAAGAAATCGTTCAGTATCCTTGAAAAAGGACTGGTCCTTGAGTTTGGCTGAGGGTTTTACCCTGAAGTAGAAGCTGGACGCCCCCTGGGGATCCAGGTCACAGAGCAGGGTCCGATAGCCGGCATGGGCACTGGCATATGCCAGGTTTACCGATGTGGCGGTTTTTCCAACACCGCCCTTGTTGGAGTAGCATGCTATGATTTTCAATGAGGCCTCCTTTTAAGCAAATATCCGGTCAAAATCAGCACGGGTTTCCGGGCTGTAGAATTGGGTCAGGTTATCGATGATCAGCTGGCGTTCCTCCAGCTGTTTCTGGTAAAGCATGGCGGTCAGTGCGCCGATAC
>QZLA01000342.1 GCA_004796375.1 Desulfobacteraceae bacterium
GCAGATTCCGTATCCGTGGGGGATGGTAAAACAAAAGAGAACAGGGTTTGCAGTGCTGAGAACCAAACGTCTTTTTGAGAGCAAATAAAATAATAATATGCAATAAATAGAATCTTCATAATTTTCAGTTAGTGTTTGCCCTGTTTTTTCATTTTCCTTTCGTTTAAAGATCCGGTTGATCTTCAACCGGATCTTTCATTTTCATGATCTCCAGAATCGGTGATTCGAATCCTTCTTTGGTTATTGATCATCTGCAGCAGGTACAAGGGGGTGTGTCACTGTTTTTATAAATTGTATTATTATATTTCTTCGTTTGAATAATTATGATATTTTAAACGAAACAATAGAAAAGTGGACAATATTCAAATGAATAGTTTTTTAGATGAAACGGATTGGCTGATTTTGAGTGAGTTGCAAAAGGATGGACGTGCATCACATGCGGCCCTGGGTAAGAAAGTCGGGTTGACAGGCCCGTCAGTGTATTCCCGTATACAGAAAATGGAGCGGGAAAAAATCATCAAGGGGTACTCGGTTCACCTGAATTCAGAAAAAATCGGTCAAGGACTTCTGGCCTTTATCCGGGTCGGTACATATGCAAGCAGCGCAGCGGATGAACAGGATGCGTTTGAGGGGTATGTGCGTGATGAACCCCGGATTCTGGAATGCCATGATGTGGATGGGGAGGATAGCTACCTGCTCAAGGTTAGGACAGATTCTCTTGAGTCATTGAGGAACTTACTTGCTGAGATTCGGGGGATTTCAAGTGTTTCCAGAACAGTCAGCTCGATTAATATGGTGACGGTGAAGGAGAGTGGTTTGAATTCTCCCGTTATTCTTCAAAACAGGGATGAAAGGAAAACATGATGAACGCGGTTACCACCTATTATCTGGAAATGACATCTGCATCAATGATCAACGCTAAGACCGAATCAAACGGCCTG
Source organism: Desulfobacteraceae bacterium (assembly GCA_004796375.1). GTDB lineage: Bacteria > Desulfobacterota > Desulfobacteria > Desulfobacterales > Desulfobacteraceae > MADRE2. Next base: position 942 of record QZLA01000342.1, read on the forward strand.
GAAATAACCGAATGCCGGATCAAGCAATTTGAATTCAATCGATTCTTATATCAGATGGTGGGTCAGCAATGGGAGTGGACGGATAAGCTTGCCTGGAGCGATGATCAATGGAAAGAATTTGCCGAGAACGACAACCTTAGAACCTGGGTGGGGTACTACCAGGGAACGCCTGCAGGGTATTTTGAACTCCAGAAACAGGCAGGGGAGGTCATCGAACTGGCCTATTTCGGGTTGATTCCGGATTTCATCGGTATGGGGTTTGGCGGGTACTTATTGTCCCAGGCAATCAAAAAGGCCTGGGAGTGGGGAAAACCTGAAAAAGTATGGGTGCATACATGTACCCTGGACCACCCCAATGCCCTTCAGAATTACCAGGCAAGGGGATTTGAGATATTTCGCACCGAAACAAGAAACCATCCCGTAACATCACCATAGATGCTGTTTTAATAGCAAACCTTCGCTTCCGGGTCATTTGCCGAGTAAGAAATTCATTACGTCTTCTTCTTTTGTAAACACCTGGAATCTGAATGGAAGTAATTTTGTCATGGGTATAAAGATTTTGAGAATCGCATTGTTCAACTCTCCGGATATCAGAATGGCAACCCTGTTGGCAAAATTTTCAGTGTCAGGCTTATACAGCCGGAATATGCCCACGATTTCCTTTAAGTCATAGATGCTCATGGACATGGTGGCCTGGGTGAAGTCCCAGTAAGAGTGCTTATGGGCATAGTCCGGGTGATTCATTGTTTCAGAAATCGCGTGTATCAATCCGTTTTTATTAAAAACACCGCATACAATCAATTTTAAATACTTCTCGTGCCTATCTTCTACTTTAAATTCCAAAGGGGCTCCACAAGCTGTGACATTAAAAATACAATAAAACTATAATTACATATTTAGAAATGACAACTTGGCAAGATGGATGACCCCTCCTTCAATTCAGATCAAACACTCTTGGGGACGGCATGTTTTATCAGCGCCGTCACATCCAACAGCAACGTCGTATGATCTTCAATGATCAGTGAGCCCTGAATGGCCGGCTGCTTGAGCGTGGCTTCATCCACATCAAGCCTGCTCAATGAAAAGGGGAGCGCGTACCCTGCACTCCCCTTGATCCTGCACTCTCCTTGAATGGATAGGCATACGCCTGATTAAACGGGTTATTCCCGCCAGTGCTGCGGCTGGTTCAATACATCAGCGCAGGCAACTGTCCCTTTGACCCTGCCGATCACACCAGAGGATAATTCCTGGACCATCCAGGCCCCGGCGTGCTCTTCCGGGATGGGGTAGGGCGCTTCAAATCCATGCACGCCGGCCGGTGTAAAACCGGTGCGTGGATAGTACCCGGGGTGCCCGAGCACAAAGACCAGGTCGACCCCGGATTGCTTGAGCAGGTTGAGGCCCTCCTTGATCAGGCGTGCCCCAATACCTTTATCCTGGTATTCCTTCAACACGGCCAGCGGGGCCAGTATGCTGGCCGACACAGGTTCTGCTTCCGGGATGATCTTGACCTTTGTAAACAGGATATGCCCAATGAAGTTTCCATTTTCTTGGGCAACCAGTGAGAGCAAGGGGTTTGCTGTGGGGTCATGGAATAATCCGATGACAAGTTCTGCGATCTCAGGGCCTTTATCAGGCCCAAATGCATTGATATGTATTTTCTCTATCTCTAAGTGTTCAGAGTCATGTGATTTTCTGATTTCCAATGTTTTTTCCTTTCACGCGTGTCGTGATGATATGTTAACAGGTTATGAACAGGATACCTGCCGGACTAAAAGGTATTGCAGCGGATACTATCCGGACGGATGGGTGTTACTGATAAAGGGTAAGACAGTAGCGTGCAGATACAGGACCACACAGTGGCGCCTGTTCCGGGATTTGCGAATCTGTGTTTGAACTGCGTCCCATCTGCGGCCGGCTATTTTTTATCAGCAACAAACAGCACAATATCCAGTTGATTTGAGAACAAAAAAATCCTTGAATTAATAAAAATAAAGCACACTTTTACCATTGATTAAAGCTGTTTGTCAAATGATGAATCAGCTGCCCGGTTCAAGGGTGAATCTGAAATCACAATGGGATGCGCCCTCCATGATGGTCTGATCCCTTTGAAACCGGATATTCTTGTTGAATCCTTTGACAAAGGGTTCATCCCTGCAGCATGAGAGACAATACCCGAACTCCCCAAGACCAAGTTCGTGATAACGCTCTGCATATCTGCACCGGACCACATTGAACGCATAGGTGCGGGACGTCAACTCGATGATCTCCTCTTCCAGGGCCCCGCCGTTGGCCCAGCCGCGAACAATTTGAGCCAGGTCTGCCATGGAGTTACTGCCAAGTTGTTCTGCACAGGCTGCACCATATTGATGGCTTGAGGCTTCATGGGTTTTTTGAACCAGCGCTTTGGCCGCATCGATACCGATTTTTTCACCAAACGCACGGATCACAGGAACCAGTGCGCAGGCCTCAATGACACGCTGCTCGATCAGGTCTATTTTCATTTGCGGCGCTCCTTGTAAACGATATTGGAACCAGATGTCATGGTGAAACTATATTCCATTTGACAATGAACCACAAAAGAATAATAACCAGAA
>QZLA01000319.1 GCA_004796375.1 Desulfobacteraceae bacterium
AACGACAATATTGTGTTCCTCAGGCGGCTGGTTGAAGGGGGCACCAACAAAAGCTACGGCATTCAGGTAGCCCGGCTTGCCGGTGTTCCGGACCAGGTCATCATCAAGGCCAAATCCGTTTTAAACAGTGTGGAAAACGCTGACCGCACCAAGCAGGCAATCACGCCTGATATAATCGAACCGAACGGGCATGAAACGGTGGCTGAAAACCCGATTAACCAGATGGATCTGTTTTCACCTGATGATGAATCCCTGCGTCAAGAGTTGAAAAAAATTGATATTTCCTCTATTACACCTTTGGAGGCATTGAATATTTTAAACAATTTAAAACAAAAAGCCATGACCTGACCCATGTTGAATAGATTGTTTCCTAAACTTGCACTGAGCATTCTCATTCTTTTTCTCTGCATACCCCCTGGCACCGTGGCTGCATCATCGGCCAAGCAGCAGTATATGAATGCCGATGCCTGTTATAAAAAACTGCGCCACAACTCCAGGACGATCAAGTACCATTCCGCCTGGGTCCATTGTATTGACCAGTACCAGAAGGTATATAAGAATTATCCCAAAAGCTCATGGGCACCGGCAGGCATGTACAAGGCGGCCCAGCTCTATCTTAAGCTGTACAAGATTTCAAGAAATTCAAGCGATCAGGATCACGCCATTGACCTGCTCAACCGGCTCATCCTGAAATATCCTAAAAGCGCTTACCGCTATCGTTCCGCCAGGCTTTTGAAAACCATCACGCCACAGTCGGGTCTTGCGGCAAAAGCGCCTGAAAGCCGCGCTTCAGGAAAAAAATCCGGCAATGGAAAAAAATCTGCCAAACCAATCGAGCAGAAGAAATCCAAAAAACGGCTGACCAAACGATACATCGCCCCATCTAAGGACAGCGCCAACGGTACCGCCTCGGCATTGCCCGAAGATGACCCAGGGGAAAATCCTGAACTCGCTTTTGAGCCGGACCCCGGGAAAGAAAACCAAGACAACGACCAGGACAAAACCATTGAAGAGATCATAAAAACCGTGGTCCCCAAATCCTACCCGGCAACCGGGAGTTCGAGTCTTCCCAGAACCACGCCCGCCGGGGACACCTATGTCACTGATCTGAGATTCTGGTCAAACCCGGAGTATACCCGCATTGTTATCAACTCAACCGAGGAGCGGCCCTATACCCACCGGCTGCTCAAACAGGATCCAACCATCAATGTCCCCTTTAAACGTCTGTATGTGGATATTAAAAATTCCAGGCTGGCCAAAAATGTGCCCGAGCATACCCCCATAGACGATCATCTGCTCAAGCAGGCCCGGGCAGGACAATATACCTCCCATACCGTCAGGGTGGTGGTTGATATCAAATCCTTTGATAACTACAAGATATTCTCGCTCAAGGACCCGTTCCGTATCGTTATTGATGTCTGGGGCAAAGATGCCAACGGCAAGTCTGCTCCCAAACCGATCGTTGCGGCCAAGAAGGCAGCACCGCCAAAGAGGCCGTCTGCAGAGCCCACGACCCGCCTCTCAACAGACAACCTGAAATCATCGGACATCGCCAAGCAGTTGGCGTTGAATGTCAGGACCATCGTGATCGACCCCGGTCACGGGGGTAGAGACCCAGGCGCTCCCGGTTACCTGAAAGGCGTGTGGGAAAAAGACCTTGTTCTGAAAATTGCGAAAAAACTGGCCAAAACACTTAGGGAACGTTTGAACTGTACGGTCCTGCTCACAAGAAGCAGTGATAAATTCCTGACCCTGGAGGAGCGAACCGCCATCGCCAACACCAAAAAGGCCGACCTGTTCATATCCCTGCACTGCAATGCCTCCAAAAACCGCAAGCTCAAAGGCATTGAAACATACTTTTTGAATCTTGCCACGGATGACCGGGCCATTGCTGTTGCGGCAAAGGAAAATGCCACCTCAAAGAAAAATATTTCCGACCTTGAGACGATTCTCAACGACCTGATGAAAAATGCCAAGATCAAAGAGTCCAGCCGCCTAGCCTCTGATGTCCATTCATCCCTGGTAACCGGCATGAAAAAGAAGTACTCAGGGATCAACAACCTCGGGGTCAAGCAGGCCCCGTTCTATGTCCTGTTGGGGGCCCGGATGCCCTCGATCCTTATTGAAACTTCGTTTCTGTCCAATAAAACAGAATGCAAGCGGCTGATTTCAAACCCCTACCAGGATGCATTATGCAACAGCATTACCAATGGAATTAAAAAATATATAGATGCCACCAATCCACAGCAAATCTAACCCGTTACAGAAAGGAACCGATTATGTCTTTTAACTGTATCATTCTCGATATCCAGGATCAGATCGCAACGATTTCCTTCAACCGCCCCAAGGCACTGAACGCACTAAGTAATGAACTGTTTGATGAACTCGACCAGGCGGTCGGCCAGATCCGGAACAACAAAGAGATCAAGGTCCTGATCCTGACCGGTGCCGGTGATAAAGCGTTTGTTGCCGGCGCGGACATCTCCGAACTGGCCGCCATGGATGCGCTCAAGTCCAAGTTTTTCTCAAAAAAGGGACAGGATGTCATGGGACAGCTTGAGACCCTGCCGATTCCGGTCATTGCTGCAGTTAACGGGTATGCCCTGGGCGGCGGGCTGGAAGCCGCCATGGTCTGTGACTTTATCTATGCATCTGAAAAAGCCGTCTTTGGACTGCCGGAAATCACCCTTGGCCTGATCCCCGGATTTGGCGGCACCCAGCGGTTGGCCCGGCTTGTTGGCAACAATATGGCCAAGGAGTTGATTTTCACCGGAAAAAGCTTGACCGCCGCCGAGGCCCTGGAGGTCGGTATTGTCAACAAGGTGTGCCCACCGGAGTCCCTGATGGATGAAGTCATGAGTACCGCCGTAAAAATTGCCCGAATGGGCCGGGTGGCGCTGCGGGCCGCCAAGGAAACCGTCCATTACGGCAGCCAGGTCGACCTGGAGACCGGATGCAAGATAGAAAACGATAATTTTGGTCTGTGTATGGCCAGCCCGGATGCCAAAGAAGGTACCAGTGCCTTCCTTGAAAAAAGAAAACCTGAATTTAAAGGAGAACTATTTTAAGTAGTTTAAGACAAAACCATGCCGATTTTTAATATCCCATTTGAAACGCTGCCCAGAGAGGAGCTTGAATCCCTTCAGTTAAAGCGGCTCCAGACAACTATTGAACGTGTTTATGCCAATGTTCCATTCTATAGAGAAAGTTTTGACGCGCATGGCGTATCTCCTGCTGATATCACATCACTCAAGGATCTGGCCCGGATTCCGTTTACCACCAAGACCGACCTGAGAGACAACTACCCCTATGACCTGTTTGCTGTCCCCATGCAGAATGTGGTCAGGATCCATGCCTCATCCGGGACCACCGGCAAACCCACCGTGGTTGGATATACCAAACGGGATATCGACACCTGGTCTGAACTCATGGCCAGAAGCCTGGCTGCCGGTGGAGGAACACCAGACGACATCATTCATAACGCGTTTGGATACGGTTTGTTTACAGGCGGCCTAGGCGCCCATTACGGAGCGGAAAAACTCGGCGCTTCAGTCATTCCCGTATCCGGAGGCAATACGAAACGTCAGATCACCATTATGCAGGACTTCAAACCGACCATGCTCACCGGCACCCCGTCCTATATTCTTCACTTGGCGGAAGTGGCCGATGAAATGGGGGTTTCATTTGAAAATCTCTCCTTTAAATCCGGCATCTTCGGTGCAGAGCCGTGGTCTGAGAGTATGAGGTCCGAGCTCGAAAATAAGCTGTGTCTCAGGGCCATTGATATTTACGGTCTCAGTGAGGTGATGGGCCCTGGTGTGTCCATTGAATGCTATGAAGAGCAGGCCGGCCTGCATATTTTTGAAGACCATTTTATTGCTGAAATCATAGATCCTGACAGTGGAGAGGTATTGCCCATGGGTAGAACCGGAGAACTGGTGTTCACCTCTCTCACCAAAGAGGCATTCCCGGTCATCCGGTACCGCACCAAGGATATTACCTCGCTAAATCCCGAACCCTGCAGCTGCGGGCGTACCCACATCCGGATGAACAAACCCACGGGTAGGAGTGATGACATGCTGATTATACGGGGCGTCAACGTCTTTCCTTCCCAGATCGAGAGTGTGCTGATGGAAACCCCTGAAATCCAGCCCCATTATCAGCTGGTGGTTGACCGGAAAGGGAATTTGGACACCTTGACCGTCAATGTAGAGATCAGTGAGGATAGCTTCAGTGATGCCATTAAAAATCTTCAGCGTTTGGAAAGCAAAATTTCAGATAACATCAAAGAATATCTCGGCGTGTCGGCCCAGGTCAAACTGGTTGAGCCCAAGACCATTGAGAGAAGCCAGGGTAAGGCTGTCCGGGTCATCGACAACAGAGAAATTTAGTTAAACATTCCAGGAGGTACCGATTATGCTTGCAGAACAAATATCCATTTTTCTGGAAAACAAGGAAGGAAGACTGGCAGAAGTCACCGCGATTTTAAGCGATGCCGGGGTGAACATCCGTGCACTGTCGCTGGCAGACACCACGGATTTCGGTATTCTACGGATGATTGTCTCAGATAATGTAAAGGCAGAGGCTGCTTTGAAAAAAGAGGGCTTCACCGTCGGCAAAACCAAGATTGTTGCGGTTGAAGTGACGGATGAGCCGGGCGGTCTGAACCAGGTTCTGGATCCCCTGTGCGCCAATGACATCAACGTGGAATACATGTATGCCTTTGCCAATCCGAAATGTCAGAACGCCATCATGATTTTCAGATTTGATGACTCAGACAGAGCCTTGGAGATCCTTAAGGAAAAAAACATCAAGGTGATCGCGGGCGAAGAGGTTTACAATTTATGATAGGGCAGTTTGATCACAAAGTTGGTTCCCCTGCCGGGAGATGAGTGGACCTCTATGGTCCCTTTGTGATTTTCTGTAATAATAAAATAGGAAACGGCCAGGCCTAACCCGGTCCCGTCGCCCACACTTTTTGTTGTGAAAAAGGGTTCAAATATCCGCCTGCGGATGTTTTCCTTCATGCCTGGCCCGTTATCCCTGATTTCAATCACCACAAAGTCCCTGGCCCTGTAAATCCTGATGGTAAAGGCCGGGGCTTTGCCCTCCTGGTCGGACATCATGGCCTGGGCACCGTTGGACAGGATATTGAAAAACACCTGCTGGATCTCGCTGGCCTTGCACATCACCTCGGGCAGGTTGTCCTGATACTCCTTGTGGATAAAAATCTGTTTAAAATCAAACCGCTTTTTAAGATTATAATCGCTCTCTGCCAGGTCCAGGGTTTTTTCCATCAGCTCCGGGATCGTTTCCGGCAGGAATTCGGAAGAGCTTTTCCTTGAAAAGGACAACATGTTGGCAACAATATCTGCGGCCCGTTTTCCGGCATCCAGCACAGAGTCGATCATTTGGAAGATACCCCGATCTTCCATATACCGGCCGATATCATCAATATCCAATCCCAGTTTTTCAGCCGTTTCAATATTACCGGGCAGTCTGTCCTTTAACCGGTTACGGATCACCTGGGAGTTCTGGAGGATACCGGCCAGGGGGTTATTGATTTCATGGGCCATTCCTGCAGCCAGTCCCCCCACAGATACCATTTTCTCCGACTGAACCATCATCTCTTCGAGCCGCTCTTTTTCAACCTCTCTTTTCTTCAGGCTCAGCGCCTCTACCAGTGCCACAGAAAGCATTTCAGCGGCGATCTGGTCATCAGGCTCATATCCGCCTTTCTTACCGGCAAGAGCGATGATACCCTTGATCTCCGTTCCCAGGGCCATGGGAACCCCTAAAAATGTATCAATGGGGATATGGCGATCCGGAAGTGCAACAAAATCAGGAATTTTGGACGGATCATTGGCAATCAGGGAGGTATTCCGATTGATCACCAGTTCCCTGACCCCTCTCACACACTGCCCCTGGATTTTAATACTACTGTCGATTTTCGCCATGCGGCAGTCCTCTACTGCATTATCCGAAATCGCCAGGATATCCAGCTGAGTGTCATCCTCCTTGTTCACCTCCCCGATAAAGCAATACGGGCTCGGGATCAGGTCCAGAATGATCGGGATGAACATCTCCCCGATCTCATTATAGGTTTTTGCCTGCATCGATTTCTGGAAAAAATGATTTATGGCCTTCATGATTGATCCCTGCCACAGGATCTTCTTCTCATTAATCTCCTTCTGGATGATCTCATTGGCGAGATTCTCATTGGATCTGGCCAGATCGTTGATCTTCTCAATCACCGCGTCCCTCATCCGGGCAAAATTTTTGGCCAGCTCTCCAACCTCTCCTGTGGCATTCTGCTCGATTTCCTTATCCAGGTTTCCGGCGGCGATTTCCGATGCCGCACGGGTCAGTTGGCTGACCGGCTGCATCAGTTTGTTGACGATAAAGACAATCGCGAGCACCAGTGCAACCATGACAGAAAAAGCAGACCAGAGTATCTGATTTCTGAACTCTGCGATCTTCTGTTCGATCAGGTAGGTGGAATACACCACTGTCATATGGCCAAGCTCAATCTCATTAAATGTCAGTGAAAAGGTCCGTGTAATGTCCATGCCCCTGCTTTTACCGATATCTCTGGATAGCTCAAGTTTCATTTCGATATCCGCCTCTTCAAGGACGATCCGCTTCATATTTTCATCGGCGAAAAACGTTTCCAGATTGACCTTCAAGGCTTCCTTATCGACATTGTACAACGGGCGGGCATTCACCAACTGCATGATGCTGCAGGCCTCTTCAATTCGATGGCTCAGGCTTTCAAGCTCGGTGTCTTTGATTTTTTCAGTAAAATAGAAGCTTAGGAACACATTAATGATGCAGCTGGCTAGAACCACAGCAATAATGATCCTGGTTTTCAAACTCATGGATTAAAAACCCTTACATAGAAGGATTGCGCTTTTCATTTGGAAGATATCGTCACTCTAAAGGAGTGCAGAATCATTGTTTGTCACTCGTCTGACAAGCTCCCTGTAATCAACAGACGCATTACTTCCCGGGGCAAATTCAAAAATCGTTTTTCCATATGAAGGTGCTTCACTCAGGCTCGAATTGTAACGTATCGGTTTACAGACATATTTGGGATACAGCTTCTTGAGCTGTGAGAATATGCTTTGCGGACCTTTGATCCGGTTATCCATAAATGTCGGTAAAATATATTTTAAAGAGATTTCCTGCCGGTAACGCTGAATCGAGTCCAGGCTCTTGATGAATTCAGCCAGACCATGCAGAGGCATCACCTCCAGCGCCACCGGAACCAATACTTCAGTCGCATAAAACAATACATTTACAATAAGCTGGTCCCAGCCGGGGGAGGTGTCAATAATGATAAAATCATACTTATCATCAAGCGGTTTCATGGCCTCTGACAGGGTCCATTCCGCGCCAAAGCTTTTACGGTCAATAATGCGCTTCACACCGGCCAGTGATTTCCCACCGCTGAGCAGCCACAGGTTTTTCCGGGCCTGGACCACCGCCTCCTCCGGTCCAAGTTCCTTGGTCAGCAGTTCGGTCAGACCGAACCGGGGCTTTTTTCCCAGAACATACGAAGACTGCCCTTGGGTATCCGTGTCAACCAGGAGAACCCGATGTCCGGCGAGGGCGAGCCCGGCACTCAGGTTTACGGATGTAGTGGTCTTTCCAACACCGCCTTTGCTCAGGGAAATACATATCTTCCTGGCCGTACCCTGGCTGGCTTCTTTTTCTTTTTGGTCTTTGCTTGACAGCTGCTCAAGGCTTACCGGAAATCTATTGTTGCAGGATTTACAGCGGGCCACCACATTTTTCCCTGATGGGGCACTTTCCTGGATGGTTTGAATATCCACCTTGTGCTTTTTAGCACATTTGGGGCATGTTATAACAGCCACTATTCCTCCTTTTCAATTCCTCAAGGATAGCATCAACTGCAATATTGGCGATTGGTTTCATCAAAATACTCGCCTGGGTTTCAAGGATACTTTCACCCTGATCCTATTGCTATCAATCTTCCGTTTCAGGCTCAGAATGACTCTTTAAAAGATATTCCTTTTTAACATCTAGAAAAATGGTTTCGATCTGTTCAACCAAGTCCTTCCCAAGGTTTTCCCACTTGATGCCGTATTTGCCTTTTTCGCCTGTCCGCTGGGAATAGTGGATCACATGTCCCTGCAACCCTTTGATAACGGCGCCCCTCAGGTTTAATTCGCAGTTCTCTAGTTTTTCATCAATGGTAAACTCGGGCTCACCTTCGACAAACACACTGATACCGTCCAAGCTTAAATCAGCGATGCCGAAGACCCTTTTCTTGGCCGACAGCTTCATATCATCCGAATCTTCAATGGGGATTCGGAATGACTTGCGAATTATTTTGGGGGACAAGGGATCTTCCAAACTCTGGAACTCTATAGATTGCTCATCCATAAATCCACCTTATGAGAAAAATATAAACGCCCAATTTCATCCAAAGGCTTTGCCTGATGATCATTGGCAAACTATTTGAAAATATAACAGCATAAAAAACAATAGGCAAGGGAAATATTCGTATCGCCGCAACAGATGGATAAACAGGACAGGTATAGTAAAAAAAAAACGGGATTGCAGGCTGATGCCTGCAATCCCGTTTCGAATGTCTGAACTATACTGCTGTGTATGGCTTAGTGAGCAAGAGTTTCGATAACTTTGCCAACACCAGGATGAGCATACATCAGGATCAGAGCAACAACGAGGGCATAAATACAAAGGGACTCGATCATGGCCAGACCGATCAGGAGGTTAACCTGAATTTTACCGGAAGCTTCCGGATTTCTTGCGATACCCTGCATGGCACCGTTAAGACCAACACCCTGAGCAATACCACAACCGAATGCTGCAATACCGATGGCAAGACCTGCTGCCCAAACACTAGCGACTAGAAGTTCCATTTCATACTCCTTAATAAAATTTAAATAATATAGTAAATAATAACGGGGCTTCTTCCAAAAATCCCGTAAAAAGCCTAAATTTAGTGTGCTTCCTCAATGGCTCCTGCAAAGTACATCACCGACAGCAGAAAGAAAACAAACGCCTGCACGAGCGCAACAAAAATACCCAGTGCCATGATGGGAAGCGGTGCCAGGTAGAGCCCGGCAAGCATTAACAAAATACCGACAACCAGTTCATGACCCATCATGTTTCCGAAAAGACGGAAGGACAGGGACAGGATTCTGGCGGCGTGACCGATCAATTCAATAGGGAAAATCAGAGGGATCATGGCAGGTACGGGGCCCAGAAAATGTTTGATATAATGGGCACCATGATACCTGACACCCAGAATGTGGGTCCAGGTCACTGCGATGACGGCGCAGGCCGCGGTGGTGTTCAGGCTGGCAGTTGGCGGAAAGAACCCGGGAACCAGACCCATGAGGTTGCTCAATAAAATAAACAGGAATAAAGTGGCAGCCAGGGGAAAAAACTTTCTACCCTCTTCACCGGTGATTGTGACCATGAACTCTTCGAGTCCGGAAAGCAATACTTCAAAAACACTTTGCGCAGTTTTGGGTACCAGGGTAACCCCTTTTCCGGCCAGCCAGCCGAAAAAGATCAATATGATCATCGCAAGCCACATATAGGTTACATGCGGGTAAGCATGTCCAAAGTGAGATGCGCCTTCTCCGAGCATTTCACAAAGTTTAGTCAGAAATAGATAAGGATGTTCCACGTTATACCGCCTCCTTGAAAAATAATCGTGTCAACTCAAGCATGGTCGCGATAAACATGCTTGCAACAATCACCGAAAGACCTGCCACAAGACCCAACGGATGGACAATATGATTGGTGATCAGCAGGTATATCACCCCGCCGCTCACGGTAAACCGGATGTAGTATTTCATCAATGTGATCCCCATCAGGGAACGACCCTTCATTGTCACCACATCCGGCTGAAAAGACCTGAAAAGTGTTTTTTTCAACAAATGAAAATTCAGCGCGACAATCACCCCGCCGAACAGGATTCCCAATGTGTAGTCCAGGGGCAAACTGATCATGCTTGCCAGCAGGAGACCCAGAATAAGGATCACCCAGTTGGACCTGGTCACAAACCGTACAATCCGGTGGGATACTTCCATGTGTTGCGCCCTAAACACCTTTGCTTTTTTTACCGGCCCTGATGATATTACTGAATCCGGCTGCAATGCCGAACGCCAGACCGATAAACATCAGAACAGGTTTTGTTTCAAACTTCTTATCCAGCCATACGCCGATCCCCAGGCCGATGAAAATTGACAGCGCCACCGACATCCCGAGGCTGGCAAAATAACCCAGTTCTCTAATCGTGGTGCGTGTTTCCTTTTTCATACGTGTCACCCTTCAACCAAACAGATGGCTTCAAAGATCAATTAACCTCAAGAGCAAATAACATATGCTCCTGGTTTAGTCAATGTTCAAAAATCAAAAAATATCCAAAAATCCACACCCGTGTTCCCCCTGGACCTGGCCGATGATTTGGCTTTTAATATCAAGGGATTTCAGTCTTGACAGGCATGCCTGAGCCTCGTCGGGATCGACACAGAACACAAGCCCTCCCGAGGTCTGGGGGTCGAATAAAAGGTCCATGGTGCTGCGGGGTACGGATCCTGAGATCTGGATACCCTTCTCAAAGAAGTTGCGGTTTTTGTGTGCCCCCGCAGGAAGCATACCCATACGGGCATACATGTCTGCCTGGTCAAGCAGCGGGATCTTGTTGGATTCCACTGAAAACTGCTTTTTTGAACCCGCAGCCATCTCAAACAGGTGGCCGGCAAGGCCAAACCCGGTGACATCCGTACATGCACTGACCCGGAACTCACCCATAACCGCGGCAGCGTCTTTGTTCAGGCGGGCCATGCTTTCAATGGCTGCCCGTTCATCTTCATGGTTCGCTACGCCCGCCTTGATAGCAGTGGCGAGAATACCTGTCCCGATCGGTTTGGTAATGATGATCTTATCCCCGGTCATGGCGCTGCTGTTGGTTATTACCCGTTCCGGGTGAACAATACCCGTGACAGACAACCCGTATTTAAATTCGGGATCATCCACACTGTGCCCCCCGGCCAGGGCTGCCCCTGACTCATTGATTTTCTCGAGACCACCCTTTAATGTCTGGGTCAGGACCTCTTCGGGCAGATCCTTTGACGGAAAACAGACGATATTCATGGCCGTGACCGGTGTCCCACCCATGGCATAGACATCACTCAGGGCGTTGGCTGCTGCTATCCGGCCGAAATCATAGGGAGCGTCGGCAATCGGCGTCAAGAAGTCAAGGGTCTGAATCAGTGCCGTTTCCTTATTCAGAAGGAACACCCCTGCATCATCCGGTGTCCCCAATCCCACGATCAGGCTGGGGTGATCCTTGATCTCAAGGCCTTTTACAATCCGATCCAGTGCCCCTGGATCAATCTTCGCTGCTCACCCTGCAGCCTTTACGGTCCGGGTCAACTGCACATTGGCATGGTCTTCCATTGATGATTCCTGTTACTGCTTTAATCCGATAATACAGGCAAACCTGCCGGTGAGGTTTTCCCTGCGGTATGAAAAAAACTCGTTGCTGTTGCACTTGGTACAAATGGCCATGTTTTCAATACATGAATGCTTTACCCCTTCGCCCACCAGCTGGTCCCGGCTCATCTGCCAGAAATCAAAGTAATGGCTGTCATCGACCCGATAGGACCAGAGCGACTCGGGGATTTCTGTTTTATAGTTAATGAATTCAGAACAGCATGGCCCAAGGGACGGCCCGATGCCAACGCGGATATCTCTGGGCTCGGTCCCGAATTCGCGGGTCATGGTCTGAACACATTTTCCTAAAATATTCTTTATACTGGAACGCCACCCGGAATGAACGTTGGCTACCACCCCTCTTTCAGGGTCGAACATCATGACGGACTGGCAGTCTGCCACCTGGATCACCAGATAAACACCCGGGATGTCCGTGATCACCCCATCTGCCGTGTAGATATCTTTTCCCGGTTCAAACCTTTGGGCCAGGTCATTGTCATCCTGCCTCAAAACCTTAATGTCGTCGGAATGCACCTGATTCAGATATACCGCCGGCTTCATCCCCAGCTCAAACGCAATCCGCTTTCGGTTTTCCCGGATGTTTTCCTCTGTGTCACCGGTCTTCAATCCCACGTTCAGAGAGTCGAACGGGAGAAGACTCATTCCTCCTGCTCTTGCAAAAACACCATGCCTGAGCGTGTCAAACGATTTCAGCCCGTTGAATTTATAGATCTTCAAACCGGACGCGATCCCGGGATTATCGGCTGATTCACGCATAGATATCAGGCCTTCTATCCCCCAGGAACGGCAGATTCTTCCGCACAGTATCAAGGGCATCAAGATCAATGCGGGCAATACCGGCCCCCGGGATTTCAAGCGGATCAGCCAACACCTTTCCATCGGGATCTGTGATCATCGAGTTCCCGGTGAAGATCAAGGATTTATCCTGGCCCGTACGGTTGGTACACACCATATAGCACTGATTCTCAACCGATCTGGCCCGGACAAGTATCCGCCAGTGTTCAATGCGGGGTTTGGGCCATTGCGCTCCCAGGAGGACAAGCTGAGCGCCCTTTACCATCAGCGCCCTGAAAAGCTCGGGGAATCTGAGATCATAACAGGTTGCCAGGCCGATTTTTCCCAGGCTGGTATCTGCCACGCATAAGGTTCGACCGGCCTTGTAAAACCGGTGTTCAAAGGTGGGTCTAAACAGATGAAGTTTTCGATAACTCCCCTTGATCCGGCCGTCCCGGTCTACAAAATAGGCTGTATTATATATTCCGCCATCTGCGGCTTCGGGTAAAGAGCCGCTAATGGCAATTCCCTTTTCCTGAGCCTTACGGCACAAGATATCCAAAACATCCCCGGAGGATTCTGCATGGGCTTCAAGATGCTCATTGTCAAACCCGCAGCTGAACATTTCGGGCAATACCGCCAGTGATACCCCCTTCTCCGATAGTTCGTCAAGGGTGTCCAACGCCTGATTCACATTGGCCTGGATATTTCCGTTGACTATATCGTACTGTATGACCGCGGTATGATATGCCCGCATTGGATCCGGTCCGGCATGTGACGCTTGTGTCATCTCCCATAACCCTGTTCAGTTAAAATTCAGCTAAGCATACTGGCTCATCATCTGGCCGTCAATAAAAATCCCCGCCGCCGGACACGGGTTACCGCTTTTCTCTGTTCAAAAGTTATGCCGGTGATCGCCAAGGGGAGTGAATACAATTGGATCGCCTGGAATGACTTGACTTTTCGGTCGCTATACAATAGTTTAGTTAATTAAGAAAAGCAGGCGAAATAATTAATTTTGATGACAGATTTTCCGACACGACAGAACAATAACCACCTAAACCATTTCATTGCCTTTATCCTTATTATTAGAGATCAGGGCAGTTGAAGATAAGGAGGAGCCATGGAACAGCCCGCTGACTTTTTAAAGGGAAAGCATATTCTTGCGGTGGATGATGAAGCAGATGTTCTTGAAACGATCCAGGAGATACTTGAACAGGCAAAGATTGATACTGCATCTGATTATGACACGGCATCTGAAAAAATATATGAAACAAGATACGATCTGGCCATCCTGGATATCATGGGGGTCAACGGCATCAAACTCCTGGAAGAATGCGTAGAACGGGATATCCCTGCCGTGATGCTCACCGCCAACAGCATGAATCCTGAATCTTTGATCGAATCCATAAAAAAAGGCGCCATCTCCTACCTCTCCAAGGAGCACTTAAGTGAACTGGATGAATTGATTGGTGACCTGCTCTGCGCCCATGACGAGTGCAAGCCCACCTGGAAACTTCTTTTTGACAAACTGGGGTCCCATTTCAACAAGCGGTTTGGAAGCAATTGGAAAGACAGTGACAAGGATTTCTGGAATTCATTTGAGGAAACCTACAGTGTCGGCCGCGGCATCCAGGAACGGCTGAAGCACGATAAGAATATTATTGACAAAGGGATATAACCCTGTCCAAACGACCCGCTCAATAAAAAAGGCCTGCCGAGCATTGATTGTTCAGCAGGCCTTTCCTGTTTTATTTTTTTGTCAGTCAGCCCCGGAGTGTTTAATCCCGTCTGTGCTGCAGCATGCATCTATTCATACCCGAACAGCCTGGGCAGGAACAACACCACCTGTGGAAAATAGGTCAGGAAGAACAGGACCCCGATCTGAATCACCAGGAATGGTATGACCGAACGGGACACAAAAATGATATCGCGCTTGGCCAGCGCCCCGGTGATGAACAAACTGACCCCCATAGGCGGTGTACAGTATCCGATCGCCAGGTTGACTGTCATGATCAGGCCAAAATGCATCGGGTCCACGTTAAAGGGTCCCAATAGCGGCAGGAACACCGGCCCCAGAATTAATGTGGCAGAGATAATGTCCATGAACATCCCGATGATCAGCAGGAGGATATTCATCACCAGCAGGAACACCATGGGTGAATGAATGCTGGCCACCACCACTTCAGCCACGCGGTTGGGGATATTCTCAAAGGTGAGATACCTGCCGAAACAGGTGGCGGATGCAACAATCAGCAGCAGGGTTGCAGATGTCACCGCCGATGAGATGGTCACCTCTTTGACATCCTTAAAATCCAAGGCCCGATAGATAAACAGTTCTACAAAAAACGCATAGACACTGGCCACCACCGCCGCTTCATTGGCTGTAAACATCCCCGAAAAGATACCGCCAAAGATGATAACGATCAGCATCACCGCCCAGAACCCTTCCTTAAAAATAAGATAGAGCTGTTTAAAATTGGGTGCCGGCAGCCGGTTGATATCCGCCCGATTCCGGTATTTCAACCAGGTGTAGATACACACACAGAGAATAATGATCACCCCAGGGATAAACCCGGTAATGAACAGACCCTCCAGGGATACATTGGATATCATGGAGTAAAAAATCATCGATATGCTGGGCGGGATGATAATCCCAAGGTTCGGGGAGGTGGACATGAGCCCCAGGGTGTAATCCTCATCATACCCGTTTTTAATCAAGGCCGGTATCATGAAACCGCCCAGGGCCACCACCGTGGCCACGGTTGAACCGGAGATGGCGCCAAACAGCCCGCACCCGATAACACCGGCCATACCCAGTCCTCCGGGCAACCAGCTGACCAGAGCGTTGGCTAAATTGATCAGCTTTTCAACGGTTTTTCCTTTACTCATGATGTTCCCGCACAGGATAAAAAACAGCACGACCACCAGGGAAAACTTATCCAGGCTCCGAAACAGGGTTTGCGCCAGCAGGGCCAGGGGCATATCCAGGAAAAAGACGAATCCGACGGTCGCTGTAATGAACAGGCAAAGGAAGACAGGCACATAGGTTACCATACAACCCAGAAGGATGCATAGAATGATTAAGTCACTGATCTGCATGTAAAGGATCCCTTATTGTTTGTTTCGAAAGTCCTGGATGATGACCTGAACGGTACGGATAAACACCATCACGCCCATAACGGGCATGATGGCGTAAATGATGACCAGGGGAATCTGCATGATGATGGTTTTCTGGTTGGTCAGGTATTGCAGGTGGGTCATTTTATACCCGTAATACACCATCATACCTGCCCAACCCAGCATCAGAAGGTTGGTGACAAAGGTCAAGCCCGGCTTAAGCCGGGGAAAGATCTGCACAATGGCATCAATGCGGATCATGGCCCGCTGCTTGACGGCCACACTGGCACCGACAAACGTGGAGTAAATGATGACGATGCGGACCAGTTCTTCACTCCAGGCCAGGGTGTAGTTGAATCCATAGCGCAGCACCACATTGACGAACAGGGAGAGCAGCGCCGCGGTAACAATGATGAACAGCGTCCACTCCTCTATATGGGTCACAACCGTATCGACTTTCCTTAACGCTTTACCGAGCATAAACCTTTGTCCTGTTAAAAATCACGTATTGAGGGATTATTTCAAGAAGTCCTGTACCTCTTTGAGATAATTGGCCGGTTTGTATTTATCACCGGGGTAAATCTTATTGATTTCACCCGCATATTTCTCATAGGTCCCCTTGCTCTGATCCTTGAGAATACCCATTTCAGCGTCAGACAGTTTGTAGAACTGGACCCCGCCGGCCTTGGATGCATCGATATTCTCCATCTCCCACTTGGCGGTTGCCTTCCGGTTTTCTGCACACACGTCATGGACCGTTGCGATAAAGGTTTCTCTCAGGTCAGAAGGCAGACTCATGAGCCAGCCTTTGTTAAAGATCCAGATGAACAGACCCTGGGCATAGTTGAGCTGGGTGAAATGCTTGGCCACCTCAAATTTCTTGGTCAGGTTGCATACCGCCGGGGTATGGTCCAGACCGGTGATGACGCCCTGCTTCAGAGAAACCTGGACATCGGGCCAGGGCATGGATACCGGGTTGAATCCCCAGTTCCGGTATGAGAGCTGATTCACGGCCGCTTCAGCAATTCTGAACTTGATTTTCTTGGCATCGGCAATGGTTTTCACAGGTTCGGTGGTCGCCCATCCGTAGTTGCCGTAGCCGGTGATATCCAGGCCGGTGATACCCTGATGATCCATGGCCATCAGAAAGTGGTTAAACAGTTTTTTATTGGAGATAAACTTATCCAATTTTTCAAAGGAATCCACCAGGAACGGCAGGTTCACAATGCCAAACCGGGGTCCGAGGTTGGTGGATGCCACGGAAGACACGCCCATACCCTGGACCGCTCCCATCTGAACCATGTTCAGTACCTCAACCTCACCGCCCAGAATGGAGTAGGGCTTGAAATCGATGTAGATCTTGCCGCCGGTCCGTTTCCACAGTTCATCACGGATCTGGAATCCGGCAAACGTACCGACCAGTGCCGGTGTGGACACATTGGAAACGATGCATTTGTATTTGGCCCCCTTGGGGTCAAAGTCCGGTTTCCATTTTTCAAGAGACGGGGCTTTTTTGGCCACTGCAGGTGAAGAGAACATAAATGCGCCAACGAATAAAACAAGCATGAATACTAATGTTTTTCTAAACTTCATTCTTCGTTCCTTTCCCTTAATAAGTTTATAAAATCGGTGATACTAACAGGCGTCAGTACCATGTGTCAACTTTTTGGGTGTCACCTAGAGCGTTTCAGTTCAGCACAGCAAATGACCAGAACAGCAACAGAACACGTCGAAAAATCAGTCCAGTTTTTTAAATGCCTCTTTGCGGCCCGTATACTTTTCCCTCAGCTGTGGTTTCATCAGCTTACCGGTCGGATTTCTCGGGACATTATCAAAGATAATTTTTCTGGGCACCTTATAAAGCGACAACTTGGATTTGGCAAACTCAATCACCTCTTCCTCGGTCAGGCCCCGTCCCTTTTTCAACTGTACAATGGCAAGCACAATCTCAACCAGGCGATCGTCAGGGTAGCCGATGCAGGCCACATCATCGATATCCGGATGGTCCATGAGTGCGTCTTCGATCTCCACCGGATAGATATTTTCACCACCACTGGTGATCATATCCTTCATGCGGTCTACGATGTAAAAATACCCGTCTTTGTCCTTCTTTAATAAATCTCCGGTATAAAGCCAACCATTTTTTAGTGTTTCTTCCGTTTTTTCAGGGTTGGAATAGTAGGCCATCATCATTCGCGGCGTTTTGAAAATCAATTCGCCGACCTCCTCCTCCCCGAGCTCTTTACCAGTGGGGTCAACGATCTTGGCCTGCACCCCGAATGTGGGTTTGCCAATGGACCCGGGCTTTTCTAAGACATCTTCGGGATAGAGATTGAATGTCCCGCCGCCACCGCCTTCGGTGATACCATATATATTGGATACACCGCAGGGCAGCTTATCCACCAGGAGCTTCATAATGTCGAACGGTACGGGCTGGGCACCGATCTCCATGTATTTCCACGAGGACAGATCATAGTCCTCCATCCGGATATCCCCGGATTCAACCGCATTGAGCAGAGCGATCCCGATGGGAACCACAAAAAGCATATCTGTGCATCGCTCTTCGGCCGTGGCTTCAATAATCCACTTGGGGTCACGGAACTCCTTGATGATGGTCCCTTTTGCCCCGGTGGCATAAAATGGCGCCCATAGGAACATGGTGCCGCTGTGATAGAGGGGAAGAAAGATCAGGTAGTTGTCGTCCTTTTGGACGAAATAGGTCATACCGTTTCCAATGGCGGTGCTGTTGAGGGAGAAATGCGTATGGAGAACGGGCTTGGGTTTTCCAGTGGTGCCGGAGGTGAACATCATGGCCAGATCGTGATCCCGGTCTACATCCACCAGGGCATCAGACAGGTCATCATATTCCTGCACCACAGACGTGTAACTGACCATGTCGGGAGGCACATCATCGCCCACGCAAATATATGATCTTACGGTTTTCAGATCCTTCTGGATGGGCTGTACCACCCGTAAAAATTCAGATCCCAGGATAAACACATCCGGATCACAGACCTCTGCAGCGTACAGGACATCCGAAGACTCGAACCGGAAATTCAAAGGAACGACTATTGCCCCCAAACGGATAATGGCAAAATAGGTGATGATCCATTCAAGGGAATTGTTCTGCAGGTGCATGACAAAATCACCGTGCTCGACCCCAAGCTCTTTAGACAGATAATTAGCTGTTCGGTTGATCTCGTCATTGAACCCTTTCCAGGTGAACGTTCGTCGTTCACCCGTGGCCGGCGCGCGCTCGATCAGGCAAACCTTATCGGGTGTATGGCGAGCATGTTTTGCAGCGTACTCTGAATAATTCAACAGTGCTCCTCCTTTGTGATAATGTTAAACGCTATATATCAATAAAAATTAATCTCCTTTTGCTATCCGTTATATTCGATTCAACATCCGTTATGGGCTTCAAGGTTTTGGCCGTATTTAAAACGCCACCTTATCCAGCCCCTTGAGCCCTAAAATCTCACGGGTTTCATCCGGGGTTGCCGGTTCAAGACTCATCTCCTTGGCAACCCGCTTGATCATGTTGACCTGGTCGGCACTGGCTTTGGCCATGATGCCCTTCCCGGCATAAACAGAGTCTTCAAGCCCGACCCTGACATTCTGTGCCCCCATGGCCATAGCCGTGGTGGTTATTGGGATCTGGAACCGGCCGCCGGCCGCTACAGACCAGGTAAAATTGCCATCGCCCAGTACCTCTTTGGCTTCATCATGAATCAATACCAGGTGCTTGACCGACGGTGTCATCCAGCCGACCATGGGACCGAAAACAAACTGCAGATGGACCGGCGGTTTAAGCAGGTTTTCTTCGAGCAGCCAGGACACATAGCTCACATGGCCCAGCTCATAGATCTCCAGCTCCGGTTTGGTATCGATCTCAAGAAAAGTCCTGCCATAGATCATATCATCGTTGAATGTCGGCCTGAAGGTCACATTCTTGCACAATTCGAGGTACTCGGGTTCCCAGTCATACTTGAATTCCTTGAACCGGGATGCGATCTGAAATATACCGAAATTAAAGGGTGCCGGATCAAACGAGCACATCTCAGGGCGCAGTTTTTTAATGGGGATCAACTTCTCTTCGGTGGTCTGGTTCATGCCGCCGCCGGTGGTGGGAAGGAGCACCATGTCGCAGCGGGCTTTAATCTTGGAATGAACCTCCATGAACAGGTCCGGATCGGATACCGGCAGGCCGTTTTCCGGGTTTCTTACATGAATATGGGCGATGGCGGCACCGGCCTCCCAGGCCTTGACCGCATCTTCAACAATTTCATCCGGAGTGATGGGAAGATAATCACTCATGGTGGGAATATGTACCGAGCCGGTGATGGCTGCGGTGATGATTATTTTATTCATGAATTGATCCTCCTTTAAAACGGTTCATCTGGATTAACAATTATTTATATCAGTTCTGTACTCCTCATTCAAATCAAACACAAAGGCCCTGCTTTCCTTTACCTTGTCGATCACAAACGATGACTTGATAAAACGGATACCGTCAATCTTGGTCAGCTTTGTGTTCATGAACTCGGCATAGGTTTTGATATTCTTGCTGATCACCTTGAGAATGAAGTCATTTTCTCCGGATATCTGGTAGCATTCCACCACCTCTTCCAGTGCAGCAAACTTTTCCTTGATATCCTCGACAGATGTCAACTGGCTTAAATTCAGGCTCAGGTTGACGATCCCCGTAATCAGATACCCCAGCTGCTCAGGATCCACCAGTACGGTGAACCGGGTGATGATTCCTGCCGTTTCAAGCCGCTTGACCCGCTCAAGGGTCGCGGGGGCAGAAATCCCGACCAGTTTTGACAGCTTGGAATTTGTGGTTTTTCCGTTTTCCTGAAGTGTGTTCAGGATAATTTTATCGATTTCATCCAATACCATTTGTCCCTCATTTACAACAATTCATGACACTCTTATTCAAAGAGTAAATGGTTATATTTTTCTTGGATCAATGGCAACAATTCTTTTAGGGTCTCATCAATTTTATCCACCAGGAAATCGATCTCTTGGTCGGTCAACACACAGGAAAGGATAAACAGTCCCCTGGGGATATTGAAAACACCCTTGTTGAGCAGTGACAAGTGCATGAGGGCATGCAGCTTTTCCTCCGATTTGAGAACCACTTCCGGTGTGGTGGCCGGTTCATTGACAAAATGGATATTCAGCAACGATCCGATCTGATTGGATTGGATGTTCAGCCCGTTCTGGTCAATAACCCGTTTCAGTCCGGCCTGGAACCGGTCTCCTAAGGCGTTGGCCCTGGCAATAGCAGCCCCGTCATATTTACTCATGGCCGCATAACCGGCCTGCATGACCGTTTCATACCCATTAAAGGTGCCGGAGTGATACAGGGGTCTGTCTGTATTTTCATGGCAGAAGATGTTCATCACTTCGGCCTTGCCCCCGAACACACCAATAGGAAGCCCGCCGCCCACCACCTTGCCTACCGTGGTGAGATCCGGCGTCACCCCGTAAAGCGCCTGGCACCCGCCCGGATGGACACGGAACGAGAATATTTCATCAAAAATCAGGAGCACGCCGTTTTCCTGGGTGACCTTTCGGGCGCGCTCCAGATATCCGTCCACCGGCAGGACCACACCGCCGGCCCCTAAAAACGGTTCCATGATCACGGCGGCCAGGACATCTTTATGCTCAACCACTGCCTTTTCAAGGGCGTCTGCATCGTTGAACGGCACCTCGAGCATATCTTCGGTCATGCCCTTGGGGATTCCGGCCGTGATCACGTTCTTCTTGGTGGAGGCGGCCACGCAGTCATGGGTACCGTGAAATCCACCGGACATTTTAAGAATCTTGTCCTTCCCGGTATAGGTTCGTGCCGTGCGCAATGCAAAAAGCGTTGCCTCGGTGCCGCTGTTGACAAACCTGACCTTGTCAAATCCCGGCACCCGTTCGCACAGAAGTTTTGCAAGTTTTGCCTGGCTCTGGCTGGGTGTGGAAAACTGGGACCCTTTTTTTATCCCTTCAGTTACGGCATTGGTAATATCCGGGTCTCCATGCCCATGGATAAGGGCACCGTAGGCATTGGTCACATCCAGAAGTTTATGGCCCTCCGGGGTGTAAACATATGCGCCTTCTCCATATTCAATATGCAGGGGATGGGGCCTGAAATAACTCAGGCTTCTGGTGGCTCCCCCGGGAATGTAATTGATCAGGTCGTCATGCCGTTTTTTACATTCCGGAAATTTATCAGTATAGGTTTGCGAAATTTCATTTTCGATCCGGGTTTCAATCATGAGTCATCCCTTTTTCAGAAATTTAATAAACCATAAATAGTATTCAATTGACGGCGGTTGAATGTTAAGAACCCCGCAGAACCGATTCATACCGATTCCGCAGGGATTCTTAAACATGGGTCCAGTTTGGCTCCAGTCCCAAGCTCTATTTTTTTTCATGAACGATCAACAGTTCGCCAACCTCTTTTTCGACCTTTTCAACAAATTCACCCGATTCAATCCGGGCTTTCAGGGTTTCCATATCATCGATGTACACCTTGTCATAATCCATATACCCCAGGGTTTCACGGACCAGATCATACATGATCTTCCCTGAGGGACTGAGGCGTTCCACATCTCTCTGGTCCGCGGCCTGGGCGGCGCACAGCAACTCAAAAGAGAGGATATGGTTGGTATTTTCAACAATTTTTCGTGTCTTCCTGCCGGCGATCAGTCCGAAGCTGACAATATCCTGGAAATCCGCCGTGGAGGTGATGGACTGGATGGATGCGGGTACGGCCAATGTCCGGTTCTCAGCCACCAGGGAGGTGGTCATGAACTGACCGCCCATGAGTCCCATCCTTACCCCGGTGTCCTCCTTGCACAGGAAGGGGGGCAGTCCCGTGCTGTGGGCTTCATCCATGAACCGGTCGATGCGCCTGTCGCTGACCACACCGATGTTCACCATGGAGATGCCAAGGCAATCCATGGCAAAAGAGATGGGCTGGCCGTGGAAGTGGCCGTTGTGGAAAAATGTATCCAGCTCGGTAAATATCAGCGGATTGTCGTTGCTTGAATTCAACTCCCGGGTCAGGGCCTCGTAGGCACGGGCGCACGCTTCTTTGGTGGGCCCCACAAATTGAGGGGTGCAGCGGATGGAATATGCATCCTCAACCGGAATATGCGCCACGGAAACCCCTTTATGCTCCTTGAGGGTGGATTGAAGCTTGTAAGAGAGTTCCACCTCATCGATCGCCATTTTACTGCCCTTGAGCAGGTTGGTCAGGTTGACGGCCGTGGCATACTGACCGGGATGATATTTCTGCTCATGCACAATGGGATCAAACGGATTAAACCGCCCCATGAGTGTTTCAATGGCAAATGCAGCAATGATATCCGAGCTCTTCAATGTGATGGTGGCTTCCTGAATCACCTGGGAGGCAAGCCCGACCATGGCTGACGTCCCGTTGATCAGGGAAAGCCCCTCTTTGGCATTCAGGTACATCAGCTCGATGCCGGCAGCATCCATGGCCTCTTTACCCGGCATCACCTTTCCGTTGAATTTTGCTTTCCACTCTCCAAACCCGACTGCGGCAATACATCCTAAAGGTCCCAAGTCGCCGCTGGTCCCCAGAGATCCTTTTCTCGGGACCACCGGGAACACCTGTTTATTGATCATATCCAGGTAAATTCTGAGATTCTTTTCCTTTATTCCAGAAAAACCGCGGCAAAGCGAATTGGCCCTTGCAATCATGAAAGTTCTGACCAGGGTATCCTCAAAGGGTTTACCCACCTGGGTCGTGATGGCCCGGACCAGGTTTTTCTGGAAATCATTGTCCCGCTCCCTGGGCAGAAGATAATCAACCAGGCCGCCGCAGCTGGTGTTCACGCCGTAAATACAGCGCTCCTCATTGGCCCATTTATCAACCAGTGCCCGGCATTCACGGATCTTGGGCCAGTTGCTCTCATCAATTTCAACTTTTATGGACAGATCGTTACCTACCTGAATCAACTCCTCAATGGTCAGGTTATACCCGTCCAGAATCAGTGTATTGTCTTTGATCGGCATGGTTTCCTCCTAATAGAAATTTGGATTGCTTAAACTAAGGCTAATCAAAACCCGAAGATGATGTCAAGCATTTTTTATATTTTTATTAGGAGAAATTAATATTTTTTTGAATTTTATAAAGCCCCGAGCGGAATTTAGATTTATTTTCTAAATTATTGGGTCATTTCTTCTTTATTTTTTATCTGAAATGCCGGACATGATGTATTCGGACAGTGCCGTAATGGTCAGGCTTGGATTCACGCCCAGGTTGGCCGAAACCACGGATCCGTCGGCCACGTAAAGGCCGGGATAATTGAACACCTCTCCGTTGCGGTCCACCACCCCGGTGTCCGGAGAATCGCCCATACAGCACCCCCCCAGGATATGGGCGGTTGTGGAGCAGTCCAGCAGGACTTCAGGAAAAGAGCTCAAGGGGTCGCCATCCATTTTTTCAGCCATCCGCCGGGCCACTTCATTGGCCACCGGAATATAGGCCGGGGATCGTTTGTGTCCCTTGGGAAGGCCCGAGGTCAGCCCTTTCCGTCCCAGGCGCCACCAGCCCCGTTTGTAATTCAGCTTCAGGTGATTTTCATCGGTCTGCATCACCAGCAGGACCGACGTGCTGGATGCCTTGCCAAACGGCCACAGCAGCTTGATAAAAAGCCAGGGGTTTTTAAAGACATTCCCCATGTATTTCAGTGCCCGCGGGACCTTCCCCCCCCCGTCGGTCATGATGGTCAGCAAGCTCAGCAAAAGATCCGATCCCTTATTGTAGCGAACCATTTCAATGTGAGTGGTCTCATCCACATGTACACCGGAAGTGATGGCGATCTGATCATTCCAGTCTGTTTCCCTGTCCCTTGACCGGACGCCGAGCAGGACCTCGGAATTGGTCCGTACATACTCCCCGAGACAGGGGGATATGTCCGGCAACCAGCCTTTGTCCCTGCATTCATGAAGCAGCTTGACCGTTCCCAGTACGCCGCCGCTGAACACCACCCCTTTTGCGCGCCATGTTTTCGAACCGGCAAAAGGGTTCCCCACCGTGCGGGAAGTCACCTCATATCCGTCATTGGTTTTCTTTACCGCCGTCACCTCTGTCAGGGGGAAAACCCTTGCACCCAGCCCTCTGGCCAAATAGAGGTAATTTTTGTCCAGCGTATTTTTGGCCCCGACCCGGCACCCCACCATGCAGGCGCCGCAAAAGGTGCACCCGGTACGTTCCGGACCTTTTCCGTCAAAGTAAGGATCTTTGACCGTCTCATCCGGTCTGCCGAAATAGATCC
Organism: Desulfobacteraceae bacterium; assembly: GCA_004796375.1. GTDB lineage: Bacteria > Desulfobacterota > Desulfobacteria > Desulfobacterales > Desulfobacteraceae > MADRE2. The sequence continues at coordinate 24,723 of QZLA01000319.1, forward strand.
CCACATCATTTTTATGAAAGGTATCCTTTCCCCTCAACTCCTGGCCCACCTCCCTCAGATACCGGTCGGCAATCCCCACCTGGGGGCTTGGATTCGCACCCAGCATTGCTTTTGCCGTCTCATAATGGGGCAAAAGTATTTCCTTCCAGTTGCCTTTGCCCCACTCCGGGCGTTCAAACACTTTGTCCGGCGGAGTCAGTAACTGGTTGGCATATACCAGGCTGCCGCCGCCCACGCCACCGCCATGAAGGATGTATACATGCCTGAAAAAGGTGAGCATCTGGAATCCATAACACCTCAGCAACGGAAACCATAAAAAATTCTTGATACCCCAGTTGGTGCGGGGAAAATCTTCGGTCTGCCACTCTTTTCCCTTTTCAAGTACAGCCACCCGGTATCCTTTTTCGCTCAGCCGCAGTGCAGATACTGATCCGCCGAATCCCGATCCGATCACGATATAGTCATAATTCCGCTCATTTGAAGATGGCATGATACATCCTTTTCTTACAATTTTCCGATTAGCCCGTGTTAGACAGATAATCACCTAAAATGGTTTCAAGCTGCCCGAGCCCCCCTGAATAAAAATGGTCGCATCCGGGAATGATCTCAAACCGGGTGGCAAGTCCCCACCGTTCGATATGGTCTGCCACCTGGGCAGGCGGTGCAATATCATCATGTTCTCCGGTGATGATCAGGCCGGTATTGTTTATCCGGTCGATATCATCAAAGCTCATGAACGCCACGGGCGGTGATACCATGATGTGATCCGAGACCGATACCCCCTTCATGATGGCTGTGGCATTGACCCGGGACCCGAATGAGTATCCGGCAAGGATCACCCGGCCGTTAAATCTCCCCTTGAGCCACTCCACGGCGGCTGCGACATCTTCTGCCTCACCCTGGCCGTCATCAAAAAAGCCTGTACTGGTCCCTGTGCCCCTGAAATTGAATCTCAGGCTGGAAATGTTATTCTCAATGCACACCTGTTCAATGGTGGTTACGACATAGTTATCCATATTCCCACCGTAGAGGGGATGGGGGTGAGTAATCACGACGGCAGTGCCGCCCTTCAAATCTGTAAAACCCCCTTCCAGTTCAACACCGTCACCTGTAATCCAGATTTTTTCCATGGCCGTCCCTTTTGCTTGAAACTGATGATTTTTTCGTATAGGGTACACCCACCTTACAATAATTATGTAGGAAATAATAGAAAGAATCTCCATGGACATTGAAGATATCAAAAAGGCTTCAGACATCATCTGGGAGCAGTCTGTGCTCCCACCACTCAAGGAGTATATTACGATCCCGGCCGTCTCTCCCGGATTTGATAAAAACTGGGAGCAGAACGGGTACCTGCTCAAGGCGGCTCAGCTTATCGAGACGTGGTGCCGCCAACTGGGCCTGAATGGGTGTGACATCCGTTTGATCACGCCTCAGGGGCGGACCCCGCTGCTGCTGATCGATGTCCAGGCATCAGATACCAAACACACGGATATGGTCCTTTTTTACGGGCATATCGACAAGCAACCCGAATTTTCAGGGTGGGATGACAATAAAGGCCCATGGAAACCGGTGATCGAAAATGACCGGCTGTATGGACGGGGCGGTGCGGATGACGCCTACTCGGTTTTTTGCGCCATGTCTGCCATAAAAATTCTCCAGGACAAGGGGCTTCCCCATGAACGATGCGTTTTGCTCATTGAAAGTGCTGAAGAGTCAGGCAGCTTTGACCTGGATTACTACCTGGATGAATACCAAGGAATTATCGGTACGCCCTCCCTGGTCATCTGCTTGGATTCCGGGTGCGGAGATTATGAGCGCATGTGGCTGACCACCTCACTAAGGGGTGGTATCTTTGGTGTGCTGACCGTGAAAATCCTCACGGACGGCATACATTCAGGTGGATCCGGTGCAGTGGCCTCAAGTTTCAGAATCATGCGCCAGCTTCTGGACCGGATTGAGGATGCAGAAACCGGTGATATCCTTATCGATGAACTCCATGCACCTGTACCGGAACACCGTCTGGAACAGATGAAAGTCGCGGCACAGGTACTGGGGGAGGACATCATCACTGCATTCCCATTGGTCGACGGTGCAACACCGGTCACTGATGACCGGGTTCAGCTGCTGATCAACCAGACCTGGAAGCCCACATTGTCCTACACAGGAATCGATGGCGTCCCCGCGCTTGAAAAAGCGGGCAATGTGCTCAGGCCTAAAACCTCTCTGGCGCTCTCTTTCAGGCTGTCCCCAACAGCGGATCCCCAAAAGGCTTCCCGGAAAATAAAGTCGGTCTTAGAAGCAGATCCCCCATACGGTGCCCATGTCACCTTTGAAAGCCCCAAAACCGGCAACGGGTGGGAAATGCCCGAACTTGATCCTGTGTTGGACAGGATCATCCGGCAATCCGGTCTGGACTGCTATGGCCGGGAGGTGGGATTCCTGGGAGAAGGCGGCGGCATCCCGTTAATGAATATGCTGTCGAAAAGATTTCCCAAGGCCCGTTTTATCGTCACGGGTGTGCTGGGACCTCACTCCAATGCCCACGGCCCCAATGAATTTTTACATATCCCGTTTGTCAAAACCCTGACCAGCACGGTGGCATGTATCCTTTCCCGAAGATGCGGCACACATTAGGGTAAGACCATAAACTATAGGAAATTACCGGCTGCGCAGTGCCACCGGTCTGAGGATTAACCGGTAAAACATAATCACGGATATGGAATAGACCACGGCAGTGATCATAAACACCCAGACATAATCCAGGTCTGCTCGGCGCAGGTTCAGAAATATCTTGGATGACAGAAACCAGCTTCCGGACCAGATCGCTGCTTCAAGGGCACTGAGCAGCTCCCTGTTTTTCCTGCCCACAAAATCCATGGTGACATCAATGGCCAGGGGCGATACCAGGTTCATCAGGGGCTGTCTGAACATAAAACAGATCGCGGCAACCACAACAGCTACGGAAACCGATGCATATACCTGGGTCAAGGCCAGGTTGACCAAAAGAAAAATGGCGGCTGCCTGGGATATGATAATGGCACGAGTCACGCCAAACCTGTATTTCAGGTTGGGGACCACCAGGAATGAAAAAAAGACGATGATGGTGGTTACGGCACTGAGTAGTGCAAATTCATGGGAATCCATCCCGTGAACATGAAAAAAAAAGATCCCCACAAATGGGATGGTCAGTCCGGCACCAATGGCCAGCAGAAGTGATGGAATGGATGCTTTCAAGACCAGGGCAAGGTCTGCCATGGTGTATTTCCGGCCTTCGGACATGTCCAGATCGTCGGCCCTGTCCTTTTTCACCCATGCAAGACATGGCAGGCTCAAAAACCCCAAAACAGAGATGAACAACAGGCAATTCTTCTCATTAAAAAACCCCGGGGATATGCCGGACAGGATAAAAATCAGACTGCCAGACACAATCCCGCCCAGGCTCCAGGTTGAAGAGGACAAGGTGATCGCCTCGATCCTTGCATCCTCACTTCCATTCCTCAAAATATAGGGAATCGCACATACCTGGATACAGGCAAGCCCCAATCCCCATAGGAATTGAAACAGGTTGATCAGTGCATCCTGTCTTGCGTGGATGGCCAGGACGACCAGGATGGACAATAAAGGCGTGGCACAGCAAGCCGTAATAAACAGGGGTTTGATCCGGCGGCCCTTGATGAGAATGCCCAGCGGGATGGACATCAGCAGGACACCCAAAAAGCGGTAGGAAATAAAATCCGCGCCGTCAGCATCATTATATCCCGCTTTTGCCATATAGATCAGCAGGATCTGTATGAAAGCCGCATTGATCATCTGGATAAAAAACTGCGCACCGATCAATGCCCGGGTGGAGCGGTCCACCCGGGTATACTGACTAAAAATTGAATGCATTGGCTGACACCCCTGATCAGCAGGGAAGAGTTACTTTTTGCTGTTCTTTAATGAGGCCTTGATAAAATCCCTGAACAACGGGTGGGGATTTTTCGGTTTGGATTTGAATTCCGGATGAAACTGGCACCCGAGAAACCAGGGATGGTCCTTGAGTTCAACAATCTCAACCAGCTCATGGTCCGGGGACAACCCGCTGATGATCAGACCGGCAGTGATCAGCTTATCCTTGAACTCATTATTGAATTCATACCGATGACGGTGCCGCTCTGAAATATGTTCCGTATTATAGGCTTTCATGGCAAAGGTATCCGGTACCAGTTCTGTGGGATATGCCCCCAGTCTCATGGTGCCCCCCTTGTCCGAAGACTCGTCCCGTGTCACGGTTTCCTTTTTCTGCTCGTCGTACCACTCTTTCATCAGGTATATGACCGGGAACGGGGTCAGCTCATTGAATTCGGCCGAATTGGCATCTTCCATCCCGGCTTCATTCCGTGCCAGTTCGATCACGGCGATGTGCATGCCCAGACAGATTCCAAAATAGGGCACCTTGTTTTTCCTGGCATACCGTGCCGCCAGGATTTTCCCCTCGATCCCCCTTGAGCCGAATCCGCCGGGCACCAGGATGCCGTCCGCGCCTTTTAGCACATCAGCGACATTATCCTCTTTGAGTGTGGTGGAATCCACAAACATCAGGTTGACCTTGGCCTCGTTGGAAATCCCCCCATGGGTCAGTGCCTCGTTCAGGCTCTTATATGATTCGGTCAGGTCCACATACTTACCTACGATGGCAATGGTTACCTCGAACCTGGGGTTTTTGAGTTTGTCCACCATTTCAGCCCAGTCATCCAGCCTCGGTGCCCTGGCCCAGATGTTCAGTTTCTGAAGGATTTTGTCCCCCAGCCCCTCTTTGTTGTAGACCATGGGGACTTCATAAATGCAGTCCACATCCTTGGCCGTGAATACGGCATCTGAGTCAACGTTACAAAACAGGGAAATTTTGTCCTTGAGTTCCTGGGACAGGTATTTTTCGGTCCGGCACAGCAGGATATCCGGCTGAATACCGATGCTTCGAAGCTCTTTCACACTGTGCTGGGTCGGTTTGGTTTTCACTTCGCCGGCTGTCTTGATGTAGGGCACCAGGGTCAGGTGGATATAAATAACATTGTCACGGCCGGCATCCGCCTTGAACTGCCGGATTGCTTCGAGGAACGGGAGGGATTCGATGTCACCGATGGTTCCGCCGATCTCGACGATCACCACGTCGGTATCGTTGGATACCAGGCTGATGCTTCGCTTGATCTCATCGGTAATATGGGGGATCACCTGGACGGTACCGCCCAGGTACTCACCTTTTCTCTCCTTGGTAATCACCGAATGGTAGATTTTTCCTGTGGTGAAATTATTGTTCTTACCCAGCTTGGCCTGGGTAAACCGCTCATAGTGACCAAGATCCAGATCTGTTTCCGCCCCATCGTCCGTGACAAAAACCTCTCCATGCTGAAACGGATTCATGGTTCCCGGATCCACGTTGATATAGGGATCCAGTTTCTGAATTGTAACCGACAGGCCCCTGCTCTCAAGAAGCAGTCCGATGGCCGCTGAAGCCAGGCCTTTTCCCAGGGATGACAACACGCCGCCGGTAACAAATATATACTTGGTGTTCTGAGCCATGCATTCCTCTCTTCCTTATGGGTTATTCAAATAATTTTTCAAATTCCTCGATCTTCCGATCCAGCTCTTCAACTTCTTCCAGTGTTGTTTTCGACTGAGTTACCACAGATTGCGGATAAAGATCAACCAGGGCATTGATATCAAACATGGATACAGGGATATCGCTGTTGAGCTGAACTTCTGAGGCCTTGATCAGGGAATACAGCTCCTGGTTGAAGAAAATAGTGACCTGCATGGGGTACCAGGTCTTGCTGAACCGCTCCCACTCATCATAGTAGATCTCTACCAGTGTGCCCTCCTTATGAAGGATCAATTTTCTGGGCAGGAAGGTATCCTGATCCACCCACAGGCTGTTGAACACCTGCCCCGCTTCAGGGGGACGCCCGATAACAAACATGATCAGGTCATTGAACCGCTGAAGCGACGTTAATTCAAGATCAATACCGGACGCTTCCAAGTAATTCGAAAGTGTCTCTCTTTCACGAAAGATCAGGATATCGTTGTACAGATCGGACAGGCTTTTTTCCAGGGATATGACATACCCGTCCTGTATCTTTAAAAATTCCTCGTGGGATCTTACAAAAATACCATATGACGGTCCCTTGATGATCTCAGACCGCAGGTTTCCAGGAAACCGGTAATACAACCCCTCTTCAATCCGGGTCACGGCCAGTTCCGGGTCATTGGCGTTGATCACCTGCCGGTGCTGCAGGACGGTCATGCCGACCGGCTGGCGAATCTTTTTAATCACCAGATCCAGGAGGTGGGGAGCCGTCGGGATAAATGCACTGGCGCCAACGGGCCAGAGCATCCATCCCAGTATGATGACGCAGAGAATCGATGACTTTCGGTTGATCATCATACAAACAGATCTTCGGGAAACATGGCGCTTTCCCCCAGGAACTCTTCGATTCGGATCAACTGGTTATATTTTGCCACCCGGTCAGACCGGGACATGGATCCGGTCTTGATCTGGCCGGCATTCACACCAACAGCCAGATCGGCAATAAAGGCGTCTTCGGTTTCACCGGATCGGTGGGAAACGACGGTGGTATAGCCTGAATCCTTGGCCATCTGGATAGTATCAAGAGTTTCTGTGACCGTCCCGATCTGGTTCAGTTTGATCAATATGGAGTTGGCAATCCCCTTTTCGATGCCCTCCCTGAAAATATCGGGATTGGTCACAAACAGGTCGTCCCCGACAATCTGGATGGCATCCCCCAGGCGATCGGTCATCATCTCCCAACTGTCCCAGTCATCTTCTGCCAGTCCGTCTTCAATAGAGTAGAGCGGAAACTTCTTCACCAGGGATTCATAGTAATCAATCAGGTCCTCGGCAGACATCTCCCTGCCTTCGGATTTGAAAATATACTTGCCGTCCCTGTAAAACTCAGACGCCGCTGCATCAAGGGCGATACCGATATCCTTACCCGGACGGTACCCTGCTTTTTCAATGGCATTGATAATATACTCAATGGCCTGTTCATTGGACCCCAGGTCCGGCGCAAATCCGCCTTCATCACCAACCGCCGTGTTCAGCCCTTCACTTTTCAGCAGTGTTTTCAGACTGTGGAAGGTTTCCGCACCCATCCGGACCGCTTCGGACAGGGAATAGGCACCGAAAGGCAGAATCATGAACTCCTGGATATCCAGATTGTTTGCAGCGTGTGCGCCGCCGTTGATGATATTCATCATGGGCACCGGCAATACCCGTGCGTTTATGCCGCCGATATGCCTGAACAGCGGAACTTCAAGGGCACCTGCTGCAGCCCGGGCCGCGGCCATGGATACGCCGAGAATGGCATTGGCACCCAGCCTGGATTTATTCTCCGTACCGTCGATATCCAGCATGGTCAGATCCAGGCCGGATTGATCCATGGCATCATACCCGATAATTTCAGGGGCAATGACCTCGTTGACGTTGGCCACTGCATTTAAGACGCCTTTTCCAAGAAAACGGCTCTCGGATTGATCTCTGAGTTCCAGTGCCTCACGTGTGCCGGTAGACGCGCCGGAAGGCACGGCGGCCCGGCCTTGTGATCCACAGGCCAGTGTCACATCCACTTCAACAGTGGGGTTGCCCCTGGAATCAATAATCTCCCTTGCCCTGACGTCAATGATTTCAGTCATTTTCCTTCTCCTGTATATGGCTGTTGGTTGCAGTCGGTTACCTATTGAATGTCCGGAATAAAAATCCCGGTTATTCATAACAATATCTGAACTTGTCTTCAAGAATTATTCGATGGTATAAACACAATTCATAGAACCCTAAAAGACCAACCCGTAATATAAAGGAGAGCCTAAAATGAGATGCCACGAAATAGATTATGAAATCTTTGGAGATGACATGCAGACCGTTGAGGTGGAGCTGGATCCCAACGAAACGGTCATTGCCGAAGCCGGTGCCATGAACTGGATGGAAGACGGTATCACATTTGAGGCCAAAATGGGAGACGGTTCTCAGCCGGATAAGGGATTATTCGGCAAACTGCTCGATGCCGGCAAGCGGGCGGTAACAGGGGAATCCCTGTTTATTACCCATTTCACAAACCAGGGGATGGGAAAAAAGCGGGTGGCATTTGCTGCGCCCTATCCCGGCAAGATTATCCCTTTGGACATGGGCCGGACGGGCAATGAAATATTGTGCCAGAAAGATGCGTTTTTGTGTGCCGCCCTGGGTACTGAAGTCAGCATCGCCTTCACACAGAAACTCGGTACCGGATTCTTCGGGGGTGAAGGATTCATCCTCCAGCGTCTCAGGGGAGACGGGATGGCCTTTATCCATGCCGGCGGCACCATTGTCAAAAAGCAGCTCAACAATGAAACCATGCGTGTGGATACCGGATGTATTGTTGCGTTTGAGCCCCAGATCGACTACAGCATTGAACGGGCCGGCAACCTGAAATCGATGTTCTTTGGCGGTGAGGGGCTGTTCCTGGCAACCCTGAGGGGAACCGGCAGCGTGTACCTCCAGAGCCTGCCGTTCTCACGCCTGGCTGACCGGATCATCCAGCATGCACCCTCTGCAGGCGGTACCTCCAAGGGCGAAGGATCAGTTCTGGGCGGTATCGGACGGATGCTGGACGGCGATTAATACCGGCAAAAGATCTGTTTCACCGGGCAGGGTGGCAATTGATCACATAGGAAATCTTTTGTGTGAATTCCTTGTATGAAGCGTTTTCACGTTTTTCAAACAGATCCCCCTGTATCCCGAAAACAGACCTGAAAAACTCAGGAAACCCAGCCTCTTCCAGGTTCCGGTCATGATCACGGCCGGAACCGGATACGGCCCGGCGGATCAGGTGGGTGTCCGGTGTAATCCGTGCACCCCTGATACTTTTCATCAGCCTGTCACTGATGTGTATGCCGTATTTGACCCCGCTGCTTTCAAGCCGTGAGGCCTGGTTGACCGCCTTGCCAATGGCTGTCACAATCTTTCTCTGGTGACTGCCCAAAGGTCCGATCATTGCCGGACCAATGTCCATTCCCGCCCTGAAAGAGATCGGGGTGTCCAGCTTGTCTATCATCTCCGGAACCCGGCCATGCTCGTCCAGGGGATGGCTGCCTTGACAAAGCTGGTGTATTTCCCTGTAAAATGATGCAAGCGCCATGATCATCAGCATGACGCGTTCCGATATATCCACCGACATCCCGGTCGTATCCCCGTCAAAGGGGGAGGCATTGACCAGGAATACGGAATCACCGATAAAATTATCCACCCGGCAGAAATAGCGTCCGGCATTGTCTGCAGAGATCTGATGACACAGATTGAGGATATAGAAATAATCCTCAGGCGGCAGTTTCTGACGGATCACTGCAGACCCCGCCATGTCTATAAATGCGTAGACCCCGTCAGCCACGATCATGGGGGGCATATTGATCTGCTGCTCATTGACCGCTCCGACCGCCCGCAGATATTCCCTCTGGGTATGAAGTGCCTCCTCTTTGCTCAGCAGTTCCTGGGCGGTTTTTCTCAGGTGTTTCTCCTTTCTCCAGATCAGCCGGGATGCCGGCCGGCCCCTGGCATGCCCGAGATATGCCAGGGATGCCATCTCAACTGAAGCGATCAGCATATTCAAGCGCCGCATCAACAAGGGCTCATCCAGGAATCCGTTATCTCTCCTCTCTAGGATCTCGCTGTTCACCGTGTTAAATACGATCGCCCCGTAATCCGGAATATAAGCACACACAAAATTCTTTGCCCTGAACTGCCGCACAATACGGGTATTGATCCTGAGACCCGGGAGTGTGTTGAAAACACCGCCATTGTAGGAAAACATATTCGCATCGGCGAACAGCCCCTGTTCATCATGGGCCGGGTCATCAGATGAAAATAATTCCGGTAGATTATCGATGATCAGGATCTTTATGCCCTGCCTGTAAAAGTCCTGGTGTTTCCGCAGGACAAAAGAGATGATCCCGTCAGCGGCCTGCCAGTCGCCAAACTGATTTTCCCGGTAAAGCCTTACCGGAGAAAGCCCCCTGTACCTCACAATGAAATTACCGAACCGCTTCCACACCCACCCTGCGACACCAGGCGCAGCAAATTTATGCATGATGCCGCGGTCCCATTGATCCGGAGGGAGAAACGGCGCACCGGTGCGGTCGGTACCCAGCAGCAGCCCCACCTGCTTTGCCGGTAAAAGTTCGAGTGCAAATGCCAGCAGCAGATCCAGTACGTTCTTGTTTCGAAATACACGCCGCTCGAACCGCTCAAGGTCGGGAAGATTTTCAAAACCGCTGCCGGACCATACCGGCCCCAGGGGGCTGACCAGATTTTTTAAGAAACTCATCAAATCACCTGCATATCTCATTTGAGATATCAATTTAATCATACGGTGATACAATAGTGGGCATAATTATATTTAAATAATATAAAAAATAAAGTGTTATATTGTAATTTTTTGTAAAATCCAGGATCAAGTCAGTAAAAAATGAAACGCGTTTTGGGGAAGTTCGCCATACGCAAGTATCACTTGACAAACACAACCCACTTTTATATTTAAAAAAACTGTTGTTTTTTAGATTATAATTAATCATTTGTAAGGAGTTTCTATATGAACATTTTATTTTTCGGCCCCAACGGCAGCGGTAAGGGAACCCAGGGAACCATCCTGAAAGACAAATACGATTGTGCTCACATTGAATCCGGTGGTATTTTCCGTGAAAATATCAAAGGCGGTACCGAGCTGGGCAAAAAAGCCAAGGAATATATCGACAGAGGCGACCTGGTACCCGATGAAATCACCATCCCCATGGTACTTGACAGACTGAAACAGGATGACTGCAAAGGCGGATGGCTGCTGGACGGTTTCCCGAGAAATAAAGTTCAGGCTGAGAAACTTCATGCTTCCCTTGAAGAAGCCGGCATGAATCTGAACTATGTGATCGAAATTCTTCTGGACCGCCAGATTGCCAAAAACAGAATCATGGGACGCCGCCTGTGTGAAAACAACCCCAACCATCCCAATAATATCTTTATCGATGCCATCAAACCGGACGGAGACAAATGCCGGGTTTGCGGCGGTGCCCTGAGCGCCCGTGACGACGATCAGGATGAAGACGCCATTGATAAACGCCACTCCATCTACTATGACACTGACACCGGCACCCTGGCCTCTGCATACTACTTCAAAGACCTGGCTGCCAAAGATGACACCGTCAAATACATCGAACTGGCCGGTGAAAAAGATGTAAAAGCTGTTACAGACGAGCTGGTTTCCAAACTCTAAGCTTTTAAAAGCACTACATCGACATTTTCGACTCTTCAAAGCCTTGCTGCCCGGATCGGGCGGCAGGGCTTTTTTGTTGACACGCCCGAAAACATATCCTAAGTGTTTACTGAACACATCTCCAACCATATAAAACATCCGCCCGGGAAGGTGAACCATGCTTAAATTGGACCAAAACGGAACCATTGGTTTTTTTTCGCCATCCACCCCCATTACCTTTTTCTGCCCCAAACGGTTCCAACGGGCTCACTCATTTATAGAATCCAAAGGATTTTCCCTTAAAGCAGGGAACCTGACCGGCAAACGGGACGGATACCGATCAGGAAATACCAGGGACCGTGCCGAAGAACTCAACGATCTGATCAGGGACCCCCAGGTCCGGTGCATCCTCTCCACCATCGGGGGTTTGAATTCCAATTCCCTGCTGCCCTATATCGATTATGATGCGTTTCAAAAAGATCCCAAAATACTCATGGGGTTTTCCGATGTGACGGCGATCCTCATGGCAGTTTATGCCCGGACCGGCATTCCCACTTATTATGGTCCCGCCCTGGTCGCCTCTTTTGGCGAACTTCCCCCGTATACCGAGATGACCTGGCAGTATTTTGAAGAGGTATGCATCAACCCTGCCCTGCCCTACACGCTAAGGAAACCGGATATCTGGACCGAAGAGGACATAGACTGGGAAAGTCAGACAGAGAGTAAACCCCCCGTTGAAAACCAGTGGGTGACCCTGAATGAAGGGGTGGCAGAGGGTCGTTTGATCATCGGCAACCTCAATACCATCACCTGCATCTGGGGAAGTCCCTATATGCCCATGATCAAAGACGGCGACATCCTGTTTATCGAAGACACCCAGAAATCTGCTGCCATGATGGAGCGCCTTTTCGCCTTTCTGAAAATCAACGGAGTGTTTGACAAGATCTCCGGCCTGATTCTTGGAAAACATGAACGGTTTAACGACCAGAAAACCGGGAAAAGTGTGATCATGATTCTCGAAGAGGTGGTGGGTCAATACACATTTCCGGTTTTAGCTCAGGTGGATTGCTCGCACACCCACCCCATGCTCACCATCCCATTGGGCAGCCGGGTCCGGCTGGATGCCTCGGCCCAGACCCTGACCCTGCTCGAATATTAATCCGTTTCCAGGCTGATCTGGCTGATCCTTTCCCTGGCTTCCCTGGGGATCAGGTTCAATGTCTGGTCAAGTTTATCCTTATTCTGAGCCAGACCCTCCCGCAGAACATCGCTGCACAGGGAGACCATCTGCCGGATCACTGCCTCATTCTCCCACACCGGTGTCAGACCGGTGTTAACGGATACAGCGATACCATAAACCAAAAAGGAGCGAAGATTCCGTATCCATCCCGCCAATTCTGGATCCATGTCCCTGAACAGGGGATAATCGGACAGGTCTTTTGAAATGGTCAGCCAGAACTGATAGCGTCGTTCCCGGACCTGTTCTAAACTTTCACTGTGCATACAGGAGAACAGTCGCCCGTTATCTCTTGCAAACAACACATAGCCGACACCGTGATCCACCCAGGGATCACCCGTATACGCGTCAAGGGCATAGGTCTCCATCATCTGCCATGCCCGGTCCATGAGCGCTTTCTTGAAATCCGCCATGGCCGGAAAATGGGAGTAGATCGGCATGGTGGATGCCCCGAGTCTTGCAGCGACCTTTTTCGGTGTCAACCCGTCCCACCCGTCATCCCTGAGCTGATTGAGGCCGGCCTCAATCACATCAGACCGGGTGTACTTTGTTTTATTCGGCATGAATGACCCTTCTTGTCACGGTGGGTTAGCAATAATCAAAGTTATATAAATTTGATTATATATTTACCACCTCAAAGTCAAGCCCCTTCAGCCATCTGTCCAAAGGCCTAACGCACTTTTTCCCGGGCGATTCCCCGTGCCGTCATCCATCCCCAGGCCATGGCAGTAAAAAGCAGACAACACTTGATCAGGATCCACAGGGCGCCGCTATCTCCAAATACTATCCCGGTGACAGCGACGGCAATCAGACCGATGAGAACGGGCATAGCAGTAAGTGCCATGACCATTCGCCGCTCAACAGGATCTTGTGCAGCCCAGGCCAGCAGGGATGTCCAGCCGGCCATCAGCGATGCGGCGACCCCCAGGATTAAACGCCATTCAAGGTCAATGTCCACCCGTGTTTGACCGGTCAGGACACCGTAAAGTTCAGGCCAGGCCAGTGCGACGGTCCACAGGGCATCTGCAGCACATCCGGCCCAGCACACCGATTTCATTGCCAATATTTTATTGTTCCGGGTCATGGGTATTCTCCTTTGTTTGACATTTTGAGAATCATACGCCTTTACCCGGCACAGGTCTTGGTGGTTTGCACATATTATTTGATATTTTGCGCAAAATCACGATATGCTGTCACTGCAATATGGAGGAAAAAAAGAACATGACCCGACAGATCCGCACAACGGTATCCGCCTTGATGATCAGGCTCTTGAAAACCTACGCTGAAAGCAAAGGCGTTGATTTCAACAAGGCCGCTGCCCGGTGTCATTTTAACCCCGATGTCCTTGAGAGCAGCCGTGCCAGGATCCCGGGCGAGATGTTTAAAACCCTGTGGCAGGTCATCCAGTCAAAAACACGGGATCCTCACCCAGGCATCAATTTCGGCAGGCTGATGGCGGAGCATTATCCAGCCGGAAGTGTCCTGTTTACCCTGATGCTTAACAGCCCGACCATTGAAAACGCTCTGGAAGTGCTGGTCCGGTACCACCGGATCATGTCTGACCTGATTCAGCCCCAGTTTGAAATAAAAGGGGATTTGACCCACCTGTTCTGGGATACCCGGCCCATTGACTTCAAAGACAATCCGCAATTGTCCGAAGCCGTGGTTTGCACCTACCATACCTTGCTGCGCCGGATGTCCCGGGATCGTGTCAGGGCGGTCAAGATCTGCTTTGCCCATAGTAAACCAACGGATCCGGACACCGCAGCGGCTTTTAAGAAAATTTTCAAAGTGCCGGTATGTTTTGGCGAACCTGTCAGCCAGCTGATTCTCAACACCCGGGATCTTGAGACCCCTATCGATCTCGCAGATTCCTCCCTGTACCAAATCCTTGAAGCCCATGCCGAAACACTGGTCCGGGTTCCCCCGGAACACGCATTGGCAGACCGGCCCTGGACCCGGAAGGTCCTTGCAAGAATCCGTCACCAGTTTGCTCAGGGCAGGGTTGCCACGATTGGTTCTACAGCCCGGGAACTGGCGTTGAGCACCCGGGCACTCCAGGAAAGACTCAAACAGGAGAGCACCCGTTTCCGCGATCTGCTCCAGGCGGTCCGCAAAGAGCTGGCCATGCATCACCTTTCCCGCCGGGAGCTGAGCATCTGTGACATCGCCTTTATGCTGGGATACTCGGAACAGAGCGCATTCAACCATGCCTTCAAGCGCTGGACAGGCCAAAGCCCGCGATCATTTATCCGTCAGGCTGCCAGTACATAGATTCCTTTACAGCGGCTAAAAGCCCCTCGATATGCTGTGTATCTATATCTCCGATGTTGCCGATCCTAAAGGTATCTTTCTGGGTCACCTTTCCCGGATAAATGACATACCCTCTCTTTTTCAGGCGGTGGTAAAATTCAAAGAACTCAAACTTCGGATGTTCCGGATTCAGAAATGCGGTGATGATGGGAGATTGATATTCCTGCGCCAGCAGGGGGGTGAATCCCAATTCCTTCATGCCTTTGATCAGAAGCGCGTTATTGGCCGTGTACCTGGCAAACCGGGCTGAGATCCCTCCCTCATTTTCGAGTTCCTCCAGTGCTCTTGCAAACGCACGCACCACATGGGTCGGTGAGGTGAACCGCCATTTACCCTTACCCTGGTTCATGACGCGCCATTGGTCAAAAAGGTCCAGACTCAAGGACCGGGCATTGCCTTCGGTCTTTTCAAGGATGCACTGACTTGCAATGATGAATCCGAATCCCGGAACCCCCTGGATACACTTATTGGCACTGGAGATCAGGTAATCCGCATTCAGATCGGCCATATCCATGGGTATGCCGCCGAAACTGCTCATGGCATCCACGATATAGCTCCTGCCATAGTGTTTGACCAGCCTGCCGATCTCTTCGACCGGATTGAGCATGCCGGTGGTGGTTTCACAGTGTACGACTGCCACATGGGTAATGTGCGGGTCCACCTCCAGGGTGTTGGCAATCTTGTCAAGATCCGGCGGGTTCAGATCTCCGGAGTCCAGGGTGGTAAAATCCAGATCAAGACGACCGGCGATCTGGGCGATCCGCCGTCCATAAGCCCCATTCGCAAGAACCAGAAGTTTTCCGCCCCTGGGAAGGGCTGTGGTGATGGTGGCTTCCACACTGAAAGTTCCGCTTCCCTGCATCAATACACAGGTATAACCGGATGCAGATGTGGAAAGCCTGACCAGTTGTTCCCGGATCGATTCAACGATTCCGTTGTAATCATCATCCCAGGTGCACCAGTCCCTGAGCATGACACTCTTGACGCCTTTGGTGGTGCTCAGGGGGCCGGGTGTCAGCAGCAGATACGGGTTGTCCGGCAATACGTTCAAATCCATATGGTTCACCTCATCTATTATGGCGTGTGTTCGGAAAATGACTGTTCCAGGATATCCAATGCCCTGCTCAGATCATCTTCTGAAATGGTCAGTGGTGGTGTGAGGGTCAGAAAATGGCCTTTGGACACCTTGAAACTCAGGCCTTTTTCCAGGCAGGTATACATGATACGGTCGGCAAGCTCAGGATCCGGTGTCCGGGTATGACGGTCTTTGACCAGATCAAGTCCGAACATGAGGCCCTGACCCCGCACCTCACCAATGGAATGAAATCTGTTTTGCAGGTCATCCAGCCGATCCTTGGCCGACTGCCCCAGTTTCAAGGCGCGCGTCAGCAATTTTTCCGTCTCGATGCATTCGATGGTGGCCAGTGCTGCGGCACAGGCCACCGGATTCTTTTCGTGGGTGTAGTGTCCCAATGCCCGGTCCGGTGCAAGATCCAGATCCTTTGCAGCAATCAGGGCTGAAAACGGGATAATACCGCCGCCAAGCCCCTTGCCGATCACCACCATATCCGGAATCACGTCGTAATGCTCAAAGGCAAACATTTTTCCGGTACGGCCCAGGCATACGGCAGTTTCATCAAAGATCAGCAGGGTACCGTGACGGCTGCAGGCTGCCCTGACCGCTTCCCAGTATCCCGGCGGCGGTTCAGTAATAAAGGTACACCGGATGGGCTCGGCAATCACCGCAGCCACATCCCCCTCCTTTTCAAGCACATATTCGACAAAACGGGCACATTTCAGGTTGCACCGGCTGCAGTCCCCTATATCATCAAACAGGCAGCGATAGGGTTCCGGCGGCGGCACATGTTCGGTACCAGGGAGCAGCGGCCCCATATCCTTCCTGAATATGGATTCCCCTCCAACGGATATGGCATCCAGGGATGCGCCATGGAAACTGTCCCACATGGAAAGGGTCTTGTGGCGCCCCGTGGCCACCCTGGCCAGTTTTAACGCCATGCCGACAGAGGATGTGGCACCCGGGGCAAACAATACCTTTCCCAGGTTTCCCGGTGCAAGTTGCACCAGTTTTTCAGCCAGACGGATGGCTGTCTCGTTGGTGTATCTTCTCGTACAAAAGGACAGCGTAGTGATCTGCTCAACAATGGCACGGGTGACACCGGGGTTTGAGAATCCCACCTGGTGAACACTGTTGCCATGAAAGTCTAAAAACTCCCGGCCCTGAACATCTGTCAGGAGACTGCCGTCACACCCCTTTAGCACGTTCAGGCAGGGGGTTGACAGGGACTGATGTAAAAAAACCGCATTATCCCGGTCCAGAAGGTCCCGGGTGGGTTGATCGAGACCCCTGTACCAGGTTTTCCGTAAGGGAGACAGGTTGGAATCCCCTTCGGACAGGTCCGGCATAACAGGCCTCTGCTGTCCTTGTTTCAGTGGATCATCAGGTGTCATGCATCAGCCTCTCAGGGGAATTTCCCCGTCTTTAAGTCTTGAATTGATCTCCTGGATGACGGGCAGGATATCAGCGGCCTGCTCCACCACATAGTGGGCACCACATGTTTCAAAGCGCGTTCTGATTGCATCAAGGCGGGACTGGAGCTCATCCCCTGGCAGCCCGTTGACCTGTGCCTCGCTCAATCCCAGTTCATTGCCGGTTCTCGTGATACCGATGGTCCACATGCCCGCATTGAGCCCCTCCTCGATATCGGTGATGGTGTCTCCGATCTTCACCATGGCTTCCATGGGATAGGTTTCCAGCTGAAGAGCATTGAGGTAGCACATCCAGGGGAAGGGGCGACCGGCCGGTACATCGGATGAGCAGACCACTGCATCCGGTGAATATCCCTGCTCTTTTGCCAGGGGCACCAGAACATCCATCATCTCGCTGACATATCCAGTGGATGACCCAACCCTGATATCCATGTCCCGCAGGGATGCCATGGTATCGATGACGCCGCCAATCACACCGGCGTGGTGTGCGATGCTCTGGGTCATGTCTGTTGCGGTTTTTTCATAGATCCGGTCAATATCGGATTCATCGGGCAGGCGGCCGTGAGCTTTTTCCCAGGCCGAGCTGACAGTGGGCAGGGCACACATGTTCCGGATGTGATCTTTTTTAGCAAGGCCCATGAACTGACGGGCTTCTTCGATGGTGACCTCAATGTCAAAATCCTTGAACACATCACAGAATACTGCAGCAGGCCCCATACAACCGAAATCCACGGCCGTACCGGCCCAGTCCAGAACCACGGCCTGTATCTCACCTTGATACCGTTTGTTTCTGACAAATATATCCACTTTAATTCCCCTCTTCGTTTTGGGACTGCTTAAACAGCCTGTTTTTAATGCTTTCGTTGTGGGCCACATCCAGAAATGCGGAAATCAATTTCAGGTCCTGATATTCCGGCAGGCAGACAATATATTGGAACGCTTTGAAATCTGCACCTTTCAGGGCTATTTTCACCATGCGGTCATCCGGTCCGAATTCGTCTTCAAGGGCAATACCAAACCCGATACCTGCAATCACGGAATCTTTCATGGTTTCCCAGCTATCCAGTTCCAGGGCGATGTCGGGTCTGATACCAAAGGGTGAGAGTTTCTCATCAAACACCTGCCGGGTCATTGACTTGGTGTGCAGGGCCACCATTTTTTCATTGTGCAGTTTTTTAATATGGATCTGCTTTCTGAACGCCCAGGGATGATCCTTGGAAACAAACAGAAATATCTCCTGTTCACTGTATTTCAAGTGATGAAGCCTCGGATCGGGCCTTAACGCCGTTATCTCGGCAATATCCATCCTGCAGGCCAGGACCTCCTCCACCAGGCTGGATGAATGTCCGATGGTGGCTTTTACATGGATCTCCGGATACCGGGCCATAAAACTGGCCAGCAAGCCCTTAACAAAATAATGGCAGCTCAGCCCGATATGGATATTCCCGGACATAAGATCCCTGCTCCCTTTGAGACAGGCGTCCATCTCGGATAACAGTCCCAGGATTTTTCTGCCGGTGGACAAAAGCTCCTGTCCAAGATCACTTAAACGCACCTCCCTGCCTTTTCGATAAAAAATCAGCACTCCGTAACGTTTCTGAAGCTCCCTGAGCTGAAGCGATACGGCCGGCTGACTGATTCCCAGGTATTCGGCTGCCTTGGAAAAATTTTTATTCTTGGCCACGGCATCCAGGATTTTTATCTGTGAAATCGTTATGTGTTCCATCTTTCGTTCAGGGTGTGTTGTTTGCATTTTTTTGATTCAGACTGTACCCGCAGTAAATCTATAAGGTGCAGATTAGTTCAGGATTAGCCCTCTGTTTGAATATTATTGCCTCAAACTATACTTACTTTCGTTAGTCAAAGTTTTACTTATAGCTAAAAATTAAAAAATCGTGTTTTGAATCCTGTTACCCCAGCCAGTCAGGAAGCAGGAGATCCCTCACAGATACAAGTATAAATAAAAGTTTTACTTTGATTACTTTCTCTTATTTCCCATAGCAGAATAAAAATATGGACCTAATCCAAGACTAATTTGGGTTTAATAGGTTGGAAACCAGCTTAACCTCCCGAAGATGCAGAGCAACAAAACGCAGCACTCTGATACAGACCGTGCCTTCAATTGAGGGCAAACCATAAAAAAAACAAATAAATTGGAGGAAAAAATGAAAGCAGGTCAATGGAAACCGGGCAGGGCCGTGATGATGTTGGCGGCTGTCTGCCTGATGATTGCCGTATCGTTCAGCCCGGCCTGGTCCAAGGCTGTTACCGCAACGAATATGCAGGGATATACGAGTCAGTACCCCCTGCAGTTTGAACTGGATGAATTTGAAAAACAGTGCAAATGCACGCTGACATTCAAGGAAAATCCATCCATCAGTAAATATAATGAGCAGATCAAAGGTAATCCCTCTCCCCTGGCACCGGTAAAAGACCGCCTGCCCACAGAGCCCCTGGTAATCGCACCCTACGGTGAAATCGGAAAATACGGCGGTGTTCTCAAAGGCCTGTCCAAAGGGACCGAATCCGGCACATCCGACCTGCTGTCCATCCGTCACGTCAACCTGGTCCGTTACCACGACGACCTCAAAACCATTGTCCCAAACATTGCCAAATCCTGGAAATGGAACGCAGACTTTACCGAACTGGTCATCACCCTGCGCAAGGGTCACAAATGGTCTGACGGCGCCCCGTTTACCTCTGAAGATGTTGTTTTCTGGTATGAAGACCTGATCCTGAATAAAGATGTATATGAGAAAACCCCGGACCGCTGGCTCTTTGCAGGCAAACCCATGATGGTGACTGCAGCAGATGCCCAGACCGTGGTATTCAGTTTTCCGGTTCCCACGCCCGGTATCCTGAACCGGTTCGCCGTGGACTATGGCCAGCCCTTCCAGCCCAAGCATTTTTTGAAAAAATTCATGCCCAAGTACAACCCTGATGCAGAAAAGCTCGCCAAGGAGAAAGGGTTGAAAAATGCAGGAGAGCTGCTGTCCAAATACTATGGCGGTTCCGACTGGAAAGATGTTCCAACACCCCTGCTTTCAGGATTTGATACCCAGGTGGTTCCCACGCTCGAATCCCACATTGTGATCAAGGATTCTTCCACCGGGCGTCACATGGTGGCCAACCCCTATTTCCATATTGTGGATACTGCAGGAAACCAGCTGCCCTATCTCAATGAAATTGATGAGGCGTATGTAAAAGACAAGGAGGTCCAGAATCTGAAAATTACCAATGGTGAAGTCACGTTTAAACAGCAGGCTGTGTTTATCGAGGATTTCCCCCTTCTCAAGGAAAACGAGTCCAAGGGGAATTATCAGGTTGATCTGGCACCTGCCCTGGGTGAAAATGTATTCTACGCCTTTAACACCACGGTCAAGGATGAGGTGCTCAGAGGGATCTTTAATGAGATCCGTTTCCGTCAGGCCATGTCCCTGGCCCTGAATCGTGATGAAATCAATGAAATCGTTTTTCTCGGACAGGGTAAACCCATGCAGTCCATGCCTGCAGAGCCCACAACCGTTTCTTTTGTGAGCGATTCCCAGAAAAATGCGTTCATTGAATATGACGTGGATAAAGCCAAATCCCTTATTGCCGCCATGGGGCTCAAGGACAAGGATAATGACGGTGTCCTGGAAAGACCGGATGGCAAACCCTTTATTATCCGCCTGGTTTACTCCAACCAGGGTGCACCGGTCAAACTTCATGAACTGGTTCGTGATTACTGGGCAGAACTCGGCATCCGCGTAGACCTCAAAGAGGTGTCTTCGGATGAATACCGTGCTGCAGCCAACAACAATGATCTGGACGTGACCACCTGGAAAAACGACGGTGTTTCCGCACCCACCATTTCCCAGGATTTTACTGCCTTTGTTCCCCCGTTTGGTGATTATTTCAACCCGGGCACCGGTTTTGGCTGGGCAGCCTGGAAAACCTCCAACGGCAGCCAGGGTATTGAGCCGCCGGCAGAAGTGAAACAGCTGTACAGCCTGTCGGAAAAATTCATCCAGCACCCCATGAACACGGCCGAGTCCAATAAAATTGCCACCGAGATCCTGGATATCCATGTGAAGAACCTGTGGAAGATCGGTACTGTGGGTGAGATCGTCAACCCCATTGTTCACCGCAACGATCTTGGCAACTTTAAGAAGTTTGCCGCCAAAACCTATGACTACTACTGGACCTACCCCTATCGCTCCTTCCAGTGGTATCTGAAATAACCTGTTAGCAGATCATCCCCTGTGCCTGTCCGTTTTTGGCAGGCACAGGGGATTGTTTCTGAGTGAAAGGATCACTGGAACCCATGCTGCGTTTTCTTGTCCATCGTATTTTCGGCCTTTTGGTGACCATGTTTTTTGTCTCCATCATGGTCTTCATCATCATGGAACTACCCCCCGGGGATTATGCAGACCGGTATGCCTTCCGCAAATTTTCAGGTACGGGCGTCAATGTCACCCAGGGGGATATCGATAATATCCGGCATGGCTTCGGCCTGGACCGGCCGGCCCACATCCGGTATGCCCAGTGGATGACCGGCATCCTGACCCGTTTTGACTTTGGTGAATCCTTTGCCTATGAAACATCGGTCAACCACGTCATCGGCCAGCGCTTGTGGATGACCCTGGCCATACTCTATACCACCCTTATCCTTACCTATGTCCTTTCCATTCCTATTGCCATCTATGCCGCCGTGAACCGGCACTCTTCAGTCGACTATTCCCTGACCGTGGTCAGCTACCTGGGACTGGCACTGCCCAATTTCCTGCTGGCACTGGTGATGCTTTATGTTTCCGTCACGGTATTTGACACCAGTGTGGGCGGGCTGTTCTCCCCTGAATATGAAAAAGCCCCCTGGAGCCTGGTTAAACTGGGAGACATGCTCCAGCACCTGATCATTCCGGCCGTAGTGCTGGCCTGGTCAGCCACGGCCCTCCAGCTCCAGACGGTCCGGGCCACCATGCTGGATGAACTCAACAAGCTGTCGGTCACGGCAGCCCGCGCCCGGGGGATTCCCGAGTGGAAAGTGTTGATGAAATACCCGGCCCGGCTTGCGGTCAACCCGGTGGTATCCACCATCGGTTTTGACGTGAACCGTATTTTTTCCGAACTGCCCATTGTTGCCCTGGTCCTGGGCCTGCCCGAGCTGGGAGAATTGCTGATCCAGTCCTACCTGGACCTGGACATGTATGTTGCGGGCGCCATCCTGATGATGCTGACCTTTTTCATCGTGATCATGAACTTTGTTTCCGACGTGGCCCTAGCGGCACTGGACCCGCGGATCAAGCTTTCTGGAGTATAGTGCCATGACTGCTGAACAGACTATTGACGGCATATTTGAACCGGAATCCGAGGACCGGTCAAAAATCGATAAAAAACTGAAATATTACACCGCATCCCAGTGGCAGCTGGTCTGGTGGCGGTTCAGAAAGCACCGTGTGGCCATGATCGGGGCCCTGGTACTCATCACAATGGCAATAATGGGCATATTTGCCAATTTCATCGCACCCTGCAAGATTACGACCCGTGACCGATCCTACATCATGGGCGCACCCCAGATGCCCAAGTTCTGGGATCACAAAGGATTTTCATTCAGACCGTTTATCCATGGAATCAAAACCAAACGGGATCCGGTGACCCTGCGCAAACTTGCTGTGGTGGATCCTGAAACACGACGGTATATCCGCTTTTTCGTAACAGGAGATAAATACAAGATGTGGGGATTGATCCCGTCCAGCATCCACCTGTACGGCCTGGAAAAGGGCATTCTCCACCTGTTCGGCACGGACGAACTGGGGCGTGACCTGTTTACCCGCACCCTGTTTGCCACAGGAACCTCCCTTTCCATCGGTGTCCTCGGGGTACTCACCGCCTTTGTACTTGCCCTGATCATCGGCGGTATTGCCGGATATGCCGGCGGGATGATGGACTACCTGATCCAGCGAATCACTGAAATCGTACGGGTAGTCCCGGTGATTCCATTGTATATGGGGCTTGCCGCAGCCTTTCCCAAGGAGTGGTCCAACACCCAGGTGTACTTTGCCATGACCATGATCTTCGGTCTGATCGGATGGCCCACCCTGGCCCGCCGGATCAGGGGACATCTTCTGGGACAGCGGGGAGAGGATTTTGTCCTGGCTGCAGAACTGTCCGGTGCTTCTGCCGGACGGATTATCACCCGGCACCTGCTGCCCAGCTTTACCAGTTATATCATCGTTGATTTGATCATCAGCTTTCCCTATATGATCCTGAGTGAAACCGCATTGAGCTTTATCGGTTTGGGACTGCGGCCGCCCAGCGTATCCTGGGGAATCCTGCTCCAGGATGCACAGAATATCCGGGCCATTGAGCAGGCCCCCTGGTTCTTTATTCCAGCCATTTTCGTCGTGGTTGCGGTACTTGCCTTTACCATACTCGGAGACGGTCTGCGTGATGCTGCCGACCCCTACTCTGTTACACAGGGATAAACAATATGAAACCCATGCCAGATAAAGTCCCCACCCCTTCTGACCTGCTGATTGATGTCCAGGACCTGAAGGTATCTTTCCAGACCGATGAAGGTTTGATCACGCCGGTGGATGGTGTGACATTCCAGGTTCGCAAGGGAAAAACCCTCGGAATTGTGGGTGAAAGCGGATCGGGTAAAAGCGTCAGCACCCGGGCCATGGTCAAGCTCCTTCCCAAAAACGCCATCGTGAATCCGGATTCAAAAATCCTGTTTTATGGAAACGGTAACGGGACCTGCGTGGATATCAACCGCCTCAAAGCCAACAGCCCCGAAATCAGGCGGATCCGGGGGGGCGAAATTGCCATGATTTTTCAGGAGCCCATGGCCTCTTTCTCACCGGTTTATACCATTGGCAACCAGATCGTGGAGGCGATCCGGCAACACCGGGCATCGGGCATGAGCCCGCTGGCGTCCACCGCCACGGTGGGCAGCCAGATCATGGAGAGTGTACAGGCCCAGAAAAAAATGAAACGCAATGATGCCCGGGACCTTGCCGTGGAAATGCTCGACCGGGTGGGGATTGCCAATCCCGGCATGCGGGTGGACCAGTACCCCCACGAACTGTCCGGTGGTATGCGGCAGCGGGCCATGATTGCGGTGGCCCTGTCCACCCACCCCAAGATGCTCATTGCGGATGAGCCCACCACTGCACTGGATGTCACCATCCAGGCCCAGATCATCGAACTGATTAGGGATCTGCAAAAAGAGCTGAACATGTCGGTGATCTTCATCACCCATGATATGGGGCTGATCGCCCGGGTAGCCGATGTCGTCGCCGTCATGTACCTGGGCGTGATCGTGGAGCGGGGCAGGACCGATGACCTGATCAATGATCCCAAACACCCATATACCCGGGGGCTTCTTGATGCGATCCCAAGGCTGGACCGTCTGGACAGGCGTTTGACCCCGGTGGCCGGGGACATCCCAAGCCCGCTGGAACGGCCGCCCGGTTGCCCGTTTCACCCCCGCTGCCCCGAACGCCGCGCCAATCTCTGTGACAGGGAGATGCCGGGCCGGACGCAAATGGAAAACAACCGGTTTGTCCGCTGCTTTTTATATGCATAAGTATATTGAGAAGGAACCATCATGGCCAATGAAACATTGATCGAGGTCGAGAACCTGAAAGTCCACTTTCCCGTCTACAGCAAAGGATTGTTCCGTCGTGTCACCGGCCATGTCCGGGCGGTCGACGGCCTCTCCTTCACCCTGGGCAGAGGTGAAACCCTCGGGCTTGTGGGTGAAAGCGGCTCCGGTAAAACCACCATCGGCCGGGCCATCCTCCGCGCCCTGCAACCCACGGATGGCCGGATCACATTTAATAAGAATGATGAAGCGGTTGATCTCACCCGGCTGGAAGGAAAAGCCTTGAAGCATTTCAGGCGGCATATGCAGCTTATTTTTCAGGATCCTTATGCCTCACTGAATCCCCGCA
>QZLA01000015.1 GCA_004796375.1 Desulfobacteraceae bacterium
CTCATCGTCATCACCAAACTCAATAAACGATCCGCCTGTACCAGCAGAAAGAGTTGAAGAACCTGCGCCATATCCTGCCATGCTGCCGATAATTTCAAGCTGACTTTTAACGACTTGATGCACAAGGTTATTCATGGCCTGATCCCTGATGCGCTGCTGTTCATTATAGATTCTCCAGGTCCTGTTAAAATCCTCCTGCTGTCTTTTCATCTCTGCCTTAAATGACATTTTGTCAAGAAGATAGGGTTGTTCTCTTTGAACTTTTACAAGGTATTTTATATCCTCAAGGATCTTTTCCGGAACCCTGCAGCTGTTACCTTCTGCCTTGGCAGCCAGGCGGGCGGCCAGGTCAATATCCTTTTTGATGACAGCCTTTTTAATATCCCACTCCAGTTTGCAGATACATTCCTTGGGTGTAGGTATGGTTCCGTCAGGACACCCGCAGGTTGTGATATTCTTGTCAAAATCATGCTTTATGGCCACTGATCCGGGAATTTTATCTGCACACATTTGATCCAGGCGTTTTATTTCAGAAGGGGTCATTTTATACTCTTTTTTTTCAGAAGAAGGCCATTTAGACTCTTTTTTGACGCCGTATACTTCAAGCATGGTGATTGCTATTTTTGCTTCCTGCTTTTTTATCCCATCCTGGGCAAGGCCCACATATTTATTATAATACATATAGGCCTCCTGGGATTGGCCTGTCTTATCAAAACAATCTGCAAGGTAATAGTAAATGACTGGATTTTGATCGCCATACCCCTTTCCTTTATATAAATAGGGAAGGGCTTCATTATATTTTTTCAATAAATAGTAACTGTACCCAAGATTGGCATGACGCACAGGTCCTTCTTCCAGGGCAAGCGCTTTTTTAGAGGCATGGAGCATGCCCTGATAATCTCCATTTAAATATTGTACATTTGCCTGAAGATCCCAGAGATCTGCAGACTTTGGAAAGGCTTTCAGAGCATGCCTAAGAATTAATCTGGCCTTATCAAGGTTTTCAGCCTTCACCGCATCAAGGATATCTGTCCTGTATGATTCTTCAGAATTTGCAAATTGACTGTTCTGCAGTGCAAAAAGTACAGTCGGGCTCAGGGATAGCGTAATGATTGAAATCATAATAAAAAGTACAAAGCCTGCTATATTCCATTTTGATGGCATGGGCTTCTCCCTTTTTCTCTAGTAATATTATTATCTATTAAAACCGTGTCGCTGCTTTTATTCAAATATTGTGGGCGATTCTGAATCCCCAGGGTAACTATATCTATAAGTCAATATCATATCGTCTAATAGGAATTCCATGGATGACAGTTCATGATAAGAACCTCTACAGGTGATGCTGGATACTATTTTTCTTCTAACATTATATTTTTCTGCAAGATCTATTAAAGAATCATTTTCTACCCCCTCAAATGCAGATGTTTCATCCCACTCTTCCCAAAAGCCAAGCCCAGCGTCCAGGAAAAACCGATGCCATAATTTTTCACCTTTTAGTTTAAGAAAAACCATAATTATATGCTCCTTTTTTTCTATATCGACATAGGCCTTAAAGCATTCGATCGTTTTCCCTTCCAGGTTAGGGCAAGTAAACTGATGACCATTTGCCAGTCGTTGTCCGCTCATGGTTTCTCCTTGTTGGTGACTTCAGATATTTGTTAAACGGTCTTCTGCTTTATTTGCTCGATAATTTTTTCAACCCATTCAGAGGGTTCCATATCTTTTGCTTCAACTGTATTGACAAGAAAATCCAATGGTTCTTTCATGTCCTCAATAAGATCCAACTTTATAATCAAGTTGGATAACGTTTCGATATTCAGGTCAAACCAGGAGGAGGATGTATTCCATGCACTTAAAACCAGCCATCTGGGATTCATCTGGTTGCAATCTTTTACTATTTGCCAGTATTCATTTTTAAGATGCTGTTGTCCCTGCACCAAGGCCAGACATACATTGAGCCAGGCTCCAGAAAGAGGATTAATGCTGCTTTTTATTAGATAGTCAGCATAGTCGTGCATTTTATATAATGTGGCTAACTTGTTTGTATTTTTCCAGAACTCATGCTGCCTGTCTAAATTGTTTAATTCCTGGAAACCTTTGTTCAAGGTGGATTTTACAAATTCTGCAAGATCAGGACAGTTATCACCTATTTCATCAAACTCAAAACTTCTGAGTACATTATCCCAATATTCGTTTGGATTGATTTTACCTTTAATGTAGTCGAATTCAAAATCATTCATTGTGATTATCTCTCTTTAATGCCTGTTTCAACGCTTCGCATAAGCAATTGCAATGGAGCGCAGTGAAATTGCAATCTGATTTAATGCGATTGTTATAATCGTTTATTTATATTCTTGTCCTCTTTCGATAGAAAACTTCTCGAAAGAAGATACAACAAATTCAACAAAATGATGACCTAAAAAACAACTGCCAAAATTGCCCAGATATAAAAACAGAATGTTAACGTCGTTTAAAACCAATATTTCTGCCAAAGATATCAGCCCCAAAAAACGGCAGAGCCCCAAGTAAGAGAAAGACAAATAAGAACTTTTCGCAATACTCTCATTCTTTATCCGACTTTTTATAAATTGTGATATTGCATTGAGGACAAGTCATAATCTGTTAGCAGATGAAATTGATACACAACTTAGGTCGTCGAATAAAAGAAATATCGATATTGCATGCAGAGCATTTCATTTAAGATACGAAATTAAAACAAGCTATTATACGGCCGTATATCATCACAAATTTAATGGTATCTGAAACTCAACTTGAATGGACATAAGCATTTTTTAACAGAAAAATCAACAAAGATTGCAATCAACGATTTTGCTGATACTATAGTTTAACAATTTAATGAAACAGGGAGGGCTATTCTTGAGTATGGTTCGAGCGACAGCTATCTATCATCAAATACGTGCCCTGAACTCAAAATAGAGAGCACTGGCTGAAGCATTGTTGGTGGATCTCCTTTTGGATCGATCAGTTTTTGAAATGAAAGAATGCGATTTTGGAAGAACTTCCAACCACAACGGGTTGATGGGGTCTCAGCATAAAAAGTATCCTTTTTTGGAATCCGCAGCGTATACTACCAACGAACCTCAAAAAGTTAAACCATGATGACCATTTATGATAAAAATATCATCAGTTGGCAATGGAATTGATCACACACAGGCTGCGTTTAAGTCGACCCCAAAAATCAAGCGAGTTCTGGACATCGGGTGCAAAGCGGGGGACAATACCATCAAACTATCCCAATATGTTTCGCCTTTCGATTGTGATCTTGTTGATCTGAGCCTGCCTATGCTGGAAAGAGCACAGGTTCAAATTTCAGAAATCAACACTGGCAATATAAACAAACAAAAAGTGGCGGCTAACCAGACAGTGAGCCGGATTGTCATTCCGATGGCGTTCAATAGCAACCAGTGACAGTGATAGAGATCCTTTTCAAGGTCTGTATTATGCTGAATAAGGATCAGGCTCCTTTAAGGCGCATCGATAGAGATATGATTATTTGCAAATCGGTTTGGGGTTGAAATCCCATTCACACCATGCAATTCTGAACAGGTTTTTAACGCTTTGTCTTATGGAATGAATAAGGAGGAGTTTACCGCCATGATGCGTTTGCTTGTCAGCCTGATGATGATTTTTGGCATCACATTGCCCCTCAGTGCGGCCACTTTGAGTGTTCCCGATCAGTATCCCACGATTCAAGCGGCATCCGCCGCAGCCCAGGATAATGACACCGTCCTCATTGAAGCCGGCATATATAATGACTCAAGTATTATCACCATATGGTCCCAGAACAACTTGACGCTAAAAGGGAGCGGCGGCATGGCCGTATTGGATGCCACAGGCATAGATATCCCCAATGGTAAAGCGATCTTTGTCATATCCGGGAATAATGTGGTGGTGGAGCAGATCGAGTTTACCGGTGCGGACGTTCCCGACAACAACGGGGCCGGGATACGGTATGAGGGAACCGGAAAGCTGACGGTTAAGAACGCTTATTTCCATGATAATGAAATGGGCATATTGACCGGTAACCTCGGGACGGAAGAGATTGTGATTGATTCATGTGAATTTCATGATCACGGCAAGTCAAACAACGGGTTCAGCCACAATATTTACATCGGCCGGGGGGCGAAATTTACGATGACCGGCAGTTATTCCCATGATGCCTACATCGGACACAACGTCAAAAGCCGGGCAGATGAAAACTACATTCTTTACAACCGTATATTTGATCTGGATGAACATTCTTCAGACAGGGCGTCAAGTTACCTGATTGACCTGCCTGAAGGCGGGCTGTCCTATGTGATTGGAAATGAGCTGCACCAGTCGGCAAAAGCGGAAAACACCACTGCCATCTCCTATGCCAGAGAAAACCGGAACGGGCCGCTGCAGACACTGTATTTTGTCAATAATACCCTGGTAAACGATAGGAATAACGGTATAGCCCTCAACATGGGCGGCACTCCCGGCGGGAAAATTATCAATAATATATTTGATAATTTCCGGACGATTCGTTCCGGCACATTTACGGGTGAAGAACATCGCAATATAGAAAATCCAACGTTCATTGACCGGGCTCTGTATATATATCAACTGCAAAGGGGATCAGCAGGAATCGACGCCGGGGTCGACCCGGGTTCTGGTAACGGATTCGCTCTTACTCCGGTGTTTCAATACCGCCATCCCTTGGAAAAAACAGCCAGACCCAGGGGCGGGAAACTGGATATCGGGGCCTTTGAACGGGCAGGTAAAGGCATCCATACCCTGGTGCCCCTGCTTCTGGACTGATTCAGATCACCGTAAGTTCAAGGCATGCATGACCCGATAAACGTACCCATGTCATAGGTGGAGCAGCTGGACAGGTCTCCGTTTGAATCATAGCACTTTACATCGCCGTGCTTGTCTCCGTTCTGAAATGGGGTTTCACAGGATATATCGCCGTTGATCTCATAAAGGATTTCAAGTCCGTGGCGTTCATCATTTTCATAAGGGGTTTCTTTTTTCAGTTCCCCGGTTTCATAGTAATCGTACCGGATGCCCTGTTTCTTTCCGTTCACATAGGGTGACTCATACTTCCGGTTGCCATTTTCGTAGTATCCTTTGGTTATTCCGTTCTTTTTTCCATTGGTGTAGGGGTGTTCATAATTCAAAGGTCCGCTGCTGTAGTATCCTCTTTCAGTGCCGTGCTTGAGATCATCCACCCATGGGATATCCTTCATTCGTGCGCCGGTGCTGTAGAACCAGTGGGCGGTTCCGTTTTTCAGGTCCGACCGGTAGGGGACACGGGCTTCGATCTGGCCGGTTTCATAATAACTGACATACTCCCCTTCAATTAAACCATTGACATAGGGGATTTGGCTATATAAGCTGCCGCCTTCATAATACCATGTGGCCACACCGTTTATTTTGCTGTTTTCATAGGGTGCCTGGTATTTCAGAGCACCGCTTTCAAAATAATCTTTCCGCCACCCGTCTTTTTTCCCGTCTGTGTAGGGTATTTCCCATTTGAGTGCGGCATTGCCGTGAAAGGTGCAGTCAATGGCCTGGGACGGGTTGTCAGGGGGGTAGAATATGAACATGCTGCCCTGAAATTCGGTGCTGGTTTGGGGGCACCATTGGGGGGCCGGCCAGCCCGGCCATGCCGGTGTCGGATTGAGTGTGACCGTGGCGGTCTGGGTCACTCCATTGCTGGTGGTCGCGGTCACCGTGGCGGTTCCGCCCGGCGGTTGAGAACTTGGCGCCGTATATACCACATTGACAATGCCGTTTGCATCGGTTGTGGCACTGCTGTGGGACAGGCTGCCATAGTCAGCGGAAAACTGCACGGTTTCATCCTCGACAGGTGTATCCGTATCATCGGTGACGGTGGCCGTGATGGCGGCGGTGCTGACCCCATCCGCATCCAGTGTGTCAGGGGCCGCCCACAGCGTCATGGCATGGGCCATTGATTCGATGGTAATATCGAGTGTGACCCCAAGGGTGTTGGTATATGGCTCTGTGAAGTTGGAGTTGGTCACCATGGCAATCAGGTGATGTCCGTCACGGGCAAAGGACCGAAGGCTTTTACCGATCAGCTTCTTGGTGGTTGAGTGGGACAGGTATTGAATTGTGGGGTCCGGATTACTGTATTTAAACAGGGTGATATCACAAAGGTCCTGATCAATGGCCAGGTGAACCGCCTTGGACGGGCTGATGTCCGTGTCGTCCAGCCGGATGATAAATAATCGGGCAGACAGGTCCGGGTAGTTGTGGGTAAACGAAGCAGACTGGTCTGCCGGTGACTGGATCCTGAACAGCCCGGACCGGATCCCGGTGAACATGCCTTTTTGAACATTGTAGATACTGCCTGCGAGATACTCCCGTAAAAACTGCTCCCAGAGAATGACAAGATTATGGCCTGTAGCGATGTTGACGGCTTCAACCGGGTGGCGTGTGTCAAAAATCTGCAGGTAGATATCCCGGATAATGGATTCACCGTACCTGTTTTCAAGGAACTTGATAAACGCGGACATGCCGTACCCGTGGTGCCCGGCATTGTTGCTGACCGCCCCGGCATGCATGCCGTTAAACGGATTGGTTTCATGCCCGGCCCGGATATCGGACACATAGTCGGCCTCGGTTGAGAATTTTGCCTCTGCCCACACGGCGCAGGCTTCATTAAGCCAGTGGTGGGTGGCGGCACTTTTTGCCCGGGACAAAACATTCCTGGGGTCATAAAGGTATTGTACCAGGTGAAAAAATTCATGCCCGGCAGTGGTTGCGATCTGTTCGGTTTCATACAGCTTGTCCCGGTTGAACGCAAGGGTGGCACTGTTGTGCCCCCACATGGAGGGGCAGTGCAGTCCGTATTCCTGGTCATCCAGTTTCCTGACGATTACCGATACCGGCCAGGCGGTCCTGCTGTCATAGGAAAATCCCAGCGCGTCAAAGGTATCATAGGCGGTTTCAAGATCCCGGCCCAGGGATTCTACCTGGGCCGCACCCACCGATGCCACCGGGTATTGAATTGCAAAGTGACCCTTTCCGCTTTGGGTGGTATAGGTCTTCCAGCCGGTGATGCCTGAAAAATCAAGGAACCTGGATGTACCGGCATGACCGGTTCCGTTCAATGGCTTGTCCTTTAGACGCAACAGCTCTCCGGCAGGGGCGGCCTGGGTGACCGGAGACAGGAAACCGGAATCCAGGAGTGCCGGAAACAGGCGATACACCATGCCGGAGTTAAAGCTGCTAGGGATAAAGACCTCTTCACCCACGACAATAAAGCTTTCATCAGTCAAAGTATCCGGGCACCTGAGGCTCGGCAGAAGTGTGCCAGGAAAATCATCCGTAATACCTGTGAGCCTGAATGTATCGGTCAGCATATCGGATTCAAAGGCATCATCGCTGCCCATCCGGAAAAGTTCCAGATCCGTTGGGGAGGAAAAGGCGCCTTGAGGGATGATAAATGAGAAATCATCAGAATTGACATCCCCGCCGGTGTCACCAATGGTTTTTGAAACCAGCAGCTGTGCTGCGGATATTTGAAAGGTATCTCCGGGGAGCGCATCCAGGAGCATCCCGTCGGTTGATCCGTTCAGCTGGAAACCCACCAGTTCAGTCGTAGAGGTGTATCGCAAATAAGTTGCTGCTTGAATATCAGAAGAAAACAGAGCCGCCGAATTGTTGATAACTTTTTCATAGGCGGAAAGCGACAGGGATTCTTCGGCGATGATCGTTCCCTCATCATCACAGGCTGAAATGGTGATGGTTGAAGGCTTGTTTTCAATATTGACAAATGCAATGCCGGTCCATCCGTCACTGCCTTTTTCAAGTTTCGGGAAGATCCCTGTGGTTCCGCTGATGTCTACACCGGTATATCCGCCCAACTGGAGACCGTTTCGCTTACCGAACAGCTCAAATCCGGAAATGGGTTTGCTGGCATCGATTTTGAACCATGCCGATCCGTCAGGCAGATTCAACCCCCCGGCCGACCCGATGTATTTTTGCTGTCCCGCCAGGGACAGGTTCTGTGATACCAACTGGGTACCGTCTTTTTGAAAAGGGGTGATGGTGAGGTTGCAGGATTCGGTGGAGGGATTGTATGCCACCACACCGGTCCACCATTTGTCATTGCTGGCAATATGGGGATAGTAGATTGAGTGGGTGGTGTCATCCTTGAGCAGGATACCTGAAAGATAAGATTCTCCGTTCCCTGCGTTGCTGCCGAACAGTTCAAGGCCGACCACCCCGTCGCTGTTTTTTATCACCGCAGATTTAATGTCCGGCTGGGCAATGTTGTCAAACAGGCTTTTAATGGAAAAAACCAGGTGTTCCTTTCCCGCAATGGGTTTGGTTTTTATACTTCCGTCACTGAACTGAAAGATCAATTCCTTGGATGATGTGGATGTGTTCAGCAGGCTGATGCCGGTCCACCACTTTGTATTTGAAGCAATATGGGGAATAAAGATATCATCGACATTGACATGGGAATCTGCCGGAATGGCCACCCTGTATTTTGAGTCGACATAGAATTTGGTATATCCGAGGATGGTTTTGGAAACAGAATCCAGAAGAATATAACCGATCAGGTGGGCATTGAGAAAACTGTTTGACACAAGCAGGGACTGCCGGGCTCCGGGATTAAGATTCACAGCGGCCGATGCGATCTGCTGACCGGAGTTGTCATAGGCGGTCAATGTTCCGGAGGCGCTGTTGGTGGTACTGCTATTGATCAGGCAGATTTCAGTCTCCCATTTGGAATTGCTTGCGATATGTGAAAAATATAGGGTCTTTGCGATTGCCGCATTGGACATGATAAGACAAATAAACATGACAAAAATCGGAACAAAGCGCTTCAACAGTCACCTCCTGTGTGTTCGAGGACCAATCCTACGATATCTTCTGCTCTATGGATGCCAAAGGGTAGAATAGAACAGGGCAACTTGTCAAATCCCTTTTTGCGGTTTGTCGAAAATATGATCAGCCCGGTACGGCCAAAAGGGCTGTCAGCTGCTGGTTAACCGTTTTCCATTCTTTGAGCACAGTGTGAGCCCAAGAAGAAGAGCAGTCAATATCAACATGCCCCACTCGTTCAGGGTCGGAATATCGACATCCGGTATCAGGACGGCGGTCACCTGGCGGCTGGAGTTCATCAATATGCTATCCACAGGGTCATTCTCTTCATTGACAAACCCAGTAAACCGGTAACCATGATCAGCAATCACCTCGATATGAGACAGGTCTACCGTGGACATGGCCGGGTACCAGCGTATCGAATCACCACTGATGGTTCCTCCGGACTGGGTCAGCAGGTTCAAAGGATAGTTGTCCTGTTCACAAAGGCCTGTAATGTTCCGATTACTGTCCATCAGAACTGAATCCACGCGATGACCATATTCATCAATGAATCCATTGAACTGATAGCCGGCCTCCCCACCGTTGAACAGTGACAGGTCAACAACGGTTCCGGCCGGGTAGCTGTTTGACAGGATCTCCCCGCGGTCTTTCAAAAACAGGCGAAGTAAAAACCGCTCCTGTGTGAACACAGCCGTTATCTGGCGGTTGCCGGTCATCAGGACCGAATCGGTTGGATCGCCTGTTTCATCGATAAATCCGCCAAACATGTATCCGCTGGCAGGTGACGCCAGGTGGGCGTACAGGGCAACAACACTGCCTCTCGGATAGCTGCCCGGCAGTGTGGGATCTACCGTTCCACTGCCGTCCACTGTGACAGAGAGGGTCGATGTGGTTGGAGAAAAAACCGCTTTAATTGAGCAGTCATTGTGAATGGTAAAATTTCCGGACAGTATCCGGCCGGCTTCATCCTCCCAGTGATCCAGTTTGAAATTGTTGTCGGGAACAACAGTAAACCAGGACAACTGAATTTGAGTGCCATGGTTGTAGGTCCGCTGCAGGGGAGCCTCGATAAAACCGTTCGTGCCATATTCAAGCGTTAAGTTGCAGGTTAACGGCTCAAATACAGGGAATAATTCAAGATCACCCGTGATGGTCACGGTGGTCAACGGATTCCCCTGGCTGTCCACCCACCCTGAAAAGCAAAAGCCTGGGTCAGGCGCGAGCAGGTAAGGGGTCTGGGTAAGATCAACAACAGTGCCGTAAGGAAGAACAAACAGCCCGGCGGATTCCGACCCGGAACCGGTCGGCATTGCACTTTGGGTGATCTGGCCCGGTTGCTCGGGATTCAGTATCAACAGGCAGAGGTTAGCATGTTCATGAGCCTGCGGATCGAGGTAACTGGCGGTTAGAATAATATCATGGCCAGCATGGGCATTTGGCGTACTGCTGAATGTATATCCGCAAAAGTTCCTGTCAAGGGGTGTGATCATCTGAAGTACCGGCTCACATCCATCTGGATTGTTTTTAACCGCAATCCCGCTATACGGGTCTACAATAAATCCGTGGGATTCTGCCAGGGTCCGGTTGACGGCTCCCTGTGTAATATCCGTCTGGATGGTGATGCTTCCCGACATGAGTGGGGCATAGACGCCCGATATGGTGGAGTCTTTATCAAGGGTGAAGTTGCTGATATTGACCCGGTCCTGATCACTGGGATCATAATCATCTGCTCCATAGACAAATCCACTGAGATATTCACCATTGGGGTTACAGTCGGCGAGTGCAATCACCGCGGGATCGGAAAGATCAAGCCGGCTCCCGTAACCATAATCACCGGTTGGATCGGCTGCCAGTTCATACCGCTGCTCAAAATTCAGATGTACCGGTTCCTTTTCATAGACCGCGTAAAAGGTTGTTGAGTCGCTTATTGATCCCGGCAGGGGTGCGGCAGCTCCTCCTCTTGTGATGCTCCAGCCTTTAAAGAGATATCCAGAATAGGGCTTGATATGGGCGGTAGCCGGTTGAGCCAGAGGATCGCAATCCAGGGTGGTCCATATAGAACTGGGGGTGTTTGTACCGTCATCATAGCAGCCGGCCAGTCCGAACTCAAAGGTGGCCGTGGGGTAACGGTCGTAAGTGGCATAGACCTTTTCGCCCTGATAATAGTGATATTTTCCCTGGCGTATTTTTTCCTTGCCAGCCGTCTCCCAGCCGGCAAAGGCCCAGCCTGAATCGGTAATCACATTCACAGCTGAATAGTCCGGTTTCCCCCCGTAAGGCACCCATTGCGATTCGGTGGATTTTTCCACATGACCATGGATATTCTCCGGTTCATCCGGGTGTCCATCTTTAAATACCACTTTGACATTGCCGGCCTCATAGGCACCCAGATCGACGGTTGCAGTGCCGTTTCCCTCGTTATCAATGATGCGTGGAAGACCGTCAAAGTCGACGTTTCGTTCCACAGCAGTATTTATTCCCTGCTCCATGGCGCCCAGGCTGTCCCAGAGAAGATCTGACCGCAGGTGGAAATCGCCGTTCAGGGGATCCATCATGACATTGATATCCTCCTGAAGGTTTTTCATGCCGGTCTGGATTGCACAAATGTTATGAGAGGCGAGAACAAAGCTGTCACTACTCCAGACCACATCCTGATCGGATACATTCTCCTCGATGAAATTGCCGCAGATGATGTTGTTTTTGAGCGCCAGATTAGATAAATCATCTGCCTGGATCACATTCTGGGCTGTCGCATTGGCCACCAGCGTAGAGTTGGTAACCGACACAGGGTTGCTGTTATTGAGATACAAAGCGCTCCCCCTCAGGGTCCCGGAGGACCCCCGTGTGAAGATAGCGTTGGAGATGTCGATGGATTCACCGCTGAAGTCCGCCACAGCCCCCCCTTGCGTCAGTGCCGCGTTACCGCTGAACAGGGTTCGGTTGATATCCAGTTTTCCGCCGTCTCCGCCGCCGTTAAAAACAGCGCCGCCATATGTCTGGGCGTTATTATCCCTGAAATCACATTGTCCCATGGTCAGTTTAGCGTTATCACGGTTCAGGATTGCACCGCCGGCATCATCTGCCGCATTAGTCGAGAAGTTGTTGTTTTTCAGGTCAGCATGGAGATAGGACAGCAGCAATGCACCTCCCTGAAAGGCATAGTTTTTACTGAAACTGCAACCCTGAATTTTTATGGTGTTGTCTTTGGGCATCAGATTTGAAAAGGGGTCGTCATTAATCTTCAGCCAATCCAGAAGATCCATCAGGGATTGGGGTTCCCTGATATTGTCGGATTTCAGGCCATGGGCATAGATCGCTCCGCCGGTACTATGGTTCCCCTGGGTTTCCTGATAAGCAACGTTATCTGTAAAAATGCAGTCCCGGTAGGTGTGGTGGGACCTGATGATGTTGGAGCAAACCGCTCCGCCGATTTTGGCCTGATTGGACTTTAATTCAGTGCCGGTAACCGTAATCGCTTCAACACTGTACAGAGCACCGCCCATATTTCCTGCTTCATTATTACTGAACAGGCAGTCGTTCACCTTGACGCCGGGCTGCAGGTTCATCAGGGCACCGCCTTTCTGGGCCGCACTGTTTCCCGAGAAGATGCTGGTTTTGATCTCTGCCGCTTCATTCCTTGAGTCGGAGCTGATTAGATAAACCGCCCCCCCTCTTCGTTTAACGGTATTATTTGAAAATGTGGATCCTGCAATTTCAAGGTGGTTGGACAGCGAGTAGAGGGCGCCGCCCACACCGCCTTCCGGACCGATGGTTTCATTACTTAAATACTCACGGGTTTCCTCTTTTGAGGTGGCGATGGTCAACGCCGTACCCGCTACTTTTGCCAGTATCCCTTTCGCATCCTGTTCCGCGACCATTCCGGCAAATTCGGCAACAGTTCCGGTGATATCCAGCAGCAGCTGGCTGGTGATCCAGAGCACTTCGGCATGATTGCCTGAAAACTCACATCCGGAGATAGAAAGGTCGCTGCCGGCTGCCCACAGGGCGCCGCCCTCATAGGCCCGGTTTCCGGTAAAGTCAGTATTGTTGATGGTCACCTGATCCGATGTGTTTGCAATGGCAAGGGCGCCGCCGCGTCCATAGAAATATTTGGCCCGTGATCCAGCATTATTGGAATCATATTGAAACGGCAGGGCAACGTTATCGTTGAATACGGAATTCTCTATGGTGACATTGATCGAATCCTGTATACACCCGCCGCCGCCTTCCATGCCCGGTGAAAAGTAGCGGCGGCCGTATTGCCAGAAATTGTGAACGTAATGAGTATTGCAGGCTTGGACGGTGCAGCTGTTGAAGGTGCAGTTTTCTGAGCCGCTGATGTAAAATCCACCGCCGTATCGGGCACTGCCGTTTTTCAAAAGACAGCCTGAAAACGATATGTTCTTACTGTTCGTAATCCGCACCAATCCCCCATCACCCGTGTATGATGTCATACCGGCGTTAAAGGTGCAGTTTACGAAGGATACCGTGTCTGATGATCCGATCACTATGAGGCCGCCCCCTTCAAGGCCGATTCCGGAGTTGAAGGTGCAGTTTCTGAAGGTGACATTCATGGAGTTCATCAACTTGACCAGTCCGCCCCGGTATGCACTGGCATTGGCAAAAGTGCAGTTTTCAAAGACTACGGTATCACATCCGTCCAGGTATACCAGGCCGCCGCCGGACGTTGCCTGGTTTTTGAGGCTCCAGTACCACCGCTCTTCTTTATAGCTCGGTTTATTCCAGGTTTCCCAGTAAATGTTATTGTCTGTGAAATCACAGTTTTTAACCGTTAAATTGTTTTGGTTTTGTACCTCAAGTTCGCTGTAATCATAGGTGTCATGGAGCGCCTCCCTTGCTTTTCGATCCTCCAGCCGGGATCCGATCGTGTCGAAAGCGTCCTGTTTATGGGAAAATTCAAAATTGTCCAGGGTGACATCATCCGCCTTGATATTCAGATAAACACATTCTATTCGTTTTTGTCCATCGCCCTCAACGGTGATGGAATGGTTGACGTCAATCTGCTCGGATCGCAACTCTTTGGAAGGTTCCCAGGTCAGGTCAGGTTTGAGATAGTCATTGTAAATGACGACAGTATCACCGTTTGAAGCATTTTTGATCTTGTTTGCAAAATCAGCACAGGCTGAATCAACATGCCAGAGGGCTGGAGAAAAAAGAAGCATCCCGATTAAAAAAAGAACAGTGAGACTGATTTTCTGTTTGGTGATCTGCATCGACCTGTCTGTCCTGGTATTCATAAGCGGCTCCTTTTACAGCAGTAAATGATTCCTGAATGAATTTACACCTTGAAAAAAACATATCCGTGACAGCGAGTTAAAAAATTTGCACGATCATAACGTCATGGAACTGATGCAGCAAGGATCTTGATTGGTAAAATCTTGTTAAAAAATGCTTAAAGTGCTGTTATTAAAAGGATAGTTGTTGTTTTTGATAAGGTGATTTACCTGCAGATCAGACGATATTTGTCTAATGTGGTCTCAAGCCGACTGCGAAGTTCGGAGGGGGGCTGGCAGGATGACAGGACAAAATCAGCAGTTGCCAGGATCTGGCGTTGCCGGGGCCTGGCGGGCAGGGTGTCGATGCTCAAGTATTTATCCAGGGTCTGGGTCCTTTGCCAGCCGTCGCGGTTGGTATAGACTTTCCACAAACCGGATTGCCGGGCCAGATCAAATTTATCCATACCGGTAGTTTCAATCCAGTAGTTAATGGAAAGGTTCATGATCGAAACAGCCAGTTCAGAAGCATCCGGTTTCTTTTCAGGTTCCTCAATTGCACGCCTCACCGATGCCAGGGCGGTATCCACGGCTCCTATTCCACGGCGGATCAGGGGAATTTGAGGATTTCCCGGGTGCAAGGCGGCATTGATGGAGTCTTCGAGGATCTGCAATCGGTTTTGATGCCGGTTGAGTTCTTCGATAAGAGAAAGAGCAGAAAGATTTTTAGTCCCGGCGCCCGACTCGTGAATAAGAAAAACGGTTAACTGTTCATGGTCAAGATCCAGAGTGGTGATCAGGGCGTCTGCCAACACCGGTGTTGAGCCTTTTGTAAGGAAATTGATGTTTAACAACTGGTTTTGGGTTGAGCCATTATTTAGTTGATTCAGGGCTGACTCCAGGCGGTATTTGATTTCCGGTTCTGTAATGTCCAGAATGGGGCGTCCCAAAAGATCCTCAGGGCTGTAGCCCAAACGTTCCCGGCATGACCTGTTGCAGAAAGTGATCTCGTTATCCTCGTTGACGGCAATTAAGGCATCACTCACCGTGTCCAGCATCTCTGACAAACGCTGCTGCATGATAATCAGTTGACGCTGGGTTTCCTGCCGGCGTTCCAGTTCTTTTTTAAGCCGGGCATTTTCCCCCAGGGTTTCAAACGCTTTTTTAAGCTGCAGCTGGGCATTTACCCGGGCAATCAGTTCCTGCCCTGAAAACGGTTTGGTCAGGTAATCGTTTGCTCCGGCGGCAAATCCCTCCGTCAGGTCTGATGTACGGCTTGCTGCTGTCAACATGACAACAGGCATTGTCTGGCGGGTATACCGGGTTCGGATCTTGCGGCAGGTCTCATGACCGGACATGCCCGGCATGATGATATCAAGGATGACAAGGTCAGGGAGCGTTTCCTGGGTTGTTTTTGTCAGGACTATCCCCAGCGCATCGGCACCACTCAGTGCGGTTTTTACCCGGTGACCTGCGGTTGTCAGGTGATTTGAGGCCACCTGAAGATTGATGGGATCATCGTCCACCACCAGGACGGTATATCCGCTGGGCACCGCTGGTTCTGAAATGTGTAAGGCGTTGTATTCGGTTGCTGAATTGTCAACCATCACCGCAGGCCGGGGGGGCGGGCCATTGCTTTGAACGGAATCGATCCGGACTACAGCCTGCGGCTCAACCTTTTTTAGAACCTTTCCCGGCATGGGCGGTGCGGTCGCAATATCGGTTCCCGCAAGGGGCAGGCTGAAGGTAAAGGTTGCCCCCAGGCCCGGAGAAGACTTTACCCGGATCCGACCTCCGTGCAGCTCAATGAGGTTTTTGGAAATGGCCAGTCCCAGCCCGGTACCATGAACCGTTCCTGCGGCAATGGGACCTCCCTGTTCAAAGGGTTCGAAAATTCTGTCAACCCGTTCTCTCTCAATGCCACACCCGGTGTCTGAAACAGATATCTCCACCATATTG
This sequence comes from Desulfobacteraceae bacterium, assembly GCA_004796375.1. GTDB lineage: Bacteria > Desulfobacterota > Desulfobacteria > Desulfobacterales > Desulfobacteraceae > MADRE2. Next base: position 16,044 of record QZLA01000015.1, read on the forward strand.
CCGGACACTGCTGCTGAAAGATCAATGGTCCCGTTTTCAGTAAACTTTACTGCATTCCCAAGTAGGTTATAAAGTACCTGCTGTATCCTGTCCTCATCACCCAGGACCGGAGGAAGATCCTCCGGAATATTAACTTCCAGGGTGATCGTTTTTCCCTGCAAGGTTTTTTCTATAATTTCCATAACTGCACGGGCGGTGTTCAACAGTTCAACCGATGTTTTCTTCAAAGACACGTCGCTGTTTTTCAGGCGGGAGAAATCCAGTATTTCATTGACCAGTCGAGCCAGCCGTCGGCCGCTGTCGACAACCATGGCAAGATTTTTCCTAACGGGGCTGTTTATTTTACCTGCGGCTCCGCCAAGGAGGGATTCGGAGATACCAATGATGCCGTTCAAGGGGGTTCGGAGCTCATGGGAGGTGTTGGCCAGAAAATCGTCCTTCAATCGATCAAGATTTGACAACGCGACATTCTTTTCCTGTACCTCGGCGAATAAGGCTTCAGAAGTAGAAAACGCCTTTGAGGATCTACGGGCCAGGGCAAGGGACTGGCACAGGATAAATATCAGCAGTCCCGCCCGCATGAAATGGCCGGTATCGATAAGTCTGAGGTCGTACAGGATGTCGTTTGCCCCGCAGACATCAAGAATAATTCCACCGGTGAAAATAAGTGCAGAAGAGTTTCGACCGTTGAATAATGCCCGGGTAAGGATGACAAGAGAAAACACAATGGCTGAGCCTGATACGGCATGGGCGATGTAAATACATCTGAAATTGGTCCATGCGCTGGTGAATAGAATGGTGCCAAGACAGCATGCCAGTAATAGGTATATTCCTGGCAGACGGCGCGGTGTTTCGTCCGGAAACAGGTCATGGAAAAACAGGATAACGAATGGGATGGTGAAGATATAGCTTATCATCTCAAGTCGGTCCACCGAGAGGTATCCCGGAGCGGGGAGAAGATAATACACAAGCCATCGGTTTGGCCCGAATGCCGCAAAATGTGTCATCCACAGCAGGCAGAAAATGCCGAAATACAGGGGGGACCGGTCTGTGGGACGGAACGCGAACAAAGACAGGTGATAGCAGCCCATCAGCAGGAGGATACTGACCGAAAAGATCAAAAATCCCCGGAATCTATCCCAGTGGGACATGATTGCCTGTTGAGGTCCTATCCTGAAGGGCTCGGCTGAGCTCAGGGGAGGGCCGTGGAGGGATGATACCTGAATGACCAGTTCAACCTTTTTTTCACCAGGCTTGCTGTCGCCTGCCTGAAACAGGTTCAGAGGGATGATTAAGGTCTTCCTGCTGCCTGTCACTTCCGTTTCAATGCTGCTTCCCACTTTACCATCCTCAGCCGCTGGTCTCCCATTTATCCAGATGCGGCAAGCAGCAGCCGGATTTCTTACCCTCAGCGCCAGTTGCGGCCGGAAAGCAGGGAGCTTGATCATCAGCCTGGCGGTTCCATACCCCCGGGGGGCGAGTTCTGTAACAATATCAGCGGGGTGGGAAGAATCAAAGGAGGAGAGGGTGCTGCCGGTTGCACCGTTACCTGCGTGTAGGCCTTGGGGGGTAAGGAACTGTTGCGCGTACCAGGTCCATTCTCCGTGAATATCGGCAGTTCCGTTGATTCTAAAATCCCATTCAGACAGGTCAAGAATGCCGTTAACTGCTTCGGGCGGGTATTGGTTATGACTGCATCCTGGAAAAGTCAGGCAGGCACCCATCAACGTGATGCCAATACATAATGAAAACCATCTTTTTGTCAACAGTATCAACAGTTCACCCAGGTCAGTTGCAGCAACCCGCATAGGCGTTCCTTTTCCGGTTCAGTGGCGATGAAAAACTGATCTGAACATTTATTAGCCCAAAAAATACTTTCAGGGCAAGTAGAATATCTATTTCAAATTAATGATGCCTATCTGGAGCCGGGTCATGAAGGGAGAACCGCCTCCTATTTTGCAAGTGACACGGCAGCACGCCCGGGTCTTAGACTAAATGCCGGTTTGAAGGTTTTCCCTTTTGGATACTCGAATGCTAACGGGTTTGGATGACTGAGGTGGCGTCCCGGCGATGTCTCAATATCTGCACCGGCAAAGGGAGAGGAGAAGTCACAAAAGAACAAACGGATTAACCAGATGGCGGATTTGTTACGATGCGTTAGAGTTAATCATGAAATACTGAACAATACCATCATTTTCAGCGGAGCATTGCCATTCCCAACAGTGCATAAGAATCAATCGGCGGCTATCCGGAAGTCTTAGCAACCACTTTAAGCTTGGGTTTGACTTCCTTTTTCAGTATCAGTGTTTCTTTCATACGGGTCGGTTTTTTATGGGTCTTGTCCTGCACCAGGCAGGATTTGGGGCAGGATTCAACACAGATGCCGCAATACACACAGGCATAGGGATCAAATTCCCACAGATTCTGCTTGCGCGCCACCCGGATACACTGGGAGGGACATTTTTTCGCGCAGATGCCGCACAAGGTACAGCCGTCAATATCGTTTTCCAGCTCTCCCCTGGCATTGTCGAACCCCGGCCGGATCTCTATGGGGTAAGCCCGGGTCGCACTGCCTGCCACGAGATTTCTAAAAATATTCTTTATCATAATTATCTTTCCGTGCAGCTGATACAGGGGTCGATGGATAAAATCAACACCGGCACATCTGCCAGTTCCATGCCCGGCAGCATATGGGCCAACGGGGGGATATTGGCAAAGGTCGGGGTCCGGATCCGCAGGCGGTCCAGGAATTTGGTCCCGTTGGCATTGAGATAGTACAGGCATTCACCCCTGGGCTGCTCCACCCGCCGGACAACCTCTCCTTCGGGTTTTCCTTTGACTTTTGCAGCAGTCTCGCCGCCGGGCAGGCGGGAAATGGCCTGGCGGACCAGGTCGATGGACTGAAGGGTTTCCCTGAAGCGAACAACCCCCCGGGCATAGGCATCGCCGCCGGTTTCAACTACGGGTTCGAAATCCAGCTCGTCAAATGCCTCATACTGGAGTTGCCGCAGGTCCTGTGCGACACCCGATGCGCGCAACGTAGGACCTGCTGCCCCCAACTCATAGGCCATCTCTTTGGAGAGAACACCTTTGCCTATGGTTCTTTTTTTTACGGTATAATTATCAAGCATGGTGGCTTCCAGGTCTTTGATTCCTTTTTCGACCTCAACCAGCTCTGTTAAAATCCACTCACACTGTGAGGATGGCAGGTCCCGTCTCGTCCCGCCGACCTGGTTAACAGATACGATGACCCGGTTCCCGGCAGTGGACTCGTTGATGTCCATGATCCGTTCCCTGATTTTCCAGAACTGCATGAACACCGATTCAAACCCGAACGCATCCGCATACAGGCCGAGCCACAAGAGGTGGCTGTGAATCCGGTGAAGTTCGGACCAGATGACCCGCAGAAATTTGGCACGCCGGGGCACCTCAACATTCATCAGCGCCTCAAGCGCCTGACAGTAGCACATGGCATGGATCATGGAACAGATCCCGCAGACCCGCTCCACCACCTGGATCATCTGGTGAAAGTCTCGTTTCTCCACCAGTTTTTCAAGGCCGCGATGGACATAGCCAAATGCAGGCACCGCCTCCTGGACAATTTCGTCTTCTACCGTCAAAGACAGATGTATCGGCTCCGGCAGCACTGGATGCTGGGGGCCGAAAGGAACAATGGTTTTTGACATATTTATAATATTCCGTATTTACTGATTATTTTTTTCCTGGCGTTTGACTCCGTATTTACAGAAAGGGGTGGTGGAGATGTCGTCGTTGTCGTCCAGGTAGAGGGTGCCGCCAAAATCAAGAACCAGGTTTTCAAAGGTGATGCCGAACTGGTCGATGATTTCATTTTCAACCAGAAATGCGGCAAAAAACACCGGAGACAGGCTCGGCACCGTTTCGTTCTTGGCCGTTCTCATCCGGTAGTGGGAGATTTCCAGATCCTTATCAAAATGATAAATGATTTCCAGGTGGTCCGGGTCGGTTTCCAGGCAGGTGAGGGTTACGAAACGGTGTCCACCGTCTTTGAGTGTCTGCGCCTGTCTGACCAGGTCTTTTTTTTCTATTTCAAATGTTTCCATATGGATTTGCCTTTTGATCAGCTTGCCAGGGCTGCGTTGTTCCCGCTTTTTTGAAGTTCGGCCAGCTTTGAAAGTCCTTCCACAACCCCGTCGATAATGGCTTCGGGTTTGGCCGGGCATCCGGGCACATACACATCCACCGGGATCACTTTGTCCACGCCGCCCACAACATTATACGCGTCCCTGAAAATACCGCCGGAAAGACCGCAGGCACCGACAGCAATGATAATTTTGGGAGAGGGCATCTGATCGTAGATCTGTTTGAGTACGTTTTGATTCCGATGGTTGACCGTACCGGTCACGATCAGGACATCAGCATGTTTGGGGTTGCCGATATTCAATACCCCGAACCGCTCCACATCATACAGCGGGGTCAGGCAGGCCAGGGTTTCGATATCGCATCCGTTGCATGATCCGCAGTCATAGTGAATCAGCCAAGGGGATTTGAGTTGTGATTTTTCAATTATTTTTTTTATCATGTTAAGCCGCTCCTCTTGAGTAAAGCCAGACCAGGTTGACCGCACTTAAAACAAGACCTGTCGACCAGACCGATTTGAGCATCCACCTGAAAGACATTCTGGCACTGATATTGTCCACAACAATCTCGGCAAGGTAAGTGAGCACCAGAAGAACCGTCATTCCCAGGATACCGCTGCTCCAGAACAGAGAACACAGTCCCAGGATCAGTATGGTTTCATACAGGTGGGCAATCTCGATCAGGGCCAGCATTTTTCCGGAATACTCGGTGAGCACGCCCCTGACCAGTTCCTGGTGGGCATGGTGGCTGGCAGAGATATCAAATGGTGATTTTCTCAGCTTGATGGTCAACGCATAGCCAAACACAATGAAAAGTAGAGGCAGGTTCATCAGGAGCGGTTTGTCCATGGCATAGATCGCAGATATTTTAAAACTGCCGGTATGCAGATAAATGCCGGCCAAAACAATAATGATCAGCGGCTCATAGGTCAGGATCTGGATCAGTTCCCGGTTGGCCCCGGCCTGGCTGAAGGGGGACGGCACCAGGAACGCCCCGATGACCAGGAATATCGCGCCCACAGCCTGAATGAAAAAAATCAGCAGCAGGTCGGACTGGGCAAAAAACAGGGCCACGGACACCATGGCTGCCGCCAGGTAGACATACACGCACAGGGGCTGGAACCGGTGGGCAATCATCGGCTGTTTGGCCCATAACTTGGCAATGTCGTACATGGGCTGCAGAATCGGCGGCCCGGTCCTGGACTGAAATTTTGCGGTGAGAATCCGGTCCGCACCGGTGATTAAAACCCCTGCAAATGGTGCCAGGGTCACCCCGAGGATAGCATAGATCATATTCATACCAGCGATACCCCCAACATCAAAACGATTAACATACTGGCTGCGATGTTCATCGTCTTGGATAATTTTTGCTCACCAAAAAAGGCAGACAGGTAATAGTTGCTTTGGACAATGCCGGTAACCTGGTTCATGGGGCCGATATAGGTGCCATTTTTCTTTCCGCTGATCCCTGACATATAGGGTTTGGACAGTGGGTTCTCTTTTTCAGGTGCTGAGCGGAACAGGGCAAACATAAAAACGCCCATGGCAATGAGAAAGAGCGGGATCACAATAAAGGATCCGGCGGCATTGCTCATCACACCAAGGGCCGTGCTGAAGGCATCCTCGCCGGCAAAGCCCGGGTAAATCATTTTTGAGTATATGAACGGTGCACTGATGCTCAGTGCCACTGCCGATGCCAAAAGTATCATCAGCGGGATACGGATGCCGCCCGAAAGATGTTCAGTCACGGAGATGCCTTCAAAATCAGACCCCATAAGGATTCCGGCCCATCTGGCCCAGTATACAACGGTCAGGGCAGAGCCGGGGGCCAGCATCAGTATGGCCAGCAGGTTGCCGGCCGCAGACTGGATCGCCATCC
>QZLA01000304.1 GCA_004796375.1 Desulfobacteraceae bacterium
AGACACTTCCCCAAAATACGTTTCTGGATGGGGGACACGGGCAGAAAATGTATCAGTCCATGCATGACCAATACCTTTCAGAAAAACTGGCCCAAGGGAAGAATTCCCTGGGGATCAAAGAATTGCTCTACGAACAATTGAAAAACTCACTCTAACCTCATTTCACGCCTGCCTCCGGTTCAACCATACCTATTGGCATATTTGTTGCTCTTTTTACCTTTCATCGTACCGAATAAGGTAAAAAAGGGAAAATATTGCCTGTATATTCTGAAGACAACATTAAAGAGTTACAGCATATCCTAAAACAGCCGATGTGTTTATAACAGGAGGAAGCATCATGGAAAAAATTACCTATTTGATTGAGGGTATGCTTGAAAAGCAACTGTCCCTGTATGAATCCCTTGAGCTGATTATCCTGAATGACCGTGAATATATTACCAAAATGGACACCGGCGCGCTGTGGCACTCAACAGATCAGAAAAAACAACTGGCCCTTGAGATTGAGCAGTGTTCAGCCGGGCTGGTAAAATTTATCAAGAAAAAATCATCCCTTCCCCGAAACAATAAAGAAAAGCTGTCCCTTCTAAACCACATTGAGGGTGTCGATATACCCGGAAAAGACAAGGCACACTTGAGGCAGATGATTCACACAATCGATCAGGTCAAACAGAATTTAGAGCAGCGATCCACTGAAAACCAGCGGTACCTCAGGGAATACCTGGCAGTGATTGATGATATCTTCTCCAGCTTCCGGCCCAAGAAGCAGGGGCCATACACCTATTCGGGACAGGTGCTTGACGGGGATGAAAACAGGAAACTGATTCAGGCGGAGGTGTAGCCATGTCCGGGATATCTTCGACCCTGAGTATCAGCAAAACCGCCATTTCGGCTCAGCAGGCCGGGCTGGCCGTGACCGGCCAGAATATCGCCAATGTCAACAACCCGGATTACAGTGTCCAGAATGCCGATCAGAAGAGCATGCGGCCGGCACTATATGCCGGTTTCCTTTTCGGGACCGGTGTGGATGTTTCTCAGATTCAGCAGAATGTGGACAAACTGCTTGAACAACGCTTGACAGGACTGATCTCCGAGCAGGCATCATTTGGCGAGCAGGAATCCTATATGCGGATCCTGGAAGGGTTTTTCAACCCTAACTCGGAGACCAGCATCAGTACAGTCATGACCGAATTCTGGAATGCATGGCATGACCTGTCAGACAACCCTTTGGGATCATCTGAACGGGTGGCGGTATTCGAGAGCGGTGAAAAGCTGGCGTCCCGGTTTGAATCCACGATCCTGGATATGCAGGACCTGGCACAGGATATTAATGCGGATATTGAGGCAGCAGTCGGACGTGTCAATGCCATATCCGAACAGATTGCCGTGTTGAATCAGCAGATCATGGCCTCTGAAATCAACCGTACGGCCAATGATCTCAGGGACCAGAGACACCGCCTGGTGGATGAGTTGGGAGAGCTGATCGATATCGACTCCTTTGAGCGCCCCGACGGCACCATTATCGTCAATATTGCCAGCTCCTACACCATCGTGAACGGGGTGGACAGCTATGATCTCGACATGGTGGACCAGGAGATTGTGTGGGCAACCGCTACCGGTACGGGCAAAGCCATCACTGACGATATTGTTGACGGCCAGGTCGGGGGCCTTTTGGAAATGCGGGATGAAACCATCCCAAAATATATTACAGAGTTGAATGAACTGGCCCGGGAGATGATCTGGGCCATCAATTATCAACACTCCCAAGGGGTGGGACTTGAATACTTCAAAGACCCGGTTACCGGGGATTATGCCACCGACGACAGCCGCTGGCTGACCAGTTTTGAATTCGGCGACAAGATCGATTTCTCAAAAGAGTTTACCATGTGGATCGAGGACAAGACCACGTCCGATACCCAGTATGTCAAATCCAGTATTGATATGGGGATTTCCGAAGCACGGATCACCAATTGGGACGGCATGACACCCGGCGGCGTTCAATCGATTTACAAGCTCACCGTTGTCGACGAGGGGGTGCTGGGTGACAATGAGGTGATCGAGTCGGACGGGGATGGGCTGGCCATCGTACACGGTTCTACGGTTGACGCCCAGAGCGCTCTGGCTGCAGGGATTGCCGCCCAGACCATCTATGTGTATAACGGCCCCGACGGGACCCATGTGATCGAAGTGGATAATAACGGCGGGGAAACAAAACAGTCGGCCGCCTCCATTGCCCAGGCTCTGAACGAGGCGGGCGGTGTCCAGGCCTTTGCTTCCGAGACCCACCTGGCATTTGACCTGACCGGCGGGTTTGTCAATGCGGAAGACGGGGATACGATCAAGTTCTCCCTGTTTGTGGACGGGCTTCTGCAGGAGCAGAGTTTTATCAGGGACTCAAACCTGGGAACCATGGACGAGCAGTTTGAGGAGGCACTGCTGGCTGTTGCGGCGACGGTCAATGGAATCAATGAAAATGATGACCTCTATGCAGAAGGGTTGACCATTGTCAGCAGCTCCGGTGCGACACTGGGGGTTCAGGATTTTGAGGTGCAGGACAACACCGGCATCCGACTGGATGCGTTTAACTTCAATCCCGGTGATACGGTGTCATTCAATGTGGAGACCATGCAGGGGATCCTGCAGCAGAGCAGCCAGACCGTCACCCTGACCCTGGATGGCGGTATCGACACCACAGACCAGGCAGCACTGTCAGAAGCGTTCAGTCAGGCCCTGTCCGCTCAACTCGGGGGTGGTCCCGTGACCGTAGAGCACGATCCCTATACCAACTCGGTGATTTTACGTTCAACCACCGGGACGGACATCCGGTTGATCGATAACGGAGGAGCAATTGGCGGGTCCATTGATATCACGGCATTGTCCGGGAGTGTGGCAGACGGCGCCAATGTGGATAATGTGCTGGATTTCACCGGTGTCGGGGATGTGGCGCGGTTTAACACCGTCTCCCTTGATGCGGACAGCA
>QZLA01000377.1 GCA_004796375.1 Desulfobacteraceae bacterium
GTATTACAAAGATGAAAGCCCACTATAAGCAGATTGTTGAAAAAGCAGGGGGTGAATTCGACTATCACGACGGCTACTTGAGGAGTTCGGCAACGGATCTGGAGGCAAAGGTCAGACGGTCGGATCTGGTTCTCTGCCCGGTGAACTGCAACAGCCACAATGCCTGTCTTAAAGTCAAAAAACTGTGCAACCGGCATAAAACCCCTTTAAAAATTTTGAGCAGCTCCAGCCTGTCTGCGGTCAGCCAGGCGGTTTTTTCACCTGACGAATCTCCCGGACGAATGAATTGACCTTCTCCGCTTCTCCTTTCTGACCGCTAACCCGGATATTTGACGAATCGATTTTGCTTCATATGCAAGGCGCCAGTCCGTGAAGCCGTAATGGCTTTACTGCGAACGGCCTGCAACGTCGCAGATGAAGTGAAACCGGTTCGCCCGGAGGGTGACAATTTGTATCCTTGAAATTGACTTTGTAAGTGATCGTAACTTATTGTATTTGAATGTATTAAAATTGATTTCTCTCAAATTGTCGTGAAATATCCGGGCTGATATGGCTGACAATGTCAACTTAAAAATACCAATCCCTGCCCCAAAAATTTCTATGGGTTATATTCATCAACCATTGCAAAGGCGGGGTCATTGATTCGACGGCTGATCACGCTGATATTCGCGGGTTGGTTACCGCATGACTTACGTTCGTCGGGGGCTGCCTCAGTCTAATATCGGATATTTGTTTACTGCTTTATTCCATAGCCCGAACGAGGGTTCTCCCATAACCGTGACCGCGCCTTTGCAATGTATTGATCTATGTTATGCCGTAACGACCTTAGGCAAACCTTTAACGGCGGATGCGGCGATGTAGCTGGGAAGGCGGCCTGTGTTTCACTGGGCCCACAAAAACTCCAGTGGGGCATAGGCTGCATTCCCGGCGGTGTTTATTTTTCTAAGCTGCCAATCGATTTTCCTGGATAGATTCCATTTCTATGCAGATCGCCCAAATAAAACCTATCAATTCTCGGGCCACTGCTGTTACAGCCACCTGTGTTACCTTACGATTGCTAAGCGCCTTATATTTATTGCACAATCGAAGTTGTGCCTTCCAGGCAATATCACAAATTGATTCAGGAATACCCTGCTGTCTCCTTAAAATTTGAAGACTCTTTTTAGGCTTGAATCGATATGCCCATGCGGCTTCTGTAAGGACTCTGCGAACATGCCCGTTTCCTGTCTTTGTAATACTGCCTTTTTTGCTCTTCAAACCGCTGCTGTGCTCTGACGGTACCAGTCCCAGGTATGCCATCAATTGTTTTGCTTTTTTAAAACGATTGATATCTCCCAACTCAGCCAAGGTGGTTACGGCAACGATCATTGAGACGCCTCTCAAGCTTTGGATCGCCTTGACAACCGGCTTCAAACGCCAGTGTTCAATCTCATTTTTTATTTGATTTGTTAACCTGTCAATCCGTTGAAGGGATTCCTTTAAGGTATCGATATACTCTTGAAGAGCAACCTGTTGCGCCGAATGCCGCATTGATACTTCTGATAACCAGGCCAGGTGCGTCTTATTCCATTTGGTTTTCCCTGTATAAATACGGTTGCTTCGAAGCAGAAAAGAACTCAAACGTTGCTTTGCTTTTTTCGCACAGATCTTAGCATCCTCTCTTGCCCTGGAAAGATCTCGAATGGCTTCATCCTCTTCATTCGGAACATATACTTCTGTCAAATCACCGGACCTGTGCAGTCGTGCCAGATTGATTGCATCCCGCCTATCTGTTTTCACCCGGTCTCCGCTTTTTATGGGGATTAACGAAGGTGCCGCTACCGCACATTCAATGTTCTGAGCTTTCAGTTGCCGGTAGATTCCATAACCTGTTGGGCCTGCCTCATAGACCACGCTCAATTGAGTTCCATCGGACTTGAGGTTCCGGATCACTTTATCGATGTGCAATGGCGTATTATGGATGTTGCCATATGACATAGCTGGGCTTTTTCTTCCTTCTTCTGCGATCGCAACCTGGATCGTATCTTTGTGGACATCAAGACCGATATATTTTATAGTTTTCTCCATGACCTGCCTCCTTTTGATTATAAAAGTTTGAATTGCCTTTAACTCTTATAATTTGAGGCAGGTCATTCTTCAACTGGCAGCCATTATGTCTAAACGGTGCCCCAGGAAAAAATGGCTAACAACGCTATGACTGCCAGATTCTAACTAAATCGCAGTAAGGCTCTATTTTCATTAATGACAACACAACCATGGAGAAAATAAAATGAGCGAAGAAAAGCAGAAAACACTTTGCGGGCATATTGAAGATGAACTTCAAATAAAAGATCCCGCGGCCTATAAAAAACTGATTCAGCCAGCAACGCATTTTTGTGAAGGGTGCGGTCGAAGCGCGGCAAAACCTGAAAACGTATGCAAACCAAAGGAACTATAAAAATTACGCCGGAATTCCAGCACCGGCCGGGCCGGGAGTAGGAATTCTCTATCCCCAGATTATCTGGATTGCTGCATCTTGTTTACCTGATTGTAAATAACACAACTTTAAATGCTCTTAGAATAGTTGATCCACATCGGTATCGGAATAAAGCAACTCAAGGAAATTTTTAACTCGATACCGATACCGAACACAGGCCGAAAGCCGAAAGTTGAGTTAAAAAGATGTAGAGAGCTATTTTTTTTACCAACACCCGATCAGGAGATACTATTATGAAAGCCTATCAATGCGGAAAATGCGGGACAATATCAGGAAGCGAGTCCGGTGTATGCAAGGCTGCCCCGGAAGTAAAGCCTTTTTACATCTGTGATGACTGCAGCCAGCGAGGAGTCAGTCCTGAGTCCCTGTGCAGGCCGCTGAAAATGCATCCCAAATACTATTGCAAGCAGTGCGGAGTGCCTGCAGTGACCAAGGATTCCCTGTGTAAACCCAAAGGGATTTTTTCTAAACCCGCGTGACACCGGAAAATTGGCAGATACGAGAGATTATACGATTCATGCCCTCTCTTGGAATCATACAGCAAACGGGAATCACAGTTGATTCCCGTTTGTTTTTCCCCTGATACGATGGTCCGGATTATAATGCGATACGGTCATTTCAATTTTAAAAATCAGGCTGATGTGCCGGGCCAGATCCAATGAACGGGACAACTGTGAGA
>QZLA01000410.1 GCA_004796375.1 Desulfobacteraceae bacterium
CCATGCATGGGCTTGTCCCAGTTATGGCTGATATGTTTGTAGAACTCCTCGTGCTCTTCATCGGTCACATCCTCCTTGGCCCTGGCCCAGATCGCCTTCTGGGAGTTCAGGGTCTCATCGCCCCTCACCTTTCTGAAAGTGTCGCCAATGGGTTTGCCTTCAGAATCCTTGATAATCTCGTTTTCAGGAATGGGCTCGCTTTTCTCAACATTCATCACAATGGGGTAGGTCACAAAATCAGAATGCTTTTTCACCACATTGCGGATGGCCCACTCATCCGTGAAATCCTGGTCACCCTCCTCCAGCTCCTTGAGCTCCAGGGTAATCTTGGTTCCGCGTCCCTCTTTTTCAAACTCCTGGACCGTATAGGATCCCTTGCCGTCAGACTCCCATCTGACACCGGTGTCTGCACCGGCGGCCCGGGTTTCCAGGGTGACCTTGTCCGCCACGATAAAGGATGAGTAAAACCCGACACCAAACTGGCCGATCAGGTCAGCGCTCAGGGTGTTTTCGTTCTTGGACTCCTCAAGGGCTTTCATAAATGCCTTGGTCCCGCTCTGGGCGATGGTACCGATATTCTCATGGACCTCGTCCATGGTCATGCCGATCCCGTTGTCGATGATCTCGAAAACGTTGTTCTCTTTATCCACGGCCAGGCGGATCTGATAGTCATTGTCATCGGCAAACAGTTCGGGTTCGGTCTGTTCCCTGAACCGCGCCTTGTCAATGGCATCAGATGCATTGGAAATCAATTCCCTGACAAATATCTCCCGGTTGGAATACAGTGAATTGATGATCAGGTGAAGCAGTTGCTGGACTTCGGTTTTAAACTTTCTGGTTGATTTGGCTCCCATGTTGACATTCTCCTATGAGTTATTTTTTATTTCTTAATATTCAAATAGTTTAAATAATAATTGTCTTAAAATGCCAATTGTCAAGGCTTTGGAATCACAAACGCGCCCCATCCAAGATATTGAAAAAATGCAATGAAACTGGTAAGAAGGATCTTTAATAAAATTAAGGAGAAACATGCATTACGAAGGTGATATCATCAGACCCCCCAGCGAGGCCAACAGCATCCTGCTGCAGGTGACCCTGGGGTGTTCACATAATAAATGTACCTTTTGTGGTACATTCATGAACAAGCGTTTCAATATTAAAAAGGATGAGGTCATCTTTGAGGATATTGAATTTGCCAGGACCTACTGCAAAAACCAGAACCGGCTGTTCATCTGTGACGGGGATGCCCTGATCATTCCCCAGAAGCGGCTGGTTTCCATCCTGGAGCGGATCCGGGACCGCCTGCCCTGGATTGAGCGTGTGGGACTGTATGCCAATACCAAAAGCATCCGGCTCAAATCTGACCAGGAACTCGAGGAACTCCATGAACTGGGAGTAAAGATCGCCTATATGGGCCTTGAATCCGGGGATGACCAGATCCTGAAAACAATCCGCAAAGGCGCGGATTCCGCCCGGATGATCGAGCAGGGCAAACGGATCAGGGCCGCAGGGATCCGCCTGTCAATCACGGTCCTGCTCGGGCTGGGCGGCAGTGATCACTCCAAATCCCATGCCCTGGAAACCGGACGGGTGTTGTCAGCCATTGACCCGGAATATGTGGGGGCCCTGAGCCTGATGCTGATTCCGGGTACACCGCTGCACGATGATTACACGGCCGGACGGTTTGAGCTCATCGGCGCCAATGAGATGCTTGAGGAGCTGGGCCTGATGATCTCAGCCACCCACCTGTCCGGCGGCCTGTTCCATGCCAACCATGCATCCAACTACCTGCCCATACGGGCAAAACTTCCCCAGGATAAAGAGAGCACCCTGGCCAGGATCGCTGCGGCCCTGGAGGGGAAGATTGAACTGAAACCCGAATTTTTACGAGCGTTATAAATAACACCAGCTAACAGGAGATTTAAACAATGGCACCAGCCCATGAAAACCTTGACCAGCAAATTGTTAACACCATCCGGACACTCAGTATCGATGCCGTCCAGAAAGCCAAATCCGGGCACCCCGGCGCCCCCATGGGACTTGCACCGGCCGGTTATGTGCTGTGGAAAAAGTATCTCAAGCACAATCCCGGTAACCCGGCCTGGTTCGACAGGGACCGCTTTGTCCTGTCCGGCGGCCACGCATCCGCACTGATCTATTCCCTGCTGTACCTGTTCGGCTATGGGCTGGAACTGGATGACCTGAAAAACTTCAGGCAGTGGGGCAGCCGGACACCGGGACACCCGGAATTCGGCCATACCCCTGGCGTGGAAACCACCACCGGCCCGCTGGGCCAGGGAATTGCCAATGCCGTGGGCATGGCCATGGCTGAGCGTCACATGGCGGCCCGGTTCAACCAGGATAACAAAACCATTATCGACCACCACACCTATGTGATCTGCGGTGATGGCGACCTCATGGAAGGGGTGGCCATGGAAGCGGTCTCTTTAGCCGGTCACCTGGCCCTGTCCAAGCTGATCATGATCTATGATGACAACAGCATCACCATCGAGGGAAAAACCGATATCACCTTTACCGAGGATGTCAAAACCAAGTTCGAAGCCATGAACTGGCATGTGGTCCAGGTCGAAGACGGCAACGACCTTGAAGCGATCGGAAAGGCGATCCAGGCCGGAAAGGATGAGGGCGGCCGCCCCACCCTGATCCAGCTGAAAACCCACATCGCCTACGGCAGCCCGAACAAGCAGGATACGGCCGGTGCACACGGCGCTCCCCTGGGTGAGGATGAGGTCAGGCTGACCAAGCAGTTCTACGGCGTTCCCGAGGATGAAACCTTTTATGTGCCCGAAGCGGTCCTGAACTCCTGCCGTGAAGCCCTGGATGACGGGAATAATGCAGAACAGGCCTGGCAGAATGTGTTTGATGAATACAGGGATGCCTTTCCTGAACTGGCCGGGCAGTTTACCGATGCCCTGTGCGGATTCCTGCCCGAAGGCTGGGACAAGGATATCCCGGTACTGTCACCGGCGGACGGTGCCGTTGCAACCCGGTCCGCCTCAGGCAAGGTGATCAACGCCATTGCCCCCAAGATCCCGTCCCTCATGGGAGGGTCTGCAGATCTTGCCCCCTCCAACAACACCTTTATCAACGGCAGTGACGAGTTTCAGAAAGAGACACCCCTGGGACGGAACATCCGGTTCGGTGTCCGGGAGCATGCCATGGGCGCTGTCATGTCCGGCATGTACCTGCACTCAGGTGTGCGCCCCTTTGGCGGCACCTTCCTGGTGTTTGCCGACTATATGCGCCCGGCCATCCGTGTGGCCTCACTTATGAAGCTGCCCCTGATCTACGTGTTTACCCATGATTCCGTGGCCGTGGGCGAAGACGGCCCCACCCATCAGCCGGTGGAGCACATCACCTGCCTGAGGGCCATTCCCGGGCTGAACGTCATCCGGCCGGCCGATGCCAATGAAACCGCCATGGCCTGGCGGACGGCCCTGGATACCCTGGATGCGCCCACAGCACTGATCCTGAGCCGCCAGAACCTGCCCGTACTGGATACAACGGGCAAGGACGGCGAACTCAAACTCGGCGCCTACATCATCAAGGACAGTGATGCTCAGGCCAACCTGATCCTGATCGCAACCGGTTCTGAAGTCCACCTGTGCCTGCAGGCTGCCCAGGTTCTGGAAGCGGAGCACAATATCGGGGTAAGGGTGGTGAGCATGCCCTCATGGGAACTGTTTGACAAAGCACCCAAGTATTACCAGGACAGAATCCTCCCACCGGGGATGAAGAGACGCCTGGCTGTAGAAGCCGGCATCAGTCTCGGGTGGGAGCGGTATGTGCTTGACAGGGACCATGTGATCGGCATTGACACCTTTGGTGCATCTGCTCCGGGTGGCACCGTGCTCAAGGAGTATGGGATCAACAAGGATAATATTGTTGAAAAAGCCCTGGAGATCATGAAAAAGTAAGTGGTTCGATAGAGGCGGCGGACACATCCGGAAGGTATCCGCCGCCTCCTATGTCAATTAAGGAACTCAAAAATCGGGAGGATGTATGAAGATATCCGTCAAAACCAACAGCCGGACACAGATGATCGACATCACCTCACAGGTCCAGCAGGCCGTCTCCTCCTCACCCGTTAAAAACGGCCTGGTCCACATCTGCTCCATGCACACCACCGCCGCCATCACCATCAATGAAAATGCAGACCCTTCGGTGGAATCCGATATCCTGGAGACCATCAATACCATCGTGCCCTGGGATAACAACTACCGGCACATGGAGGGCAACTCAGCGGCCCACATCAAGACCAGTCTGTTTGGCGCCTCTGAAATGGTGCCCCTTGAAAACGGACGCCTGGTCCTTGGCACATGGCAGGGTATTTTCTTCTGCGAATTTGACGGGCCTCGGCAGCGCAAGGTGAACATTACCGCAATACCCGCGGGATAAACCATTCCCCACCCCACGGACATGAATTGATACGAACTGGCGGGTCAAGCGCGGTAAACCTGTTGCAAATGGATGTTTTTCTGTTTTGCTACTTTTGAAAAAAGGGTCACTGAACCGTTGAGTTGTAGAGCTCGCCCGTATGGATATAGGTGATGTTCTCGGCCACATTTTTAATATGGTCGCCGATCCGTTCACAGCACCTGGCAACAAAGATCAGGTTGCTGTAGTTGCCGGTCAGATCTCCGGTTTTCCCTACGGCCTTGGTGATCAGATTCATGGATCGTTTGAACAGAGAATCAATATCATCATCCTGGTGCCAGACCGATATGGCGGCGTCGACATCATCATCCTGAAAAGAGTGGATGGAATTGTTCAACATCGTGCAGCACTGGTCGGCCATCTCAGATATCAGTTCCAGAGACTCCTTATCCGCACTATCATTCATCCGGATGGTTCTTTTGGCGATATTGGCTGCATAATCACCGATCCGTTCAAGTTCACCCGATATTTTCATGACTGAAATCAAGAACCGCAGGTCAATGGCTGCGGGCTGCCATTTCACGATGGCACCGATGGCCGCCTTCTCAATCTGATCGTGCTGCCGGTTGATCTTTTGATCATTGGCAATGATCTCTTTGGCCATGCCGATATCCTGACTGTTCAACGAATCGATTGACGAAGTGATCTGCTTTTCGCAGGAATGACCCAGATGTACGACATCATCTCTCAAATCTGACAGCTTCCGGTCAAAACGTCTGATGGTATGTTTTTCCATATTTACCTCCTGGGGCTGCTTTTCCGGGTTAAACAGATAAACGAGTTCTCCCATCGTATCAACCTGCCATGGCCTTGGTTTGTTCAAGGCGATGCACTGCTTTTTTCAATTGATTGAAAAACTCCAGAAACTCTTCCTGACTGAGATATTCGAGCTGCACCAGGTAATCATATGCCTGGTTGAGAATTTCAGATTTAACCCCAATCGAATTCACAGCCTTGTGAATGGTATTGTTATTCTGAAGAATGGATTTACCCAGCGCCAGGTAATCTTCGTAATCATAGCCGCAGGCTTTGGCAATCAACTTCTGTTTCTTTACCGACGCCTTCCGGTGCCCCTTGAGTATCATTGTGGCAAATGCCGCGGACATGCAGCCTTTTCGCTCCAGATATGACTTGAACCCGTACCCATATTCCTGTGACGATTTGTGGAATGCGGCAAAAAAATATGAATACAGGGCCTTTTTTTTAATCATGGAAACACCATTTTTGTCTTCCAACGCGTTTAAAACCATGGTCAATTCTAACCATTTTATTACATAATGCTAACACAATGCTAACAAATCTTAAACCCTTTGTAAATCAATTTTATCCACACACTGAGGGGATCAGCCTCAAATCAAATTTTTCTCATTATTCAGCCGTTCAGATGGGTGAAAGAGGAACGGAACTTCTTAATTCATATCTTCATCAGATTTCTTCACAAGCGGGATTTTAATGACCGGTACCCCCTCCTGTTCGAGGATTTTGTCATCTTCTTTGGTGGTGGTGCCACGGATATTCCGGTATTCTTCAGC
>QZLA01000280.1 GCA_004796375.1 Desulfobacteraceae bacterium
GGGCAGGTATCCTTTGGGATCATTCTATGCCTTTCACAGGTCAGGTCTTTTGATGGGTTTTTATTTGATCTTTCAAAAAGGACGATAGGAAATACAAAAACGTTCAGTTGAGCGGCCAAAACCATTTGCAATAAAGTGTATAAGCGATTGAGGGCGATTCGGCGTGTGTCTATAATTCAGGTCGTTTCCAGGCGGTTTTTTTATGGATATCCTCCCGGCATGTCAGTTTGATATGTTTTGTGCCCCTCTATCAAATCTTGAATAATAGATGGTTCCAACACGTACAAGGTAACTCGGAGATTTTGTAAATGGCACAGAAATAGAAAAGCCCTCATTTTCGATCTCTGTATCAGCAAAATGTATTACCTTGTACAAAATTCGAAAATAAGGGCTTCGCTTATGTCAAAAGCCATGACTGGCAAGGCTTTTTAGTATCTGGTAGCGACGCAGGGATTTGAACCCCGGACTCTGCGGATATGAGCCGCATGCTCTGACCAACTGAGCTACGTCGCCGAAAAAACCCGATACTTATAGCATTTGTCCGGGGGCTAAGTCAATAATTATTTTTTATTTTTGGCCGGCAACCGGTCAAAGCCCGCCACCCTGACCTCAAAGTTCTTGAGCATGGCCGGCAGATCTGAGAACACGATCATGAACTGCACCATGCCACGGGGTTTGATCTTGACATTATTGTTCTTCTCACCGGTCTTCCGCCCGAGGATCTTGTTGAGTTCAGCCAGATCTCCCTTTTTAAGTTGTTCGTCGCTGAGAATGTTGCCGCAGTAAGCAGCCTGGGTTCTTGGCGTGCCTTCGCTTTCCGTAATCAGGGAACCCTGAACTCGAATGTGGCTGATAAAAATGTTGGAGTCGTTGACCACCTTTCCGGTGATGACAAACAGGTTGCCTGCCTTTTCATTGGCCACAAACCGGGCACTGACACTCGGATCCGTGGGATAGACCAGCACCGGTTCCGGTGGCGGTGGCGGCGGCTGCAGGTATTTGTCCAGCATGGGGATCTTGAGATCTGAAATATACGGGATCTTATATCCGGTCATGACGCTGGCACTGTATGCTGCCAGGAACATGAGGGCCAGGAAAATAATAAAAAGGAAGAATTTGACAATGGGTGACCCGCCGCTTTTTTTCCGTCTGACCTTCGGGGGCTTGCCAAAATGCTTTTCTGTCAGCGGCGGTGGAACCGGTCGTGTGATGTCGCCCTTTTGGGCATCTCCATCAATGATGGTGCCGTCATCATCCATGATGACTTCGGGTTCCTCTTCATGCTCGATGACCTCGTCATATTCCTTGAAATCATCACTTTCGCTCAGGTCTTCAAGAATCGCTTCCCCTTCATCCCCGGAATCAATTTCAAGCATTTCAAGGGTGTCGCCGTTGGTATCCGGCTCAAGGGTTTCCTGCTCCAGGTAGTCCGGGTCTCCACCGTCACTCAGTCCCAGGTCCGGGTCCATATCAAACTCAAGTTCAAAACCGCTGTCAATATCCTCGAAACCGTCTGAGGGCGCGGTGATCGGTGCCTGGGCAAACCCGGGGGATTCACCTTCCTCCTCCAGGGTTTCCGAGTCAAGTGCAATCAGTTCGCCGTCATCCTCAGGGGGCGGCAGCTCCTCTCCCTCTTCCATCTCCTCGAGAAAAAGCTCGCCTTCCTCTTCCATGCCGAAGACTTCCTCTTCCTCCTCGTCATCACCGGTATCAAATTCAAGCATATGGCCATCGTCTTCAACCTCAAGCTCTCCCTCATCACCGGCGTCTGCGTCATCCGGTTCAAAGGTCAAAAGGCCCTCATCGCCGGATTCCTCATCCTCATCCCCTTCAAAAAACAGTTCGCCATCCGTATCAAACTCAAAGCCATCGTCTTCCGTTTCCTTGGCGGCATCCTCCTCAAAAACGGGTGCAGCGATGCTTTCATCTTCAACTTCATCCAGGGTTTCCAGGTCGAGTTCTTCGCCCGGCGCGTCAAAGTCTACATCATCTGAAAGATCGGCAAAGGCCAGGGTGTCGTTATCCACATCCTCTTCAAGTTTGAGTTCACCATCTTCAAACTCAAGTCCGTCCTCTATGGCATCCTCATCGTCATCATCCAGGTCGAGTTCAACCTCCTGGAACCCTTCCCCAAAATCTGAACCGATTTCAAACAGGCTGGGTCCATCGTCATCGGGTTGATCAAACTGGATGTCCGTATCCAAGACCGATTCAGCAGAATCAAGGTCCGGCATGTCAATATCAGAGGTGTCTTCAAGGCTGAATTCATCATCTGTTTCATCGGTCAGGCTCTCCGTGAATTCCAGCTCAAGTTCTCCGTCCTCTGCATCTTCATCGTCTTCGGAAATATACGCGATAACTTCTTCTTCGATATCTGTCTCAGTGCTGACATCGTCAATATCGAAATCGATCTCCCCCTCATGGGCGTCATCTTCGGTGTCTTCAACCAGGGGCTCTACCGGAGCAGGCAGGGCATCTTCTTCGTGCGCCTCTATCTTCCCGACCTCTGGAGTTAATTCAGTATCCGGTTCCTCTTCCAGATCCGCTTCAATATCCAGGGGGACATCCAGGTCGAAATCGGTATCTTCCGGCAGGGGCGGCACCTCATCGAGTCCGGGTGCTTCATCCGCATCGGGAATTTCACCAGTATCCAGTTCATCATCCAGAGCATCATCAGCAGGTTCAGGTTCGGGCTCTTCAAGGTCTTCATCACGGATGGTGAATGCGGCGTCAAGATCTTCCAGTTCGGCTGCCGGTTCTTCTGCTATTGCTTCCTCTTTTTCTTCCTGGAGTTCTCCAACATCCCCGGGGTCCTCAAGGGAGAAAATCTGATCCAGGTTAAAATCATCATCTTCCGGCATGCTCAGGTCTGCCAGTTCACCGGTTCCGTCTTTTTCTTCCTTAATGGGCAGCGGCGTCACTTCAGGAATTTCATCATCCTTGGCCAACGCCTCGGGTTCTTCTGGTGCGGGGGGCTCAACGGTTTCCTGGTCAAGGTCTTCAGGCTCTTTTGGGATAAAAATGATATCTTCAATGATTTCATCAATGCCTAGGGAATTTTCATCAAGGTCCAGGTCGACAATGGCACCGTTGTCCAGGTCATCCATGCCCACGGGAACAGTTTCGGCAACCGCCTGGGCCGGTGCTTCCTCTGAAGGCATCGGCAAGTCATCGAAATCAGGAAGATCCAGTCCGTCAGACAGCAGGTCTTCCTGAGGAGGAAATGCAGTGAAGATGCTGCTGCATACACTGCACCGCACCTTGGTGCCCTCTTTTTTCAACACAGAATCATCCAGGTTAAAATTAGTAGAGCACGCTTTGCAGGTGATAATCATTTTATTCCCCTTGTTCCAAGTTATTTCAGGTTTCTATAGTTCGAGGTCATAGATTGCGGGAAGATGTCTATATTTTTCATTATAATCAAGTCCATAACCAACAATGAAACCTTTTTCAAGTGAAAAACACGCATAAT
This sequence comes from Desulfobacteraceae bacterium, assembly GCA_004796375.1. Lineage (GTDB taxonomy): Bacteria > Desulfobacterota > Desulfobacteria > Desulfobacterales > Desulfobacteraceae > MADRE2. Next base: position 3,473 of record QZLA01000280.1, read on the forward strand.
CAACTTTAATATTTAACTCACGTCGCTCATGTTTGTCAATCAGCGTGCATATTTTTAAGGAATTCGGGTTCAGATTTTCAATGTATTCAGTGATGGCAACCAGAGTTCTTCCGGTGTCAACAATATCTTCAACTAGAAGAATATCCCGGTTTTTCAGGTCGAGATCCGGGTATTTGGTAAACTCAAGAGCCCCTGTAGATGCGGTGCCTTGGTAGCTTGATGCCCCGAGAAGGTCAACTTCATGGGAGACGGTCAGTTTTCGTGACAGATCTGCCAGGAAAATAAACGAGCCCTTCAGGATGCCCATTAAGATAAGGTCTTTATCCTCGTAATCCTTGGAAATCTGTGTTGCGACACGGGCGGTCTCTTCCTGGATCTGCTGCTCAGTAATCAGGGGAGTAAACGTTGGCATGGGTGAATTATAGTCCTGTGTGTTGGAGTTGCTCAACAAGTGCTTTTTGTTCGGCACTCAGAGATTTGGGCATCAGGATCTGGATCACGATGAACAGGTCCCCTGTGCCGCTTCCTTTCATATGGGGAATACCATGGCCCGGTATTCTCATTTTCGCTTTGTGCTTGGTCCCGGCCGGGAGATTCAGGCTGATGGTTTTTCCCGTGGGTGTGGTCACCTCGATTTTCCCGCCCAGGAGCGCCTGGGTCAGCCGGACCTCTTTTGAGTAGAGGATATCATTCCCCTCAATTTCAATACCCGGGGTATCCACGGGCTGGGACTTGATAAACAGGTCGCCTGCAGGGCCGCCGTAGGAAGAGGGTTCGCCTTTGCCGGCCAGGCGGATTTTCTTGCCCCGGGTCAATCCCTTGGGGATCTTGACCTCGATGGCTTTGGTGCCTTTGCCGTCAGAGATGGTAATGGTCTTGGCCGTCCCGCTGATCATCTCTTCAAGGGTCAGGGGGAGGGCGTACTCAAGATCATTGCCCTTCATCTGCGCCTGCTGGTGGCCGCGGCCGCCGCCCCCCATGTTTTGAAAGAAGGGGTTGCCGCCCATGCCGCCGGAGGAGAATCCGCCGCCGCGTCCCTGTTGACCGAACCCGCCGAATCCGCCCCGGGCCTGCCCGCCGAACCCGAACTCCTTGAGAATATCCCCCAGGTCAAAGTTCCTGAAGATGTCCTCCTGGGAAAAGCGCTGCTGGAAATCGGCTGAGCCGTAGGTGTCATACTGCTGTTTCTTCTCAGGGTCGCTGAGTACGGCATAGGCTTCGGATATCTTTTTAAACTGGGCTTCCATGGTCTTGTTGCCCTTGGTTTTATCCGGATGGTACTTCAGGGCCAGTTTGCGGTAGGCCTTTTTTATCTGATCGGCGCTGGCGGATTTGTCCACGCCGAGTATCTGGTAATAATCATCTGCCATTCATCATATCCTTTATGGGAAATTGGAATTATATTGATAAGTTATGCTGTTAAGATAACGTCAGATTCCCTTAAGTCAAGGTTTTGCGCTGCCGGTTGAATGCCGTGACAGCCACCATGAGGACCGACAGTCCGGCCGGTGTCATGCCGTCTGTCCGTGAGGCCTGGCCGATGGAGGCCGGCTGGATCCTGATCAGTTTTTCCTTGAGTTCGTTGGACAGTCCGTGCACAGCGCTGTAATCCAGGTCCCTGGGAATCCGGATCTTTTCCATATCCTTGAATTTTTTAATTTCCCGGTGCTGGCGGTTGATGTACCCCTCATATTTGATCTCGATTTCGGTCTGCTGCCTGGCACGTTCATGGACCGGTTCCGGCGCCGGAAGCAGGTGATTCACATCTTTATAGGAGATTTCCGCCCGTTTGAGCAGCTGCTCGAGCTTGATCCCGGTGGTCAGGGTGTTGGAGCCCACCCCTTTGAGGTAATCATTGGTTTCAGGGTCGGGTTTTACCACGGTCTGCTTGACGCGCTCGATCTCTGCTGCGGTCTGCTTTTGGATCTCCCTCGTAAAGGCAAGGGTCTGCTCATCCACCATCCCGAGTTCATGCCCGATTTTAGCCAGGCGCAGGTCGGCATTGTCTTCTCTGAGGATCAGGCGGTATTCTGCCCGGGAGGTAAACATGCGGTAGGGCTCAATGGTGCCGCGGGTGACAAGGTCATCGATCAGTACGCCCATATAGCCCTGGGAGCGGTCCAGAATAAACTCCGGGCGGTCCTGGACCCGGCATGCCGCGTTGATCCCGGCCCAGATTCCCTGGGCACCGGCCTCTTCATATCCGGAGGTGCCGTTGATCTGACCGGCCAGGAACAGGTTTTGGATCCGTTTGGTTTCCAGGGTGGGGAACAGTTCCTGGGGATTGATATAATCATATTCAATGGCATAGGCCGGCCGCATGATCTCGGCCTGTTCCAGCCCTTCCACCGAGCGCACCACCTGGTACTGGATATCCAGGGGCAGGCTGTTGCCAAGGCCGCTGGCATAGATCTCTTCCGAATCGATCCCTTCATATTCCAGGATCACATGGTGGCTGTCCCGGTCGGGAAACTTGACGATCTTGTCCTCAAACGAGGGGCAGTACCGGGCAGACCGGCCTGTGATGGCACCGCCGTACAGGGCGGAAAACTTGAGATTTTTCCTTACCAGATCATGGGTGACCGTGTTGGTATTGCCCATGTAGCTGGGCAGCATGGGCATGGTCACTTCTCGTGTGGCGTAGGAAAAAGGTTTGGGCGTTTGATCTGAAATCTGGAGGTTGAACCGGTCAAAGTCGATGCTTCTGGCGTTGAGCCGCGGCGGGGTGCCGGTTTTCATCCGTCCCATGTCAAACCCGGCCCTGAACAGGGCTTCGGCCAGGCCGATGGAGGCAAACTCGCCGGCCCGTCCGGACGGGATCTGGGAGGAACCGATATGCACCAGCCCCTTTAAGAAGGTGCCGGTGGCAATCACCAGGGTTTGGGTCTCATACTGGAATCCGGTATGGTCCACCACCGCCTTTACAGCGCCGTTTTCAACAATCATCTCTTCCACCATGGCCTGCTTCAGGTCAAGATGGTCTGTCTTTTCCAGGACCAGCTTCATGTTCCTCGAGTAGAGGAATTTGTCGTTCTGGGTCCGGGTGGAGTGGACGGCCGGACCTTTCCGGGTGTTCAGCGTCCGGTACTGGATGGCGGAAGAGTCCGAGATCTTGGCCATCTCCCCGCCCAGGGCATCGATCTCCTTGACCAGCTGCCCCTTGGCCATGCCGCCGATGGAGGGGCTGCAGGGCATGGCAGCCACCTTGTCAAGATCGATGGTTAGAAGCAGGGTGGTGCATCCCATCCGGGCCGCGGCCAGGGCGGCCTCACACCCGGCATGGCCCGCGCCGATCACTATCACATCGTATTTTTTACTGTTAAAATTCATGGATATCTAATATATAGTCGGATGGTGCCAAGGTCAAGAAAAGGTTGCTGTACGGTGATTCCAAAGAAACGATACACGGATTACAACTCATATCTCAGAGGGCTTTATAACGAACGGGTCCAGAAGATCTCGCTGGATGCCGGGCTGTCCTGCCCCAACCGGGACGGCACCCTGGCCTCAATGGGCTGTATTTACTGCAATGCCAAGGGATCCGGGTCCGGTCAGTTCCTGAAAGGCATGTCCGTTAAAGAACAGATCGAGGCCGGCAAGATCCCCATGATGAAAAAGTACAAGGCCCAGAAATTCCTGGCCTATTTCCAGTCCTACTCCAATACCTATGCGCCGGTGGCCCACCTCAAGCAGATGTATGACGAGGCCGTGTCCTGTGAGGGCGTGGTGGGCATGGCCATTGGTACCCGGCCGGACTGCATCGATCCGGAGAAACTCGACCTGATCCAGTCTTACACCCGGGATTACCTGGTCTGGCTCGAATACGGGCTCCAGAGCGTCCATGACACCACCTTGAGCCTGATCTGCCGCGGCCATGATTTCAAAGCGTTTGAACAGGCCGTGGCCATGACCCAAAACCGGGGCATCAATATCTGTGTGCACGTGATCCTCGGGTTGCCCGGCGAGGACAAAGAGATGATGCTCGACACTGCCCGAACCCTGGGCCGCATGGGCATCAACGGGGTCAAGCTCCACCTGCTTTACGTGGTCAAGGGCACCCGGCTGGATGAGATGTATCTTGACGGCCAGTACCAGTGCCTGACCCAGGCGCAGTACGTGGATATTGTGTGTGACTTTCTTGAACGCCTGCCCCGGGAGGTCGTGATCCAGCGCATCACGGGCGACCCCCATCCTGAAGAACTGCGCGCACCCCAGTGGTCCGCCCGATACCGCGACACCTTTAACCTGATCCAGCACACCCTGGAACAGAGGGATTCGTTCCAGGGCAAACAATATCACCCATAGACCTATAGGATGATCCCGCATGATTGCATTGAGCAGAGAGTATATCCGGACAAGAATTGCAGATTCCCAGGCTGTTTATGAGCGGGGGAAAAAAATTTATCGGTTTGGTTCTTATCTTCTTAGTCACAGGGATTTGAAGAAAAAGGAGTTCATCTACCGCATGGATGGAAATTACGGGAATTACACCACCCGTGTGGCTTTTTCCGATGATATGGTGCATACGGCGTGCGACTGCCCCTATCCGGGTGACGGATGCAAGCATATCGTGGCGGCCGCATTGAACGCCCGGGATATCCTGGTCGACCAGGGGCGGCAGGAGGAGCTTTTTTCTCCCCGGGTGCCCGAATATCTCAGTGATGAGGAGATCCGCAGGCAGGTGCTCAAAGACCGGGAATACCGGGCAAAAACCGAAACCTTTGATCTGGTCCAGGGAGAGA
>QZLA01000312.1 GCA_004796375.1 Desulfobacteraceae bacterium
GTATCACCTCAAGGTCTCCTGTAATCGCTTGAGGCACCGGGATTGATAACTTTCCCTGGTCATCGGTCCGGCCCTCGAACCACACCCGACCCGTCTCATCAACCATGTGAATCAATCCCTGATGAACCGGATTATGGCTGCCAAAGCCGGCCTCGACAAAAATCCGGTTATCTTCCACAAAGGCGAACACAATCACCTTGTGGGCAAGCGCTGCGGCAGGAACCACCAGTGTGACACACAACATGATGCATAGAAATTTGCAAAGGTGTTTCATCGCTCTCCTGCCTTTGGCAGAATTTCCGGATGCACCTTGATCAGGAAGGATACGCAGAAGCCCGTAATCACCCCCTCAATGATCATCACCGGTACATGGGCGCTGACAACCGCCACACAGGTTTCGAAAAAATTTTCTTCCGTGATCCACAATGCAACGCCCAGCAGCAGTGCGGACAGGAGTATGGACATGAACCCGGTTAAAAAGGAAGCGATAAACGTCATTCGGGCCGATCTGCCGATGAACGGCCCGAATATGTAATAACTCAGAAGGGCAGGTATGGCCATGATCATTACATTCACGCCCAGTGCGGTCAGACCGCCGTATTGAAAAAAGATGCTTTGCAGCAGCAACGCGGTCAATATGGCCGGAAAAGCAGCCCATCCCAGCAGCAGCCCAACGATCCCGTTCAGAATCAGATGGGCGCTCACCGGTCCGATATTGATATGGATCAGCGATGCGATAAAAAATGCCGATGCCAGGATGGCCACATGAACGATCCGGTCATAATCGATTTTTTTCAATCCCAGGGCCGTGCCGGCCGCAGCCAGCACAAACCCTGAAACCATGACCGGTCCGGATAGAACGCCTTCTGATATATGCATGGATCAGTTTTCCTGCCAGTTTTCAAATTTAACCCATATTACAGCCCCCAGTTCTATATCCTTTTTTTGTCCGTTATGCATCTTTTTTTTGTCCGAGGTGCTCAAAGCGGCAAACCCCCACCAGCCGGAACGGGGGGCACAGTAACTGAACACACCATTGGCGTCAGCTTTGATGGTCTGGGTGACCATATAATCAGTGGGCGCTGTTGCACGGTTGTCCTGATTATAATACTCGATTTCCACCTCGGCAAACGGCACCGGCTTTCCGTCCACCTTGACAATCCCCTGGAACAGGTTGCCGGCATAAAGCCCGTAAGGCTTGCTTAACGGTACGATCTCCGTCTCCAGGCCCAGTTCGGCATCCCAACCGTCATCATCACCAAACGCTGTGACAACGGTCTTGGTGATATGGATGATAAAGCAATCCTCCGCAGGTTCCCAGTAGGGCTGCGGTGTCATGACAAAGGAATAGATTCCAGGGCGACGAATGTTAACCGGTATTGAAAAGGCGTCATATTCCATGACTTTGGCAGGCTTCAACTCGGAAAGCAGAGAATGTTTCTTGCCTGCCGTGTACATATCAAAGGCAGCGGGCCTGTCCAGTACCATGCCCTGCCCCTCAAAGGGGTGGGAAAATGAGAGAGCCAGATCAATGGTTCTTTTGTCCGCCTGCATCACCATATTGTCCGAAGGAATGATCATACCGAAGTGTGCGTCGGCCGGAACGGGACTTTGCAGCAATAACAGGTAAAAGGTCAGTGAAATGATTGAAATCATGAAAAAACCGGGTGCAAGGCGAGTCTGATGTTTGTGAGAATTGGGGGTCGAAATTAAATTCATTGTAAGCTCCATAAATAAAAAAGCCATAAAAGCAGGGGCATTCGTGCCGCAGCCTTCATGGCTTGAAATGTTGAAAAACTATTTCTAAATTCAGTTTGATCTGCGCTTCAGGTTTCTACCTGACATTATGACCCTTGTCTATATGTTCACCCATGGAATGTCAAGGCCTAAAAATACGAAAAAACCTGAACCACCCATTATGCTCACTGACCTTTGCGGTACCAGCGGCCCTCTTTATTCTTAAGAAACTCTCCGGCTTCTGCATTCTCCACGATCTGTCTGGCCCGGCGGATACCGACCTGTTCTACCGACGCTCCCTCCTTTTTAGCGATATGGGCATAGATCTTTTTCCGGTCGGCATTCTCATTATTGACCAGTTCCTGCTGTTCGATGGTTGATGTGACAAACTCAAGGTAACCAAAGTAATTTTCTCCGATGATGCCCTGCTGTTTAAGCTGGACAATGACGGGCAGCCGGGCTTTCATTCTTTCCTTGATCCCCTTGGCCATTGCCGGTGCAGCCATGAGAATGATGCAGGCAAGGCAAAGGATACCAATTATGTTGAGCCGATTAGATTTCATGATCTTCTCCTATTCGTTCACCTTGATTTCATCTTCGATCTCATCAATATCATCAAAGAAATCATCCAGGGCTTTGTCTATTTTGACATTAATATCAATGGTAATGTGAATGGGTTTGATTTCCACCGGTTTCACATCGACCTCATGGCTGGACTTACAGCCCCACGTTGCCAGAGCAAGGCCCAGCCATATCATGAGTATCACTATTGTTTTTGGCATTTCTGCCTCCTTTAATTTATAAGCTGATTAAACTGATTACCAAATTTCAGCACCTGGTTAAAGGGGATTTTCACATTCACATCCAGCTTGATGCCCTGGAATTTGGAACCCGGGCTTGATGAGTCCACACGGACAAATGATCCTACCGATTGTTTAAATTCAAACGGTAAGACAGGATTGGTGGGCTGGCCGTCAAACTGCAGGTTTAAATGGAGAAGATCCTTCTGGGAATTGAACTCCAGCCGTGCCCATTCATATCCATAATCCTTGAGTGCTTCTGACGCCAGGTCCAATTGGTTGTACTGTACAGTGCCCTGGGGGATTCCGTCAAGGAGGTGGTCGGTGTTTTCGATTAGGATCCTGCCGTGGGTTCCGGGTGTTGAAAACAAAAACCCCTTGTCAAAGGAGATCTCTCCTTTGTTGTACGACACGGGGATCCTGCCATTGACTGTCCCTGACCCCTGTGCCTTGAATGCACCGACCTGGTCCAGCAGCTTTGACAGTTCTAAGCGATCGCAGTGCAGCGTCAACAGGTACTGCCCGTTTTGATCCGGCACCCTGAAAGCTTCACTGGACACCTGTCCATTGCACCAATTCACTTTCATCTGTTCAACCAGAACAGAGGAAGGCGATTCAATACCAAAGGCCAGCCTGGCGTCGGTCAAATGGAAGTCGTTCATCTGAATCCGGCCGATATCAAGGACCTGTGAAGGTTTGCTTTGAAGGTTGAGCAGATCGGAGATGGCAACCTTTGAATTGATATCCTCCATCACCAGTGCTTTATCCGGCCATTCCAGGCGGGTGTTGCTGATCTTGAAATCCAGGCCGGATTTGATCTGCCGGTTCTGAAAAGCGACCGAAGCTGAGGCACCTGCTTTACCATTGAAGTGAAGCGTTTTGAGTGAATCCGGAAGAAAGCCTTTGACCATATCCTGGCTAAATTCAAACGACTCCACCCGGGCTTTGAAATCAATGCCCGGGCTGTTTTCAGACAGCAGATCTGCGGCCATGTCAAACCGGGTGTTTATGCCTGGCATGTGATTGAACAGCACCTGGCCTGATGCGTCAAAGCCTTGAGGCGTTTGGGTGAGAAAGGTTTTTATTTTTCCCAGATCGACATTATTGTAAATGCAACTATCAGCCAGAACCCTTCCATTATCAAGCGTTTTCTCAAATGGATATTTTATCGGCAGATAAACAGTAATCCCTTTAAACTGCACAGGTGCCTGATTGAGCACAGCCTGACCGTTGTCAATCCAGGTTTCAAATCGGCCCCCATACCCAAGATCACTCTGGAGCGTGCATTTGCCGGCAATGCGCAGCGCATCTGCAGATCCGTTACCTGTGGGTGTAGTGACGGTCACCTGGCGTGAAGATGCCTGAACATTGGCCTTTAAAAACGGGCCTGGCTTTTCTGTGTTGTAATCGGCATATAAAGTGAGCTCACACTCCCCAGCATCCACCTGGTTCCCTTGTAATACCGCACGGGACTGTTTTGAAAACACCTTGAGGCTGGCTGCGCCCTGTGCCGTATCCCCGGTGACCGACAGGTCGAATCCTGCATCAGACATCACCATTTCCATTGGCACACTCCCACTGTCAGCACCAGACGAATAGGATGAGGGTAATTTCAGGTTCTTGATGGGCGGGCACAAAAGGTCAAGGCTCACCTCACCATCGAGGGTATCCACGCCCAGGCTGTACTCCAGGCGGGCCTGGTTCTCCAATGCATCCACGAAAAACCGCCCTTTGGATGTTACATGCCCGGACAGCAGTGACACAGATGCCTGAATATCCTGAATCTCAAACGGATAGGGCTGGTGAACCCTGACACGGGTCATTGAGACCTGAGCTTCCTTCATATTCCGGAGGATCAGCCGGACATCAGTCGGATCTGTCCGAACGGTTTGTGGGATGGTCACTGGCAGGTCATGCAGCAGTCTCCCGATGTTGAGATGCTCCGAACGAACGTCCAGAACTGAGATTCCGGTTAATAGATTCCGGGTCAGCAGGCAGGTGAAAGGCTGACCCAGAATAACCCCATTTGCTGCCACCTCAAGATCCTGGTCGTGCACTTCGGGTCTGATCCCTGCAGAAAACGGCAGATGGTGAAGGGTGTTCTCCCTGCCCGCCAGCTCAAGTATGCCATGACGAATCTCGATCTGCCTGGGAAGGACGATGGGGCCCTGTGTTTCCTGAGCCGGACCACGGTCCACCCCCATGAGTGTTTCCAGATCATCCATACGGAATCGACCATCTTTATCCCGGCTGATTTTCACGGTCACCCCGGACAGCTCCACGGTATCCACCTGACCGTCCCTGTAAAGACCTGCAGGAGAGTACCCCAGGGTCAGCGTATCAATGAACAGGTTTTTTCCCGTGCGAATCTGCCTGAAAACCAGGCGGTTCAGCCCGATCTTTTCAAGTGTGCTGTTAAAATCGTGAAGCCCGGTCTGGCGGCTTATCCGGTCATTGATCCTTGGTGTGATAAACGAGGGCAATACAATAATGGCAGCCATGACCAGTATCAACAGAGAGATCATTAATGCTGCAATACCCCTGGCAATTGACTTAAATGGCATTTTTAATCATGACCTCCAGAAAAAGATCACCGCGCCGTCCATTTGCATCTGCTTTTCCCATGCCGGCAAGCCTGAGTTTGGTTCCCTGCCTGACACCGGGGGGCACACTGACCCGGTAAAGTCGGTTATAGAACCCCCAGGGGATGTTCACCAGCTTCTTTGATCCTGAAACCGCTTCCAGGGAGGTGATTTCGATCGCTCCAAGCAGATCAACGTCATTGTTCACCCCCCGGGTGTTAATCTGCTGGAGCCGCGGCGTTTTTTTCCTCACAGTAAACCGGGTGACCTTGTTTCTGGCACCGGTCTGCGGGATTTTCTCGTTGAGCTTAACCAGGACCAGGCCGGCGATAAAACCACCGATATGGGCCCACCAGGCAATCCCTGAGCCGGCACCGCTGCCTGTTGCATTAAAAAACTGGAGAAGAAACCACAGGCCCAAAAAGATGAACGCCGGTATCTCTACAAACCAGGGAATAATGATGATCGGTATGATGGTCAGTATCCGGGATGCGGGATAGAGCAGAAAATAGGCGCCCATCACACCGGCAATCGCCCCGGACGCACCAATGGTCGGCACGGGTGAGGCGGCATTCAGAAAAAAATGAAATCCTGCGGAGATGATACCCGATGCAATATAGAACAATACAAACCGCATGGGGCCAAAATGCTCTTCCACATTGTCCCCGAATATATACAAGGAGAGCATGTTGAAGAAAAAGTGCATGAACCCGCCGTGCAGAAACATGTAGGTGAACAGGGAGAGAAATCGGTTGGTGTTTGAAAAATACACCGCCATATCGGGTATGGTATACTTTGCCGGTACCAGTCCGAATGTGTAAAAGAATGCTTCATTATCCAGCCCGATGGTGAGCTGGAATAAAAACACCATCAGATTGAGGGCAATCAGACCGTAAGTAACAACAGGAAAACACTCTGACTGCTGGGTATCTCTAATGGGGATCATCGGATAACTTTCAGGTTATATTCATTTTCAAGTTTCTGCTTCAACCGCTTAACCAGTTCCATCACCATGTCCTCAATGGTCGGGGCATCAAGCTTGAGATAATCGGCCATACCAAGTTTTTGTTCCCGGTTGTCCATGATGTCCGGCGTCAGACCCAGCACGGCAGTGACAAAATCCAGCATGGAAAAATAGAGCGCCCATATCCTGGAAGAATCCAGCCGTGCAATGGCAGCCTTCTGTCTGAGCGAGAGCCGCTCCTCTATCTCTGTGATCATGGTATCCGGTGTGGTATAAGCGATGGCTGTCAACTCCTGGCCTGAGAAATCGATCCCCCCCTCTTTGAGCTCCTGTTCGTAATGTTCAAGATAAATCATATAGAGCATGGCTTCGAGGATAATCTTTACATCATCGTATATCCCCGGATCATGGCTGGCCCTTGGACCGGCCACATTCAGCACCTCAATCCGGTGATCAAATAAAAACCCGTGTACCACCATTGCGCCTTCAAAATCCTCTATTGACGACAGGTCAATCAGGCAAAGCGGTCTACCGGCATCAACCGCTATCTTGCGGGTCAACAGGGTCCCGCCGGTCAACTCTCCACGGGCCACGATCAGTGTGGCGTCTGAATCCATGATATTCCTACGGGTCCGTTCAGGATAGCTGGCACTTTGTGTCTCTTTGAGCCGGTACCTTAGGGGGAGCGGACCGGCTTCGGTCAAACGCCCCTGTGGTATCCATCCGCCATGCTCAAATCCGAATTTAATGGCAACATCAAGGGCAGCTAAATCCGCTCCGGTCTGACCGCCCGAAATGATTTTTTTCAGCATTGGGTTAGGCCTTTAAAATAAATCTTTTCTATAATAGCAGTAAAGAGTATAACTTCAATACATAATTATGGACTGGATACCACAGTAAAATGATGAATCTGCCCGACCAAAAAGAGTGCTATCGGATCATGGCCCGGATGACCATGCCGGACCATATTAAAGACCATTGTCGTATGGTGTGCCGGGTCGCCTCTTTTCTGGGATGTTCACTCCAGCCCATCTATCCCGGAATCAATCTTCGCCTTGCTGCGGTGTCCGCCCTCCTGCATGATATAACCAAATTTCAAAGTTTTTCCACGGGGGAGATGCACTCCGAAACCGGTAAAACCCTGATTCAAAACATGGGATACCCTGAGGTTGCCGACATTATTCGCCAGCATGTGATACTGGACCGGTACACCCTTGGCGGCCCGGTGACAGAGGTTGAGATTGTCAACTACTCGGACAAACGCATCCTGCATGACCGGATTGTCTCTCTGGATGAACGGCTGACCTATATCCAGGAAAAATATGGGGATGACCGGGCAATGGCCCTCAGGGTGGATATGATGTGGAAAAACAGCAAAATGCTTGAAGACAAGATCTTCAGGCACCTGAATTTCTCCCCACGGGCACTTGGAGAACAGATTCAGGCCCGGGTGGTCCCTTCGGTCGACAAACTCTAATCACCGACCACAAACCGCTGAACGATATTGAACAGGTCATTGATATCAAAAGGCTTGGCCAGAAATGCATGTGCCCCTTTCTGCAGGAGAGCAGCCTCATGTTCCGGCACACTGGACATGGCCACGAAAATGATGTCAGGAAATGTCGACTTGACCTTTGACAGTAATTCCATACCGCTCATACCCGGCATATCCATATCTGAGACGATAATATCGACTGCGCCGCCACTGCTCAGAAACTGCCAGGCCGTTTTTCCGGAATCAAAGGATTTGACCTCCCTGTTGACGCAGTAGGTCAGTGCATCGACGGTAAGGGTCCGAATGAGAGAATCATCCTCGACAACGATTATTTTAACGTTTTCAATAATAGGCTCTGCCCTCCGCCAGGCATATTAAGCCACTTTCAGAATGTCGGGGAACAACTTGAACTGGTGCTCGGGGAATGCATGCTCAGATAAATTTCGTATATTCTCGTAAACCGCATCCCTTCTATAAATTCCCAGGGGATACTCCTCTGAGATAATGGCCGTGGCCATAATGCTTAACAGCTTGACCCGCTCCTTGAACAGATGGGAAGATATCCGTTTATTTCGATGACACAGATCCGGGTCCAAGGCCATCCTGTGAAGCGTGGCCGCATTCTCAAGAACCGACTGCTTACGATGCTCGCCCGCAGGGTATCCTTTCAAGGAGGCTTTTACCATAACAATCAGCAGATTCAGCCGGAGAAGAAACACATCTTCCGAATCCATCGATCTCATCTCCGCATGTAGTGACCCCAATCGTTCCATGTCCGCCCGATATCAGATTAACGAAATACAAATCAGAATACGTTCTCATATCATATTTAACCGGATTATCAAACACATTCTGCCCAATTGCGATTCAAACCAGAGCAATTTTTTCAATCCTGACCAGGATCTTGTTGATATCATTTAGCATTTGATCCAGATCCTCTCCCTGCTCTTTTTTGTACCCGCGATCCTTGTGAATCTGTTCTTCAATCTCTTCCTTTTTGGTATCATACAGCTGGTAACCCTGTGATATGATCTCACCAAACTCCCTGGATGCCGACTGGATCAACGGCACAAGAAACTGCTCCATGAGCTGGTGTTTATAATTCTCGAGCTGTGCAGGCAGTGCCCTTATGCACTGGACTTTGATGGATCTTGCTGCTTTTGACAACCCGGTGCTCCTCACATTCGCCCCGGGTTTATTGAATATCCGGGAAGCGATATCCATAAGTGACTGTGCGCCAAACCCTGCAAAGGCAGACAGTTTGATCCTTGCAGAGTAGCGCAGTTGAAGGGTCAAGACCGGAAGGCTCAATCCCAGAATCCGTTTTAACCCGGCAAAGTCGAGTGCATCCGTAAGTATTTCCTGTTCCTCCACACGATCGTGCTCTGCCTGGCCGCTTAAAAGATCGACCCGCCGCAGCTCAATCTGATAGGAGTTAAACAACGATCCGTAATAAGTACTGAGCTGATCTTCAATTTCGCTGACAAATCCGGTCAGCTGTGGATAAATTTCCCGCGCAACAAAACTGTCAAAAGCCGCTTTGAAATCCTGGAACATCAGATAGAGGGCAGCCGGAACCCCGGAATGGGCAGCCGCAGTATCGTACGATTCCAGGTTAAAGGCATAGCTCTTTATAAATGCATCCAGACGACTGTGCACCTGTCCGTTTCCCTTTGAAAAAAACAGGTTGATATCCTTCCTGACTTTTTGTTCCAGGCTTTTGGTCGTATTGGTCAAGGAGTGTTCTACAATGGCTTCAATCTTTTGTGCGTTTTCACTGATCCGGATCATCTCTTCAAGGGCCTGATCCGATTTTTTTGAATCCTCCGAGAGCGCTGCCGTATACAGGCTAAGTTTTTTAGATGCTGCATGAAGAATTAGTTCCACCCGCTTCAGGGGGTTGGCAGCAAGAAGGTTGAAGCGGTCCTTGTCCAGACGGGAAGACAGGTCCTGCAAAAACCGATCGGTTTCCTTTCTGGAGCCGCTGGTGATCTTTTTGTCTTCCCGCCAGAAACTGAGCCGCTTCCGGTCTTTTGCCGGCAGGGTGTTTTCTGTCTTTTCAAACAGCTCATACAGGCATGAGAACGAATACAGCCGGGGATTTTCAACCAGTAACGCCAACTCGGTTTCGATCCTCCGGGATACGTGTGCCATGTTTTCCATATTCTGGTGTTCACTGATATCCACGTTATTGACAAACACCATATGACCGGCAAGCCCCATGGATTTGATCAGGGATATAAACCGGGTGTCTGCTTCTCTAAGCCCTGTGCGGCTGCTGATGACGTAAAGGATCAGATTGACAGACTCCAGGTAATTCTGGATATGCATCAGCTGCCGTGAATCGATGGAATCTGCGCCCTGGCAGTCGGCAATTTCAACCTGGGAATCCATGGTCTGGACAGGCACATCAAGCTCGATATCCCTGACAAAAATGGCCATTGAAGGATCTGCCGAAAAGGTTTTGTGGCGGCTGAATGACTTTCCGGAAAACTCAAGAACGCATGCATCTGCTTGAACCCATTCCCCGGCACGTTCATAGCCTTCCAGCGCATTCTGAATAAGCACCGTTTCAGGCCTCAGCCCCCCGCTGTCAGGTCCGATCGCTGTTTTCAGCCGTTCCAGGGATTGGAACAGGTATGACCGGTCATGTTGCCGCCGGATATCAAAAGCATCAAGGGTCTTGACATCATTGTCTGCTTCAACGGTCTCACTCTCTGGGAAGAGTGTTAACGCCTCCTGTATATCAGCGTTGATCTCATCCCATGATTTCAGATGAATCTTTGCCAGGTGCTTTTTACCTTTTCGGATCCGTGTGGTCATGGCCGTGACCACCCCGGCACCCCGCTGAACCAGATCTTTACCCAATAAGGCGTTGATGAGTGTGCTTTTGCCCGACTTGATGCTTCCGGCAACGGCAATTTTTAAATATCCGGACTGAAGGTGGTGAGGAATAGCAGAACAGGTGGTGAGCCATTTTTCCGTAATGGGATCGGCCAGCCCTGGTTCCCCGGCCATGCGCTCGATGATTTTCCCGGTGTCGCTGGCAATCTGCTCGATCTGGGTTGAAATGGATTCCTTAGCTGTCATCCCGAATCAAGATGTCTCACTGCCGATGAGCATCATGGCCTTTTCCCATTTTGTTTCAGTATCCACGGAGAAGATGATCTCTTTCGATATGGGGCAGGTCAGCCAGGCGTTATCACTGAGTTCATTATCCAGCTGGTAGGGTCCCCAGCCGGCACAACCCAGCATGATGAGAAATTGTTCCGGTCCTTTGCCGACCGCGATGGCTTCCAGAATATCCCTTGAATTGCTCAATGACAGCCATGGGTTGATGTTCATGCTTTCTTCCCAGTCAAACGGCTCACCATGAATTACAAACACACCGCTGGGCTGTACAGGTCCGCCAAGGTATACATTGAGATTGTCGACCCTGGCATCAAATTCAATGTTCAGATCTTCAAATAGCTCACGGCCGGTCAGAAGTGGATGGATTTTGTTGACGATAAATCCCAGGGCCCCTGAATCATTGTGCTCACACATGCAGGTGACGGTCTGTGCAAAATTCGGGTCCGGTAACCCCGGCATTGCGAGAAGAAAGTGCCCTTTCAAGCTTGTGAATCCATCCTCAGCCATTAATCTGCTCCGTTTTATATCTTGACATTGGCCTCTTTATATAAGAAAATTTAGTTCGCATTAATTTTAATTATTTTTCACTGATTTGCAATACTTTTATTCCCCGGACGCCGTGAAATGAAGGAAATCGACTCGAAAATACAATCACCTGCCACCCCCCGCGCCCCGGCAAAACACCCCGGGCAGCAAAATCATCCCCAGGCAGACCAGCCTTCTTTCGAGGACATGCTTCACAGGAAGATCCAGGGAAACGCCTCCCCGCCAGACGCTCATCGTACTACTGTGACGGGAACATCCACCCTCCCGGAAATCGAAGCACCTTTGGTTTTCACTTCTGAGGACGCCCTGCCTGATCCCGGCATCATCGCCTTAAAGGCCGATCAGGCACTTGAAAAATTAGACACCTATACCCGCTGGCTTAATAATCCGGAAAAAAATCTAAAACAGTTATCACGCCTGCTTGATGACGTTGAGCAGGCGTCTTCCGGCATCCGTTCGGAATTGGCCGATATTTTAGACAGGAACGCGGCACCTCCGGCCGGCCTGACCCGAATCCTGGACGAAATGGAAACGCTGGTATCAAAAGAAAAGATCAAGATACTTCGGGGCGATTATCTCTGATTCACCCCTCCTTTCTCCCGTAAACATCTTCATACCGGACAATATCATCCTCCCCAAGGTAGCTGCCGGATTGTACTTCGATCAATTCAAGGGGAATTTTGCCCGGATTTTCAAGGCGGTGTTTGACACCGATCGGAATGTAAGTAGATTCATCTTCCTTGAGCAGTATGGTGGCATCGTCCTTGGTCACCAGCGCCGATCCCGAGACCACAGTCCAGTGTTCCGCACGATGGTAATGTTTCTGCAATGAGAGCTTGGCCTGGGGTTTCACTGTAATCCGTTTGACCTGGTAACGGTTTGAAATATCAATGGTTTCATAATCGCCCCAGGGCCGGTAGACCCTCCGGTGATTCACGGCCTCGCTTCTATCCTCTGTTTTAATGGTCTCGACGATTTTTTTCACGTCCTGGACCCTGTCCTTGGGAGATACCAGAACCGCATCCGAGGTTTCCACCACCACCACGTCCTCGAGCCCGACAGCAGCGATGAGTCGCTCCTGGGCATTCAGGTAGGAGCCTTGAACATCATGAACAATGACATCTCCCTTGATGACATTGGCATTCCGGTCCTTATCCCCGGTCTGCCACAGGGCCTCCCAAGATCCCAGGTCGTTCCATCCGGCATCAAATCCGATCATCACGCCCTGCTCCGTTTTTTCCATCACGGCATAATCGATGGAATCGGAGGGTACTTTGGAAAACAGATCCTTTGATATCCTGAAAAAATCAAGATCCTGGGTCCCCGCTTCAATGGCGGCTCTGCAGATGCTGACCACCTCGGGCGCCTGTTTTTCAAGTTCATTGACAATGACAGAAGCCTTAAACATGAACATGCCGCTGTTCCAGCAATATGCCTGCGAGTCCAGGTACTGCTGTGCCGTGTCGCGGTCCGGTTTTTCAACGAACCGTTCAATCCGGCTGACATCGAGAGTGCTGTCAAGCGCTTCGCCCTTTTTGATATACCCGTAACCGGTTTCCGGCGCATTGGGTAAAATCCCGAAAGTGATCAGATAGTCCTGCAGGGCAAAAGTCATTCCCTCCTGAATCGCCTGGTGGAAATTTTCTTGGTTTTCGATCACGTGATCTGCAGGAAGGACCAGCAGTACGGGATCATCATCATTTTCAAGTGCCTTGCAGGCCGCCAGTGCGATGGCAGGGGCCGTATTTTTTCCAACAGGTTCAAGAATAATAGTATGGGGGGTTACCTCGATCTGCCTGAGCTGTTCAGCAGCCATGAACCGGTGTTCCTCATTGCATATGACCATGGGATCCAGCAGGTTGTCTGCACCCTGGAGCCGCTTCACCGTGTTCTGCAGCATGGTGAACTCATCGGTGATTGCAATCATCTGCTTGGGAAATAACTGTCTTGACAGCGGCCATAACCGTGTCCCCGAACCACCGGCCAGAATAACCGGAATAATCATAACACACACTCCATTACCGTTTTATTGATGAAAAAATATTGACTTGCAATCCGTGATTGACCGCATGGGTCTGCTGTGACCGGCACTCGAACCCGGCCCGCTCCAGCCATGATCTGATTTTCCCTGAATCCAGCCCCAGCCAGGCACCGCCCATGATCTTGCGGACCTTTTCATTGTCGTGCTGTTCAAACTCAGACAGGATAAACGCCCCGCCCTGGGCCATGACCCGGCTGGCTTCTAAAATGACATCCCTGGGGGTTGAAATATGATGAAGCACCATATTCATGATAATACACTGGACCTCCTCATTTCTCATGGGAAGATGTTCCAGTTCACCCAGGCGAAGATTTACCTTGAGTGACCCAGAAAGCCGGCTGCGGGCAAGATCCAGCATCTCAACCGAGGAATCCACACCAATGAGCTGTGCTGTCGGCTGGGGGGATGTCCTGGCGTCCAGCCGCTCAAGAAGTTCCCCAGTTCCACAGCCCAGGTCGGCAATGACATTGCATCCTGAGACCTTTTCTTCAATAATTTGATCCAGATCCAGACCGCCGATCACCTGGCGCTTGAGCGTATCCCAGTCCTTGGCCACATCCCTGAAGAATATTTTGGTCCTGCGAAGCCGATCCTGGATGGCCTGCTCAGCACCACGGATATCCTGAAGGGCCCGGGGTTCCTCTTGAAGGGCATGGCGGACCACCTCGATGATCCTTTGGTTGTCTCCGTTTTCAACAGCGGAGTAGTAGATAAAACTACCGTCCTTACGACTGGCCAGAAGACCGGATTCCATGAGGATTTTCAAGTGCCTGGACACCCCGGACTGTATCATGCCGATCACGGAAACAATCTCGTTTACATTCAGCTCATATTGAAGCAGAACAAAGAGAATCCTGAGACGGGTCTCATCCGAGATCGCCTTTAAACGCTTAATGATCTCCATTAATCAAACATCTTCCGTATATTGCGCAAGCGCCTCGGGGCTATGTGCCAAACCGTCAGGTATATCAGACATCGATCTCCTGTCCGAATTCAAGGACAGTGCAGGCCACATGACTGTCTTCAGCCTTTTTCCTGAACTCTTCTGGATCTGCCTCAACAATGGGAAAGGTATTATAATGCATCGGGATAACCATTTTAGGCCGGACAAATTTAGCTGCCAGAACGGCGTCATCAATGCCCATGGTAAAATTATCCCCGATGGGAACCAGCATAATATCGATGGCATTCAGTTCGCCGATCAGGCTCATGTCCGTGAACAGGCCGGTATCTCCGGTATGATAGATGGTCTTGTGATCGCAGGTGATGATCAATCCGGTGGCAGTGCCATGGCATTCATTGTCCGGGGTGCAGGACCCATGCAACGCCTGTGTCAGCTTGACTCTGCCGAAATCAAACTCCCTGGCGCCGCCAATGTGCATGTTATGCGCTTTCAGACCTTTTGACGCCAGGTAATTGGCCAGTTCATTCTCGCAGATACACAGTGAATCACAGCGGTTGGCGATGCTGACCGTGTCCCCCAGGTGGTCGCCATGGCCATGGGTCAACAGAATAAAGTCAGCATGAACATCATCAGCAATGGCCGGGGA
>QZLA01000177.1 GCA_004796375.1 Desulfobacteraceae bacterium
AAGTCATTGAATGGCTGACCCGGGGCAAATGGAAAAAATGGGTTGCAGCCTTTACCAGTGCAAGAAAATGTGACGGCGGAACCGGCGCCACTTATGTTCTGCTCAGAACCAAACCGCTTTCAAAACGTCTTCTGAAACAAAACATCATCAGAAGAATTGTTTAAAGGAATTTGTCCCATGAATGATTTATCGCCTGATTCTCTGGGGCCTGAATATGGGTCTTTAGAGAACACCGGGTTTACTGCAAAGTATAAGGCTTCCTGTTTTTGCGGGGCCGTAAGGTATGAGGTGAGCGCAGATCCGGTGGATGCAAAAATCTGTCATTGCCTTGCTTGTCAAAAACTGCATGGCGCACCCATGCAGTGGGCCGCAATTTTTCATAAGCGCCATGTGAGATTAACCGCCGGTTTGAATGATCTGGTGTTCTACAATAATGAGCAAAACAGGTGTGAACGCATCTTGCCGTGCAAGGTCAGCTGCAGCAGGTGTGGCACACCAATTGCCGATGAGGGGCGCAGGATGTGGTTAGCCTTTCCATCGTAGTTTGATTTTGGGCATATCAATAACATACCTGATTCATTTAAACCCACCTGTCATATTTTTTATGGCGCAAGGGTCATCGAACCTCACGATGACCTGCCCAAATGGGCCGGGCATAAAGGCCATTATGAATCATCGGCATAACGGTCTATTTAAACTGGATTTCCACAACCGTGAAATCATCGTCAAACACTTTGGAGCCACTGATCTCCATGACTTGTGAAATCAATTGATCCAGCAGATGGGGCGCTTTCCTCCTAAGATCAAGGACGAGTTCTTCAAATTCAATAAAGCGCCACATCTTTCCCTGGGCCGTTTCGATTTCATAAACCCCGTCTGAAAACAGAATCAATGTGCTGTTTTCCCGGATCAACAGCGTATCCTTTGAGTATCGGGTATCCTCATCCGTACCGATGGCAAGATTCGGTGTCCGGAGGCGGTTGACTGTCCTGTTTTTTTCTGTGGCGTTTTCGATCAATAGCGCCGGTGGGTGCCCCCCGCTGGCAAAATCCATCTGCCTGGTGCGGCAGTTGTACACCCCGTACCAAATGGTAAAAAACATGTCATTGTTTGATTCACCGGGATAGGCCTTGTTCAACCCATCCAGAACAGATTCCGGGCATTTGAAATCCGTGTCAGGCAGGGACTGTGATCTCAAGGTGTTCATTACGGAAACAGAGAGCAGGGCCGGGCCGACCCCGTGACCGCTGACATCGATCAGATATACGCTGAAATGGTCGGGGTCGATCCAGTGGTATCCAAACGCATCTCCACCCAACGAAGCAGAAGGGATAAATCGCCACTCCACATTCAAATCGGGTTGACTGATTGGTTCTGGAAGAATGTTTTTTACATACTCGGCGGCTTCGTTGAGTTCTTCATTCAAGCGGGCATAGGCATGATTGCGTTCATCAAGCGTTTTCTCAATCTGGATTTTCTGTTCAGACAATACCTGGTTGGCCAGCTTGAGCTTGCTTTCAGCCTTGCTGGCATTTTGGACATAATAGTTGATCAGCAAGCCAATGAGTAACAATGCTACGGTACTGGAGGCCAGATATTGATACTGGTATTGGGAAGGCGACATAATATAGGATTCAGGGGTTCTGAAAAACAGATATAGTATGATGAATCCAACAAAGACGATTGAAAAGAGGAGGAACCGGATCCCTTTGCCCCAATTGGCATTGAAAAACGAGAGGCCGATCAGGTAGATCAGCCAGAAATAAAGGCCGCTGTCCCATCCAATGAAATAGATGCCAAAGGCCTGATGCAGCAATAATTCTGTGAACGCTACTGCAAATGCAAGATTGTGGTGTCCTTTCCGGTTGACAAAGAACGCAAAAGCAAAACCCGGTACACTATAAAAACAGTTGAACCAGACCATCTCCATAATACCTAGTTTGTAAAAACGGATACCTGCGAAAATATGGCCGAACACACCGATAATATAGGCCACCTGTGTGATTCTGTAGAAGCGGTGATTGTCCGGATGAATGTTTTCGGTAGATAGTGGTTTAAACATGTTCAGTGAATGGCTCCTGATCGGATTTTTTCAGGGGTGGTCCCTGTCCAGGAACGAAATGCCCGGACAAAAGAGTTTGGATCATCAAAGCCCAATAAAAAGGATATCTGGGAACCCGGTAGTGAGGAATTGGCAAGATAATGCCTGGCCAGTTTCTCCCTGGTTTTATTCAGTTCCTTTTGAAAACTGGTGCCCTCGCTTTTCAGGTGGCGCTGCAACGATCTTTTGCTGACGGCAAGACTTTGAGCCACCATATCCGACGTGCCCCGGCCGCTGGGCAGCAGTTCATAAAGCGCACTGCGGACCCGCCCGGCAAATGAGGTGTCTTTTTGCAGATCAGACAGGCGTTTTCTTAGCTCAGGTTCAAAAAAGTCCCACATGCCTTGATTCTCAGTAATAAAGGGCCGCGCAGCATCTTCAGCAGAGAATTTGAGTTGATAATGTTCCCCCCGGACCGGAATCCTGCCAAAGTATTCCGAGTATCGATTCACGTCAGAAAACTCAGTTTTTGAGGAAATATACAAAGGAACAATGAACTCCCGTGTGCCAAGCCTTACCAAATTTGTCAGGAAAACAAGCTCCATGACAGCCAGGGACTCAGGCAGCGGCAGTTCAGTAAAAAGACAATCCAGTGTCAGTACGGTTTCGGAAGCGTTTTTTTCCACGTTCAGGGTCATCGGTCCGATCAGCCGCTTGAACCGGCTCAGACGCTCCATGGCAACATTCAAATTTGGACTGCACAGGGAAGCGAAAATGGGCGGGGTGAAGGCTTCAGCTGTGATCGAACTGGCGAGTTCCAGCGGGAAGCAGGGGGTCTTTAAGGATTGTTCGAGCGCCTCCCACAGCTTGAAATATTCTTCAGCCCACAGGTCGGCGTTGCTACGGGAAAACAGATCCAACGGCAGTTGGGCCCTGCGCAGTACTTCATCCTCAGAGACCCCCAGATCCTTGAGTAAAATACGCCAGACCGGATCTACGATGAACTTTGTTGCCTGAATCATACCGCTTCCTTTCTGCTGTTTTCTCTGGTTTGCAAGGCGCCGATTCTTTGAAAAACAGCCGGTCCATATGCCATTTTCCAATTAGCACCTTGTTTGTACCATAGTTTCATGTTCAATTACCACAAAACATGCGGACCGGCTGTCTGTTAGAGGTTAGCTGGATGGTTCTACCTGTCTGCTGTCAATCATCTGCTGGAAAAAATCCTCCATGGATGCCTTGAGTGGACGATACCGGATTCCCAAATCTTTTTTGCTCTTGCTGTTATCGCCTTTCCAGGGATAGTTTACATTTCTTGCAATGAATTTTCTTGTCATGGCCTTGTCCACCAAAGGTGCCACGAGCCAGACCAGCCATTTGGGAAGGGTGCGTCTTGGGATCGGGTAATCCTTACCGAATTTATCCATGAGCGCATTGGCCATATCCGGGAAGCTTGAATCATGTCCATGAAGAATGTATCGTCCTTTGGCTTGGGGTGTAAATGCCGCATTCAGATGTGCCTGTGCAACTTCGCGGACATCGACGATGCCGAATCCGAGATTGGGCACCCCGGCTTTCATTGTGCCATCTCCAAACTGCCTGATCAGGTTAAAGCTTTCCGATGTGGCAAAGGGATTCAGACCCGGGCCGACAACCAGGGTTGGATTGATGGTAACCAACTCCCAACGGTTCTGTTTCTTGTTGATTTCCCATGCCTCTTTTTCTGCCAGAAGTTTCGAATATGAATAAGGATTATGCTCCAGAGAGGAACTGGTGTTCCAGACCTCTTCCGTAAAAATTCCTTCAGGGGTTTTGTTCAGGTCGGCATTGTCTCCATAAATGGCCGCGCAGCTGCTCGTCAGGACGACCCGTTTGACGGACGGCGTTCGGTTAGCCTCTTCAAGCACGTTTCTTGTTCCTAGTTTTGCAGGATCGATCAGCTCTTTTTGAGGGTCCTTCACATCTATGGTGAACGGGGAGGCCGTATGGAACACGACCTGGCATCCAGCCATGGCCTGGGCATACGATCCCTGCTTGAGCAGATCAGATTTGAAGTACTTAATGGTTCCGGAAGCGGTGCGGGCCGCTTCGTCGAGATATCTAAGTTTATCCTTTTTTTCCGGGTCTCTGACTGCGGCATGGACGGTCAGGCCGGCGTCCAGCAGCTTCTGAATTAAGACGCCTGCGACGTATCCGGTCGCGCCGGTCACCATTACAGGGTGGGTGGTATCTATTTTCATTGCATTCATCTCCATTTTTAGGGTGTACGGTATTGTTCAATGAATACAATATAAATCATTCCTGGAAATGAACTATAGCGATTTATGCCACAATACATTCAAAAGGCGCCAATTGACCCTTTCAATAACAATTCTTATGAATCACGGGGGATGGTGCTGTGAAAATAGGGAAGAGAAACCCACCGGAATCTTGGGGATTCCGGTGGGTTTGATACATTTAGCTTTCGATCTGGCCGGCGCGAACCCCTTTGAGGTAGTTCATGCAGAACTGGTCGTGGCCCAAAAGCATGTCCGCCGTGCGGATGGTGGCCATGATCTTTTGGTCCAGGGGATCGATAATGGCAGAATCCATGCCCGCATCCATCATCAGGGTTACAAAGGTGCGGTTGATGATGTGGCGCTGGGGCAGGCCGTAGG
>QZLA01000188.1 GCA_004796375.1 Desulfobacteraceae bacterium
ATCAGGCCCACCCGGCCCATACCGGTATCGATTTTAACATGGACATTCAGTGGTTTTCCCAAAGAAACGGCTGCTTCGGACAACGCAGTGGCCATCTCCAGGTTGTAGACCGTGGTGCTCAGGGCAAGGGCCAGAAGCTTTGGGACCTGTTCGGGAGGCACATAACCGAAAATCAGGATCGGGGCCATGATACCGGCATGTCTGAGTTCCACGGCTTCATGAAGTCTGGCAACCCCGAGCCATTGGGCACCGCTTTCCAAGGCTGCCCGGGCGACTTCCACAGCGCCATGACCATATCCGTCGGCCTTGACCACAGCCATGAACGTCACCTGGCTGCGGCACTTGGCCTTGAGCTGGCAGACATTGTGCCTGATGGCGTTCAAGTCGATTCTGGCCCGAACCAGGGGCATGGCATCCAGCGGTATCATGGCATCCATCTGTATCACCGAATCCGGCAGGTTTCAACAAAAGATTGGGCAATACAGCGAAAGCGCTCCAGATGTGTTGACGTATAAAAGTGATCCGGGTTTTGTGCAAAATCAGGGTCAAGCACCCCGGTATGGCGGGTGCATGCCTGGAGGTGATACAGCTGGGCGCCTTGAATCATTTCCCCGATGTCTGCCATGATTTCCGGGGTAATGAACGGAGAGGCACAGGTGGTTCTGAACTCATACCCGGGCGCCTTTTCCATGATCAGTTCAATACTCTGCTGGATGACCTTCACACCGTTTTGGGCCCCGTCCTTTGACAGGGTGCGCCAAACCCGGTGATAGTTGGGCAGACTGGTTTTAATGTCCATGGCAATGTAATCCACCAGGTTTTCGTCCAGAAGGGACTGGAGTATCTGAGGCCGGCTGCCGTTGGTGTCAAGTTTGACTTTGAACCCCATGTCTTTGACTGTTCTGCAAAATAGATCCAGATCATGCTGAAGGCAGGGTTCCCCACCGGTAACGGCGACGCCGTCAAGCAGGCCTCTTCGTTTTTCTAGAAATCGGAAGATACTGCCGGTGGTCCACCCCTGCCCGTGGCCGATGGTCGTCTCACCACCGGCGATCAAACCCGGGTTGTGGCAGTACGGGCAGGAAAAATTGCACCCCTGGGTGAATACCAGGCAGGAGAGTGTTCCTGGAAAGTCAATCAGGGTGTTTTTCTGGAATCCGCCGATATGCATGGCCGTCGTCAAGGATTACGCCACGTTATAGGTTCTGCGCATGGCAAATTCGGTCTGCTTGCCGTCGTTCCACTGACCGATGGGCCTGAGGTATCCCACTACCCTGGAATAGATTTCCGTGGATGCATCGCATTGGGTACAGGCGGCATGCTCTCCGGAAATATATCCGTGGGAGGGGCAGACACTGAATGTGGGTGTCAAGGTGAAGTATGGAAGATGATAACTGCTTGACACCTTTTTCACAAGGCTTTTGACGGTCTGGGTGTCAAAGACCTCCTCTCCCAGGAAAAGATGGAGAACCGTTCCGCCCGTATATTTGGTCTGCAAGCGGTCCTGAAGTTCAAGTGCTTCAAACAGGTCGTCGGTATAATTGACAGGCAGATGGGTGGAGTTGGTGTAAAAGGGGTCTTTACCCTCGCGGAATTCAGCCTCATTGGCACAGATGATATCTTCAAAACGCGTTTTATCCTTCATGGCAAACCGGTAAACCGTACCTTCAGCCGGGGTGGCCTCAAGATTGAAAATCTCATCTGTTTCCTCCTGAAGATTTTCAATGCGCTTGCGGATATGATCCATGACCCGGATGGAAAACTGCTGTCCCTGGTCTGTGGCAATACCGTGCCCCATGAAATTGAGGCAGGCTTCATTCATTCCCAGAATGCCGATGGTGGAGAAATGGTTCCGCCAGTAGACCCCGGTGCTTTCTTTGATCTGTCTCAGGTAGAATTTGGAGTAGGGGTACAGGTCACCCTCGGTAAAGCGCTCAAGCACTTTGCGTTTGATATTCAGGGATTCTGCGGCAATACTGATCAGTTCATCCAGCGTATCAAAGAACTGGGCTTCTGTATCGGCCAGGTAGCCGATCCGCGGCAGGTTCAGCGTAACAACGCCGATGGAACCGGTCAGGGGGTTGGCGCCGAAAAGCCCACCGCCCCGTTTCCTCAATTCCCGGTTGTCCAGACGCAAGCGGCAGCACATGGACCGGGCGTCCTCGGGTGACATGTCCGAGTTCACAAAGTTTGAAAAGTAGGGGATGCCATATTTTCCGGTCATTTTCCAAACATTTTCAAGGTTGGGGTTGTCCCAGTCGAAATCGGCCGTGATATTGTAGGTAGGGATCGGGAAGGTAAACACCCGGCCCTTGGCATCGCCTTCCATCATGACCTGGGCAAAGGCATCATTAATCATGTCCATTTCCGGCTGATAATCGGCGTAGGTCTCGACTTGATATTTGCCGCCGATGATCACGGGGGTGTCTTTGAGGGTGGCAGGAACGACCAGGTCCATTGTGATGTTGGTAAATGGGGTCTGAAATCCGACCCGGGTTGGAATATTGATGTTGAACACAAACTCCTGGAGCGCCTGTTTGACCTGGCCGGCATCAAGGCGGTCTGCCCTGACGAACGGGGCCAGCAGGGTGTCGAAGTTGGACATGGCCTGGGCACCGGCCGCTTCCCCCTGGAGGGTATAAAAAAAGTTGACGATTTGTCCAAGCGCGCTTCTGAAATGTTTGGGCGGAGAGCTTTCCACCTTGCCGGCCACCCCTTTGAACCCCTGGATCAAGAGGTCCTGCAGATCCCATCCCACGCAATATACCGACAGGAGACTCAGGTCGTGGATGTGGATATCTCCGTTATAATGAGCGTCTCTGATCTGCGGCGGGTAGATCCTGTTCAGCCAGTATTCGGCAGTGATATCTGATGAGATAAAGTTGTTCAACCCTTGAAGGGAGTAGCTCATGTTGCTGTTTTCTTTGACCTTCCAGTCCATACGCCGGATGTAGGAGTCCATGAGATCCACATTTTCATTGATAGCGATTTTCCGGATCTGGTTATGCTGCTCCCGGTAAATAATATAGGCTTTGGCGGTTTTGTAAAACGGCGAGTCCAGAAGCACACGTTCAACAATATCCTGCACTTCCTCCACTTCAGGAATGGGGCCGAGTCTCAAATCCCTGGCAAGGGTGACCACTTTAAGGGTCAGTTTTGTAGCTTCCCTGCCGTTAAATTCTCCGGTGGCGATGCCGGCTTTTTCAATGGCTTCCGTAATTTTTGAAGGGTCAAACTCAACAACTCTTCCGTCCCGTTTTTTAATCTGCTCGAACATGATCGCGCTCCTTCGGTCTGAATGGTATTTTTTAGGAATCTGCCGCTTTTATTGATCCGGTATATGGTGTATACTGCAAACGCGAATGATGATAGTTCAATATATTGATGTTTGTCAATAATAAAATACTATATGTTGTGGTTAAATCCGATTTGATTCATTTCCATGCAGCTTGACCAGAATCCATTTTTTAGAAAACCGATCACCCCCTGGTATGATTCCAATCTGGTGTGCTGGGGTGTGGTGGGGTTTGCTTTTCTGGTGTTTATCTTTGCCCTTCAGGGAATCTATGTGGTATCCAGTGAGGCGCAATTCCAAGGCCACTTGTGGTTTCCTTCCTCCCTGGCGGTGCTGAGCTTTCTGGTGGCGTTCAAGGTGCTCCTCAGGTTGAACGCCCGCAAGAAAAATCTATAGATTTACAGCAGAATCTGGATCAGGTGGTACACGATCTTGGCGGTCACGCCCCAGATCACCACATCCTCATAGGGATAGGTCAAGCTGTAGATATCGGGCCTGTCCTGATGGTAGGATTTGGATAGGTGGGTAATCATGAGGGTTTTAAGGGGGATCTGGAACACCCGTGAGATCTCCTCAGCGTCGTACAGGATGTTTCCTTCACGGTTCCAAAACCCTGCAAATGCCTCAATATCCTTGTTATTAATGGTTTGAAAGTGCCCCAGGGAGCCGATCACCTCGACATTGTCACGTTCAATACTGGTTTCCTCGGATAACTCCCTTAAAGCGGTCTCCATACGGGTCACATCATCCGGATCATAATGCCCCCCGGGGAATGCCATCTGGTTGGCCCACGGGTAACCCTTGGTATCTGCTTTCTGGATAAAGAGCAGGCTGGCTTCGGGGTCAAAGGAGAACAGGGCTATGACGGCGGTGGGCTGAAACAGTCCCTCAGGGGGCGGCTCTGGGTGCCGTGCTTCTGAAACAGCTTTAAATATTCTATCGTAGCAGTTTTCCCTGTTGTGTTTTATGGTGCTTGGGTTCATATGTGCTCTCGTAATACAGGACAAAATAAGCTTTTATTATAAAGAATATTGGCTTCAAAGCAATTGGCAAATGAAAAAAGTGGGATGGCTGATGGCGGGTTGTGTTGGGATCATATTATTTATTGATAGAAAATGCTTATATTTCAAATGGTTGCTTGACATGTCCCGGGCAGGTGTTGTAAAATCCCTCAAATGATGGTCATTTTCACTTGGAATATGGAAAACCAATGCCCCATATTATCTCAATAGGCAGTGGAAAAGGCGGTGTGGGAAAGAGCCTGGTCACCTCTAACATCGGTGTGTTGCTGGCAAGGAAGGGAAAACGGGTGTTGTTGATTGACCTGGATCTGGGTGCTGCGAACCTTCACACCTATATCGGGCAGAAGCAGCTGGATCAGGGGATTGACACATTTTTAGAAAACCGCAATGTTCCCCTGGCATCCACGGCCATGCCGACCCGGGTTCCCAATCTGTTCTTCATCAATTCCACCAACTGCTCGATTGAGATTGCCAATCTGTTTGCCACCCAAAAATACAAGATTCTCAGAGGCCTTGCCCGCCTGCCCTATGACTATGTCCTGCTGGACCTGGGTGCAGGCACCCATTACAATATTCTTGATTTTTTTCTCGGGGCCGACGAAGGGATACTGGTCTGTACGTCAGAGCCCACCTCCATCGAAAATGCCTTTAAGTTTCTAAAATCGGTCTATTTCAGGGTGATTAAAAAAACACTTGAGCATCATGTCTTCAAAGCCGTGACCAGCCGCCTGGACCTGTCTGGTGCGTCTGTCAATCACAGTTTTAAATTAATAAAGCAGGTCCGGCAGATGGACGCACAAAAGGGGGCGTTACTTCAAAAGCGGCTCTCCAGTCTGGGATTCAAGATCATCATGAATCAGGTCAGGAAAAGCGACGATCCTACCCTGGGACAGGTGATTGAAAAAGTTTGCCAACGGCACTTTCTGTCGCAGTTCCGTTTTATCGGTAATGTGAGATATGATGAAAAGGTTTATGATGCTGCCGTTTCAAAAAGCATCTTTATTGAAAAGTACTCCTATACCTCAAGTGCCACCGACCTGACAGTCATCGCCAATCAGATTTTAGAAGAGGATGATGCACGTCAGCATCTGATCGGGTGATCATGAAAGCGTTTGATGAACTGAATCATTACGAACTCCTGGATATTGTGCCCTCTGCATCGGTGTTTGAAATCCGCCACGCATACCGGGATCAACTCGCTATTTACGAGGAAGGTTCCTTGTCTACCTATGCGTTGTTTTCAGATGATGAGCGCCGGCATATCCTCAAACGCCTGGAGCAGGCCTTTCAAACCCTGCTGGATGAAGAACGGCGCAATGCCTATGACAAGACCCTGGTGGCACAGGGCTTCCTGGAAGAGGCGCAGATATCAGAGCCGCGCATGAAAAAACCCATGCCCATTTTTCAAGCGGCAAAAGCACCCGCCAAGCGGCAGGTAGCCACTCGAATCGAGGAGAAGCTTGACGAGGAGCAGACACGGGCTCTGGTTGAAAAAATAAACCTGCAGCCGTTGATTACCGGTAGGGACCTAAAAACACTCAGAGAGTTTATGGAGATTGAACTGATGGAGATTTTTGAAATCTCCAGGATCTCCGTGACCATTCTCAGCGCCATTGAGGATAACCGGGCCAAAGATCTGCCATCTCCCATTTTCCTCAAAGGTTTTTTAAAATCCTATGCCAAGTTGTTCCGGCTGGACCCGGTAAAGCTCAAACAGGGGTTTTCCCTGTAACCGGACCGGTTATTCCTTAAATTTATTCATCCCCAGGTCCAACCCTTTGCCGTTCAATGCCATGAGTGTGGATGTACCGTGAGCAACCAGGGTTTCATTGTCATCAAATACCCGGGCCTCGGCATAGGAGATCGATTTTCCGGGTCTGATACAGACCCCTTTGGCCAGCAGCCGGCCGCTGCTGACAGAGCTCAGGTAGTTGAGTTTGAGATCGACATTCACCAGACCCGTATCTTGGGGCAGTCTGAGAAAGGCGGCCCAGAAGGTGGCCGTATCGATCAGGGTGGCGATGACACCCCCATGGACAATCCCAAAAGGCTGGAGGTGACATTGCCCGAGACTCAGGACAATATCTGCTTTATCGGTTTGGATATCAAGGATCTCCATGGACATGTGATCGGGAAACGGGCTGGTTTTCACCACGTGTTTGAGTGTCTCGACGTATTCCGGGTTGATGTTCATGCCGGCTCTCCTTTTGTTTGTGTGATATTTAATTGTATGCAAGGTAACTCGATAAATTTTTTTACAGCTTTTTAAGGAGCCCGCGCAAGACCATGCCCTCTTCAGGGGTCAGTGTGGATAGAAAGGCCTGGTTCTCCTCCTCCAGAATACTTTGTATCTGCTGCGCAGTATGCCCGCCCTTCCGGGTAAGACAGATCCGGATGGCCCGCCTGTCATCCGGATTTTCCCGTCGTTCAACCAGTCCGGACCGCTCCAGGCGGTCCAGCAGCCCGGTAAGGGTGGCGCTGTCAAATTCGGTTTTCTCGCCAATGGTCTTTGAGGTGACCTGATCCTGTTCGAACAGGAAAAGCAGGGCAAGTGCCTGGGCTGAGGTGACTTCAAACCCGGCCACCTTTTTCTGCCAGAAGCGCGCTCCGGCTCGGCTCACCCTGGACAGTTGAAAAAAAATGCAGTCCTCTGGTTTCATCATTGCCAGATCCTAAATTAATTAATTTGTATACAAGTTAAATCATGGATCATCATTTGTCAATGGACGATCATCCCCTGTTTCTTGACCCATGACCTTTTTGATCAGTCCGGCAATTTTGGACATGGACAATGGTTTCATGGCAAAGGCGCTGATTCCCAGGTGTCGGGCCCTGTCTTCATCCATCTGTGTCGAGAACCCGGTGCATAGAATCACGGGCAAGGCCGGCCGGAGGGTTTTTAGTTTGCGGATAAGTACCTCACCGCTCATTTCAGGCATGGTCATGTCGGAAATCACCAGGTCAAACCGGTCCGGGTCCCGTTGAAATATCTCCAGTGCTCGGATCGGGCTGGTTTCGGTTTCAACGGTATATCCAAGCCTGACCAGGATTTCCCGGGTCATCTCCACGATGGCAGATTCATCATCAACAAAAAGAACGGTCCCGGTGACGGTGCTGCCGCTTGTGACTGCCGGTTCACCGGCAGGTGCAGCGGGCTGGGGTGTGGCCGGCAGGAAAATGTAAAAGGCGGTTCCCTTATCCGGGGTACTGTCTGCATAGATCACCCCGTGATGGCTCTCGATGATGCCGTGAACAACAGACAGTCCCATACCGGTCCCCTTGCCAATCGCCTTGGTGGTAAAGTACGGGTCAAATATTTTATCCTGAATGGCTGGATCGATCCCGCTTCCGGAATCCTTAATAATGAGTTCAACATAACTGCCGGGTGAAAGCCCTTTTCTTATCCCCCCGGATTCCGGAACCACCTCTGAATTTCTGACAAAAATGTCTATTTTGCCGGTGGGTTCCACGATGGCGTCCGCGGCATTGGTGCACAGGTTGATAATCACCTGGTGAATCTGGGTGGCATCGGCAAGGGCCAGGAATGTAGCACCGTTATCGTGCAGTTCAATATCAACATGGGAGGGGATGGATGCCCGGATCAGTTTAAGGGATTCATGGATGACCTGGTAGATATTCAGGGGAACCTGTTCCAGTTCTGTCTTCCGGCTGAAACTCAGTAATTGTCTCACAATATCCTTGGCCCTGAGGCTTGCGGATTTAATTTTATCGATATTGGCATGGACCGGGCTCCAGTCCGGTGTATCATCCATGGCCAGTTCTGCATTGCCAAGGATAATACTCAGGATGTTGTTGAAGTCATGGGCGATCCCACCGGCAAGGGTGCCGATGGACTCCATTTTATGCGCGTGCCGCAGTTCGGTTTCCATTTCTTTCAGGTCTGTGATATCCCGCCCCACCCCGATGATGGATACAATGTCATTCTCTTCGTTAAATACGGCCGTATCCATCCAGGCAATCCATCGCCATCCCTCAACCGTTTTTGCCCGCTGTTCCATATAGGCGGAATAGGGTGGTTTGAAAATGGCTTCCATGGCTATGGCGGTGGCGGCCTGATCATCCGGGTGAACCAGGGGCATGAAGTTGCTGCCGAGAAGCCGTGTCTCATCCATGCCAAAGGTATTGCAATAGGACTGGCTGACAAACTCAAACCGTCCTTCTAGGTCCACTTTGACCACCAGATCGGTCTGGTGCTCCACCAGAAGCCGGTACTGCTCTTCATTTTTTCTAAGTTTTTCCTCGGTGAGTTTTCGCTGGGTAATATCGGTGAGGATGTGAATGGATCTGTGAAACTCCCCTTTATCATTGAGCAGGGGGTCGATGGTGACATCATACCAGGACTGGCCGAGTTGGAGCTCCAGGCTTTCCCGTTTCAGGCTTATCCGGGATTTTGATATGGGGCACTCGGGAATGGGTTCTGCAGTACCGTGTACAACCTGCCAGCAGTATTTGCCCAGGATCTGTTCCATGGGGCGGTTGAAAATGGTTTCTGCCAGTCGGTTGGAACGTATGATTCGGTTGTCTTTGTCCAGAACCCAGATGACGGCGTTCATGGCATCAAATGTGGACTGCCACTGGTCGGCAAGGTCTGAAATCTGTCGTTCAAACTGTTTTCGTTCCGTGATGTCTGAAAAGCTGATCAGGCTTGCGGTGATGTTTCCTTCCGGGTCGGTGACCGGGCTGCCGAACACCTCAAGGAATATTTTCTTTCCATTGGGTTGGATCACCACCATATCATCTATGGCATGGTTTTCTCCATAGAGCCCGCGGACAATCGGCAGCTGCTCCTCCGGGTAGATCTCACCGGTTCCGATCTTGTAGGCCTGGTAAACATCGGCCAGGGTCCTTCTGTCCGCATCATGCATGATGCCCCGGCCCAGAAGTTCCATGGCCTTTTTATTGGCCAGAAGGGGTTTACCGGTCGGGGCCTCAACCATAAAGATCCCCACCTGTAAATTGTCCAGCAGGGTATTCATGAGCCGGTTTTTGGCTTCAAGTTCATTTTCAGTGGGGGGATGTCCGGGAATCCTGCCTGACGGCCGGTGGTGTTTCAGGGCATCCAGTTGGTCTTCAAGTTCCCTGACCTTGTGTTCCAGCTGCTCGTAAGTCGGTTTCTCGCTCATAGTGTAGCGCCTTTTCCAGTTTATGCTTCAGCCCGGTACGGCGAAGCTGGGTTTTGTTATTGCATAGCGCTGTTTCAAAGGCTTTTTTCGATCCTACAATGATCACCAGGGATTTGCCGCGGGTCAGTGCAGTATAGAGCAGGTTGCGCTGGAGCAGCGGGAAATGGTTCATGGTCAGGGCAACGATCACAGCAGCGTATTCAGAACCCTGGGATTTATGTACAGAGATGGTATAGGCCAGGGTCAATTCATCCAGTTCGGGAATATCATACTCCACCAGGCGGCTGTCGTAGTTGACCCACACTTTCCCCTGGGCTTTGGACACCTCGTCGACCACACCGATATCTCCGTTAAATACCTCTTTGTCGTAATTGTTTTTCAAATGCATCACCTTGTCGTTGGGCTTAAAGGTCATGCCGTTGGACTCCAGTCCGCCCTTTGCAGGATTGATCATCTCCTGGAGCCTCTGGTTCAGATTGATGGTACCGGCTTCACCCTTGTGCATGGGGGTGAGGACCTGGATCTCATCAATGTGGGGAAACGCTTTCCGGATGCGATCGCAACACAGGTCCAGAATGGCTTCTACCACCTTGGCAGGTGACTGTTTCTCAATAAAATAGAAATCGGAAAGTTCGTTGGATTCATGGG
This sequence comes from Desulfobacteraceae bacterium, assembly GCA_004796375.1. GTDB lineage: Bacteria > Desulfobacterota > Desulfobacteria > Desulfobacterales > Desulfobacteraceae > MADRE2. The sequence goes on from QZLA01000188.1 coordinate 10,110, forward strand.
CTTTGAGGTCCGGCATCTCACCGTTTCTTATCTGGTGGGCATTCATGACAATCGGGCTTTGCCGCGCCTGCCGGAAAATCTTGGTCAAAAAAAATGTTTTTACGGTGGAAGAGTCGATGATATCCGCCAGAACATTACCCGGTCCCACAGAGGGCAGCTGGAAGGTATCTCCGACCAGGATCAGCTGGGATTGAACCGGTACGGCCTGAAGCAGGTGATACATGAGAAGGGTATCCACCATGGAGGCCTCATCCACGATAAATACATCCATATCCAGCGGGTTGGACCGGTTTCGCTCAAAGTATCCGGTTTCAGGGTCAAACCCCAGAAGTTTGTGAAGGGTGAACGCCTTTTTACCGGTCACTTCGGCAAGCCTGCGCGCAGCCCGCCCGGTGGGCGCGCTGAGGAGGATCCTGCGGTCGATCCTGCGGAATACGGCGCACACGGCCTGGATCAACGTTGTTTTCCCGGTTCCCGGTCCGCCGGTGATCACCACCACCCGCTGATGGAGGGCCTGGCTGATCACATCAAGCTGCTCATCCGACAGTTTCACTGCCAGGTTAGACAGAACCAGCTCTACGATCTGGTCTTTTTCCATGGGCAGCCCGGGCTCCGGCATGGACAGGAGTGCATGGATCCGGTCGCTGATCCCCTTTTCAGCCTGAAACAGGTGCCGCAGGTAAACCCGGTCGGCAGGGGTGAACGGTTCCACGATGATCTCATCCTTTAAAGACAGCTCTTCTATGGCCTGTTCAATTGCTTCAGGTTCCTGGCCCAGTATTTTAAGGCACTGCGCCTCAATGGTGTCCAGGCTTGAAAACAGGTGCCCCTCATCTTCACACTGAAGCAGCCAGGAGAGGATATAGGCTTCGAGCCGCCTGGGATCATCCTCAGGAATCCCGGTTTGAATGGCAATGGTATCAGCAATCTGAAACCCATGCCTGGGGATATCTCTGGCAATCACATAGGGATCTTTTTCCAGCACGGACATGGCATCAGAACCATAATTTTTAAGAATGGTCGATGCATGATAGGTGGAAATATTGAACTGCTGCAAAAACTGCATCACCCGGCGGACACTATGGTGGGTGTTCCAGGCCGATTCGATCTGGGCCTGTTTGGCGTTGCCGATGCCGCGAACCTCTCTGAGGCGGCCGGGCTCGTTTTCAATGACCGCCAAGGTGCTGTCACCGAAATGATCCACGATTTTATCGGCAAGACCCCGGCCCAGACCTTTGATGATCCCGGAGCCCAGGTATTTTCTGATTCCCGGTATCGTGGCCGGAAGAATGATTTCAAAACTGTGCACATTGAACTGATCGCCATATTTGGGGTGAGAACCCCACCTGCCGGTAAGATGCACAGTTTCTCCCTCGGAAACACCCCCGATATGTCCGACAACGGTAATGGGGTCCAACAGGCGTTCAACCCTAAGCCTGGCAACGGTATAGTGATTGTCCGGATTCTGGAAGGTCAGTGTTTCAAGGATACCCTTAATCTTGATCATGGCTCTCGAATATCCCTTGCAACCCCAAGGGGTGCCTATTCAGCCACCACAAAGGCGTTTCCCAGTCCTGAATTCTTGTACTTCTCGGCAAAATCCATGGCGTGCTTCAGGTTGGAATATTTCATGATTCTGACCCGGTAGAAGGTGCCGCGCCAGTCCCGGTGAACCATGATATGGGCATTTTTAAAGCGACGGGACAGCTTCTTTTTAAAATTGACGGCATTGGATTTGACCTGGAATGCGCCCACCTGAACGGTAAAGTTGCCTTTCCAGTAATCCACGGCTTCATACTTCACCGGCTTGGATGTTTTCAGTGAATAGGCCGTGGCCCGTCCCAAAGCCACCAGCTTGACCTTGGCCGTTCCTTGATTGGCCATGCCCAGTTTTTTCGCACCGGTGTAGGACAGGTCGATGATCCGGCCGCTGACAAACGGGCCCCGATCATTGATACGGATATCAATCCGCCGGTTGTTTTCAAGATTGAACACCCTGACCCAGGTGCCCATGGGAAGGGTTTTATGGGCAGCGGTCATGGCGTACATGTTGTAAATTTCACCATTGGCGGTTTTCCGGCCGTGAAACTTTTTACCATACCACGAAGCAATACCCTTTTGGGAGAACCCTTTGGCGGATTTCAAAGGCGTGTACCGCTTTCCGGCAATGGAGTAGGGGCGGCTGGTGGGCGGATCTTTGACCGGTGTCTTCTTGACCGGTTCAGGGTATGATGAACGCGGGGGCGTGGAGTGAATGGTACGGGCACATCCGTGGCAGGCCATCAATAGACAGAGCAGTACAAGCAATCCTAAGCGGGATCGGTATCTAATCGGTAAGCGCAGCATGAACCACATCATCCATTTTACTTAAAAAATTAAAATTGATGGCATCCTTGACGTTCTCGGGAACATCATCCATATCCTTTTGGTTCCAGTGGGGCAGGATCACCGACCGGACACCGGCCCGGTGGGCTGCAATGACCTTTTCCTTGATACCGCCGACAGGCAGGACTTCACCCCTCAAGGTAATCTCTCCGCTCATGGCCAGCCTCGGTTTGATGGGCCGGCCGGTGATAAGCGAAACCAGGGCTGTGAGCATGGCCACGCCCGCAGAGGGCCCGTCTTTGGGAATGGAACCCTCGGGAACATGAACGTGGATATCGTTCTGCTCAAAAAACTGGTTTTCAATATTGAAATTTCGGGCATGGGATCGGATATAACTCAGTGCCGTGTTGACCGATTCCTTCATCACATCCCCGAGTTGACCGGTCAGGGTAAGTCCCCGAGAACCGGGCATGGCAACGGCCTCTATAAACAGGATCTCACCGCCAAAGGGGGTCCAGGCCAGCCCGACCACCACGCCCGGCGTCCCGTTTTTCAGGCTCAGGTCCGGCATGTTCTGCACAGGTCCCAGGTACTGATGAAGATTATCCTGACGGATAATCACGGATTCGGTTTCCTCAAGGGCCACCTGGCTGGCCACACCCCGGCAGACGGCCCCGATCTGACGTTCAAGGTTTCTTAAGCCCGACTCCCGTGTATACCCTGAGATGATCTTTTTCACGGCACCGGCCGTAATTTTGATCTGGGAGGTGTTCAGGCCGTTGGCTTCGCGTTGCCGGGGGACCAGGTATTTGGTAGCGATTTTAAGCTTTTCATCCTCGGTATAGCCGTTCAGTTCCAACACCTCCATCCGGTCTCTTAACGGTGCCGGAATGGTGTGCAGAACATTCGCGGTTGTCAGAAACATGACATCACTTAAATCAAAGGCCACATCCAGGTAATGATCCTGGAAGGAGAAGTTCTGTTCGGGATCCAGTACTTCAAGCAGTGCGGATGACGGGTCGCCGTGATAGGAAGAGCTGACTTTGTCAATTTCATCCAGCATAAACACCGGATTTTTGGTGCCGGCTTTTCTCAGGTTCTGGATAATCCGTCCCGGGAGTGCCCCCACATAGGTTCTTCGATGCCCCCGGATCTCGGCTTCGTCCCGGACGCCGCCCAGGGCGATCCTGACAAATTCACGGTCCAGTGCCGTGGCAATGGACCGGCCCAGGGAGGTTTTTCCGGTGCCCGGCGGGCCGGCAAAACACAGGATAGGGCCTTTTGAGTCTTTTTTGAGTTTTCGGACGGCCAGGTATTCCAGGATGCGTTTTTTGGGTTTGTCCAGGCCATAGTGATCGTTGTCCAGAACCCGTTTGGCTTCTGCAATATCCAGCCGGTCCTCGGACCGCTCATCCCAGGGCAGGGTGGTCAGCCAGTCCAGGTAGGTGGAGGCCACGACATATTCAGATGAGGAGGGATGCATCCTTGACAGCCGGGTCAGCTCGCGCTGGGCCTCTTTTCTAGCCTCTTCCGGCAGGTTCCGTGCCTCAATCTTGTCCCGGTAATCCTTGATCTCCTGGCTGTCCTCTTCCGATTCCCCGAGTTCGTCCTTGATCGCCTTGAGCTGCTGTCTTAAATAGTATTCCCGCTGGCGTTTATCCATGTCCTCTTTGACCTGGGTCTGGATTTTGGACCCCATCTCAAGGATATCCAGCTGATCATTGACCAGGCGGGTCACTTTTTTAAGCCGGCGGTTGACATCCAGGAGTTCGATGACCTTCTGTTTTTCCTGGACCGGGGCATTGATGGTGGAGGCCACCATATCGGCAAGGACATCCGGTTCCTGGAGGGATTTGATCATCTGGCCCATTTCGGAAGGCAGGCCGGGTGACAGGTCCACGATTTTTTTGTACTGCTCCACAATGTTGGCCATCAATGCCCGGTTTTCCTTGTTCCTGTCAGCATGCCGGCTCTCCAGCACGGTGATGTCCGCCTGCATGTACTGCTTGCCCTCGAGGAACTCATTTACCTTGAACCGGTTCAGTCCCTGGATCAGAAGCTGGGCTTTTTCATCTTCCATTTTGGACATTTTGAGGATCATGGCCACGGTTCCGATCCTGAACAGGTCTTCTGCCGTGTGTTTGGAGTTGATATCCGATCGCCTGGACAGCAAAAGCCCGAGCATGCGGTTGCCGGCCATGGCTTCATCGATCAATTCGATGGCCTCCCGCTGGATCAGGACCAGGGGAAGGACCATTTTGGGAAACAGGTTGGTGTCTACAATAGGAAGGATGGGCAGCGTTTCAGGTATGCTGTCTGAGCTTATCTTGCCGGAGGGATGTTGAAGGTCATCCATTATCACGCCTTTTTGGCTAATTATTTAACAGAAGTCGATTGCTAAATTCCTCTTATCACCTTTATTGTAAAGTTTTCCAAGTATTATTTCCAAAAATCCGTTGGAAAAATCCGCCCGTGTCTTTTCCACATCAATAATACTTGGCAGGTAGAGCACCCGTTCAAATTTACCAAACTGGATTTCTGCCAGCCGATAGGTGGCGGTAGACTCCAGCTGACTGCACTTTCGGGTTCCCGATACCTTGACCGCTTTGGTGCTGACTTCAATAATAATGTCCTCTTTTTCCACCCCGGCGATCTCTGCCTGGATAATAATCTCTTCCCGGGTTTCAAAAATATCCATCTGGGGTTTCCAGACGCGTTGCGAGAGACAGAACATCGGGTTTACCGATTGAAACATCTCCTCAAACGACTTGTCGTCGGTTGGGCGGGTTTCGATGTTGCTGCCAAACCGGATCTCAATGTGCTTCATCGATGAAAACTCCTGATGAACATGTTAATGCTTACGATCTGTTAAAAATACCACCCAAAGGCGCGCTTGTAAAGAAACTAATGTAAAAACAGATCCCCAAACCCTTCATTTTTAGGCCATTTCAGCATCAGCACCCGCGATGGGGATCACGATAAATGTTGAAATTAAACCTGCCAGATGATAATGCAGTTTTCATACCGGAAACAAGGAGTGGATATGACGAATAAAGAGGGGCCTGTCGCACTGGTAACAGGTGCAAGCCGTGGAATCGGCCGTGCCGTGGCTGCCCGGCTGGCAGAAGAGGGTGCATTTGTGTTTATCAACTATTTTTCCAATGACGATCAGGCCAAGGCAACGCTTGAAGCGATCAGGGCCGCAGGCGGCAAAGGGGAGTGTGCCCGGTTTGATATTACCGATACCGAATCCTCGGCAGAGGCGGTCAAGGCCATTGTAAAAGCCCACGGAAGGATAGATATCCTTGTGAATAATGCCGGTATCCGGGAGGACAGGCTGTTTGCCCTGATGAAGCCGGAAGTCTGGACAAAGGTGGTGGATACCAACCTGTCAGGATTTTACAACGTCACCCGGCCGGTGGTCAGGGCAATGGTTAAGAAAAAATATGGCAGGATTGTCAGTATTGCCTCTGCGTCCGGGCTCACCGGCAATGCCGGGCAGGTGAACTATTCCGCCTCCAAGGCCGGTCTCATCGGCGCCACAAAAGCCCTTGCAAGGGAGATGGGAAAGGCCAATATCACGGTCAACGCGGTGGCTCCCGGGTTCATTCAGACCGATATGCTCGACGGCCTGGATATTGAGCAGCTTGAAAGCACCATCCCGGCCGGCCGGCTGGGCACGCCCGAAGAGGTGGCCCATGCCGTGGGATTCCTGTGTTCTGATCAGGCATCCTATATTACCGGGCAGGTCATCGGCGTTAATGGCGGGATGATATAGCGTCGGCGGTTAATCCAGCACCGGCAGATGGACGTGAAATGAGGCACCCCTCATGGGTTCACTGTCCAGGGTGATATAGCCATTGTGGTTTTTGACAATGCCGAATACCGTGGACAACCCCAGGCCGGTTCCCCGCATGTCGTCCAGTTCCCGGGTGGAGAAGAAGGGATCAAACACCTTTTTCTGGACCCGTTCATCCATGCCGATCCCATTGTCGGTTACCGTGATTTTGATATATTTTCCAGGGTCTACCTTGAACGGGTAGTGGTGATCGTCATCCACCAGCAGGTTGGCGGTGGTGATACGCAGTTCCTTCCCGGGAAAGGCCTTTTCAAGGGCCTCGTTTTTCACCACCGCTTCTGTCATGGCCTGGGAGGCATTGATAAACAGGTTGAACATCACCTGTTTGAGCTGGGCGGCGTCCGCCTCTACCGGGCTAAGGTCAGGTTCGAAGCACGTGTCAACACGGATATCCTTTTTTGTGGAGATGAATTTTTCAAGGCACTGACTGCAAAGCTCGTTCATATTCACGATTTCAAGCCGGTATTTCCCGCCCCGGGCAAACCCTAACAGCCTAGTGGTCAGCTCTGCCGCCACTTTAACCAGTTTTCCGATGTGCCGGATATGCTTGGCGATCTTTTCCGTGGCTGCCAGATCCATTTGGATGAGAGAGAGATGACCCTGGATGGCCATGAGGATATTATTGAAATCGTGGGAAACACCGCCGGCCAGCACACCGATGGCTTCCATTTTCTGTGCCTGCTGGAGCTGTATCTGGAGGAGCTTGATTTCCGAAATATCGGTGATGACCACCACTTCGCCCTTTTCAGGGTCAGACCGGTCAAGGAATGACGCCCTGAGCCGGCAGTCAAACCCGGTGCCGTTTTTATGGATGAACCGGGTTTCGGCGATCCCGGTCCCGAATTTCTCAAGCCCGGTATAAAGGACCTTTCCGACCCTTTGGTATTCCTCATCACTGGCGTAGAATATCCGGGTATCCTGACCCATAATTTCCTGTGCATCATATCCCAGCATCCGGCAAAGGGTTGCATTGGCCCAGAGAACATTTCTATCCTTCACCCTGGATATTCCGGCTGCCGACATGTCCAGAATGGCTGACAGCTCCTGGGGTCCGGTCATTTGAAGTTCATATGGTAAATGCTTGGAGGGGGTACCCGGTTCCATAATTTTTATTGATCACCCTTAGGTTATTGTTTGACGTATAAAAAAAGCGCTGTTAAGTATATCAGAATTTTGAAACGATTCACAGGTCTTAATCATTCATGCAATTGACCCAATTACCGACGGGTGTTATGGTCCGCTATTTTCCATCCCTGCTGAGCGGCCTTTTGTTGACCCTCTCTTTTCCCGATACCGGTGCACATGCATTGGTCTGGGTGGCACTGGTTCCCCTGCTGGTCAGCCTGCCCCCAAAGGGCTGGACACAGGCATTCAAAGCGGGGGTCGCAGCCGGCCTGTTTCATTATCTCACCCTGATCTACTGGCTGGTGGGAACCCTTGAAACCTACGGCGGCCTGGCCTGGCCCCTGGCCTGGGCCTGCCTGGTTCTTTTGAGCCTGTACCTGGCCCTGTACCCGGCCCTGTTCTGTGTCCTGGTTCAACAGGTCAGGATATTTCCCCCACTGGGCCCGTTAATGGGTGCAGCCCTATGGGTGGGATTGGAATATGCCCGTACCTATCTGTTGACCGGGTTTCCCTGGGGGCTGTTGGGATACTCCCAGTTTCCGAACATCCCGTTGATCCAGATGGCGGATATAACAGGGGTGTATGGCATCAGCTTTTTAATCGTCCTGGTCAATATGACCCTGGCAATGATCTTCCGGCAGATCAGGAACAGGGAAAATATCCTGAAGAGGAGATCATGGCTGGTGCCTGCCGGTATGTCGTTTCTGATGCTTACCGGGACTGTTCTTTACGGCATGGCCCGGATCGGTCAGGTGGACCGGTTGATGGTGAACAGTGAGCAGTCCAGCATTGGTGTGATCCAGGGCAATATCCGGCAGGATCTGAAATGGACCCAGTCGTTCCGGCAGGAAACCATTGATAAGTACCTGAAACTGTCAAAGGACCTGATGCCAAAAAAACCGGATCTGGTGGTGTGGCCGGAAACGGCCATGCCGTTTTACTACAACTTTGACAACGACCCCTCCAACCGGGTGGATGCCGGGATCCGGGAGTTGGGCACCCACTTTCTCATCGGAAGCCCTGCCGTGACCGTGGTGAACGACCAGGTCAGGATATACAACCGTGCCTTTATGCTGGACCGTTTCAGCATCATCCAGGGTATGTACGATAAAATTCATCTGGTCCCCTTTGGCGAGTATGTCCCCTTTGAAAAGTATCTGACCTTTATTGATAAGATCACCGAGGAGGCGGGAAATTTTTCGAGCGGCCGGAAAAGTTATCAACCCCTTGCGTTTGGCGCCTATGAGACGGGTGTGCTGATCTGTTTTGAAATCCTGTTTCCAAGGATTGCGGCCGGGTTTGCACATAACGGGGCCCACATGCTGACCACCATGACCAATGATGCCTGGTTCGGTTACTCATCGGCCACCCGGCAGCATTTCAGTATCGCCGTATTCAGGGCGGTAGAAACCCGGCGCTGTGTGACCCGTGCCGCCAATACCGGAATTTCAGGGTATATCGATCCCGTGGGCCGTATTCTTGAGGCCACGGAACTGTTCAAGGACAAGGGACTTGTCCGTTCGCTGCCCATGATGACCCATCAAAGTCTGTACACCCGCTCCGGAGATCTCTTTGCGTGGTTGTGCAGCCTGGTCTCCCTTGCAATCTGCCTGGGGATTATGGTAAATAAAGGGATAAAAAAAGCAGGAGAGAAAAGAAAATGAGCGCAGAATTAAAACAGAGCATTCAACGGTTTTACCAGAAAATAGATAAACTCCGGGAGTATCTTTGACCTGCCGGTCAAACAGCGGCGGCTCGAGGAGCTTGAACTGATCATCGCCCGTTCAGATTTCTGGGACGACCCCGACAACGCCACCCTGCTTTTAAAAGAAAGAACCACCCTGTCAGATCTTCTGAACACCCTTCAAGATATCCACGATCAGACGGAAGATGCCCAGACCCTTCTGGAACTGGCCATTGAAGAGCAGGATAAAGACAGTGAAACAGAAGTGGCAAACTCCCTGGCCGACCTTGAAGAAAAAATCAAGGCATTCTGGGTAAAAATCACCCTGTGTGATGAAGATGATTCCAAAAGTGCTCTGGTGTCCATCAATGCCGGCGCCGGGGGGACCGACTCCCAGGATTGGGCGGAAATGCTGTTCAGGATGTATTCCCGATGGATCGACAAGAAGGGCTATAAAATGCAGGTCATCGATTTCCAGCCCGGGGATGAAGCCGGTATCAAAGGCGTCACCCTTTCTGTATCCGGTGAAAACTGCTTTGGATACATGAAGGTTGAATCCGGTGTTCATCGCCTGGTCCGGATATCCCCGTTCAATGCCGGTGGAAAAAGACATACCTCCTTTGCCTCGGTGTTTGTCTACCCGGAGATCCGGGATGAAATCACGGTGGATGTCGATGAGGGCGATCTTCGGATTGACGTGTATCGCGCCAGTGGGGCCGGGGGTCAGCATGTGAACAAAACCAGTTCGGCCGTACGCATCACCCACCTGCCCACGGGTGTTGTGGTTCAATGTCAGCAGGAGCCTTCCCAGCACCGGAACAAGGAGATCGCCATGAAGGTACTCAAGTCCAGGTTATACCAGCTGGAAAAGAAAAAACAGGACGAAAAAATGCAGCACCTGCACGACAGCAAGGATGACATCGCCTGGGGCAGCCAGATTCGATCCTATGTGCTTCACCCCTACCGGCTGGTCAAGGATCACCGTACCGGTCTTGAGATCGGTGACGTGGACCGGGTGCTGGACGGCGACCTGGATCCATTTATCGAAGGGGTCCTCCTTTCAGGAACCACGGCGTGAGTCCGGAAAAGATCCTGTCAAGATTTTATCCTGAGGGGTCCTTTCTCTATGAGGTCCTGATCCGCCACGGCCGGACCGTGGCCGCAAAAAGCCTGGAGATCGCGGCCCGTGTCGCCCACCTGGAGCCGGATACCGGGTTTATTGAGAAGGCGGCCATGCTTCATGATATCGGCGTGTATATGACCCGCTCGGACACCCTGGGATGTACCGGGGAATATCCATATGTCTGCCATGGGTATCTGGGGCGGCAGCTGCTGGATGAGATTGGACCGGGGTGCGGCCTGGACAGCCGTTACGGAATGGTCTGCGAGCGTCATACCGGTGCCGGCATCACCTTGGAAAATATTATTCAAAACAATCTGCCCCTGCCGCGCCGGGATATGGTGCCCCAGTCCCTTGAGGAGAAAATCATCTGTGTGGCGGATAAATTCCACTCCAAGAATCCATCAAAAAAAGACAAGATCTATACGGTGGATGCGGTTATCCGGTCGCTGTCAAAAATTGATCCCGGCCATGGCAAACGGTTCACAGTTTGGGCCCAGGAGTTCGGGCTCACCTGACAATAAAGGCATTTGGGTCGGTATGACCTGAATTTACTTGTTCTTGGCGATAATCCAGATGGCATGAACAATGCCGGGAATATACCCCAAAAGGGTGAGCAGGATATTGAGCCAGAAATGTTTGCCCAGTCCGACCTGCATGAAAGCGCCAAGGGGCGGCAGAATGATTGCAACGATAATTTTGATAAGATCCATGACGGTTCTCCCTGGTTTAAAGCTTTTCTATTATGGTCCGGTTAAGCTCACCACTTTAAAATCAGATCCGTTCAGGTGAGCGTCAAGGGTGTTTAAAATAAATCGTTCTGTAGACTCAGTGTGGCCGCTGGTATAAAACAGGTGTAGCAGCGATCCCGTGCGTTCAGACAGCAGGTTCATCTGTTCGAGCACCCGGCGGGTCTGGGCGGCGACGGCCCGTGCCGGATCAATCACATTCATCTTCCCCTGGGTAACGGTCTGGATCACATCCATCAGAAAGGGGTAGTGGGTACATCCCAGAACCAGCGTGTCCACCTGGCGGTCCATCATGGGGGACAGATAGCGCTCCAGCAGTTCAAACGCCCGGTCGCTTTGATGCCGGCCCGATTCGACCAGCTCGACCAGTCCCAGGCCGGGTTGGACAAATACATCCACATCGGTTGCATATCTTTCATAGGTCTGACGATAAAGCTTGCCGTTAAATGTATTTTCCGTTGCCAGGATACCGACCTTTCCGGTACGGGTCTGCAGGCAAGCGGGTTTGAGCGCTGGTTCCATTCCGATGAACGGCACATTGTATTCCTGTCGCAGCGTATCGATGGCCGCCGCGGTCACGGTGTTGCAGGCCACGACAATCAGCTTGCAGTTCAGGGTCAGCAGAAACTCGATGTGGTTCCGTGCAAGCTCGGCAGTCTGTGTGACCGGGCGGGAGCCGTAAGGGCAGTTTTTGCTGTCCGCGAGATACCGCACCGGTTCATCCGGAAGCAGGTCCATGATCTCCCTGAGTACTGACAGGCCGCCGATCCCGGAATCAAATACCGCTATGGGGTGATTGCTCATATCAGGGGTGGTAGTTAAAAATGAGGACAAAGTCAAGCCTTAAAAAATCAGGTGTATCTGAAACGGTGTTCGCTGGAGCGGCTGACCGGTACGGTGCGGTCCATGTTTTCAAAACAGATGATCATCTGGTAGGTATAGGTCCGTTTAATTGTGTGAATTTTGTCAATGTTGACGATGGAAGACCGGTGAACCTTCCAGAAGATGTCAGGGTCCAGCTGCTGCTCAAGATCCTTGATCGGTGTACGGATCAAATACTCATGATCAAAGGTTTTTACCGTGGTATATTTATCTTCGGCCATAAAGAAATAGATATCCGATACCGGAATAAATCGGATGTCCGCACCCTGCTTAACCTTGAGCAGTCTGAGATATTGGGGAGGCTGATCGGTTTCAAGGATACGGATCATTTGTTGAAACTGGCGGACCTGCCGGGTCATCTCACCATGCTCCCTTGAAATGGACTGCTTGAGACGCTGGATGGTCTGGATCAGTCTTTTTTCTTCCACCGGCTTGAGGATATAGTCAATGGCCTGGGTCTCGAAGGCCTGGACAGCGTATTGATCATATGCCGTAATGAACACGACCCGGCATCGGTCATGAATCTGCTTGGCGACCTGGACACCGGTCATCCCCGGCATCTGGATATCAAGGAATGCGATATCCGGTTGATGTTCCTCCACGGCTTGAAGCGCCTCGATGCCGTTTTGGGCCTGAAAGCAGATGGTCAGTTCCGGCCAGAGGCGTTCAAGCAGATCACAAAGGGCCTGTCTGAGAAGTGATTCATCATCGGCAACAACAGCCTTTATTCGAGGTGTAGGATTCATATTCATGGCAATACCCGGATGACGGCCTGCAATCCATTGGGAAGGTTGGGGGAGAGGGTGACGCCGGATGCCTCCCCGTAAATGGATTTGAGCCTCTGGTTTACATTATCGATGCCGACCCCGCCCCGGGTACTGGCTGGTCCCAATCCCTGTCCGGTATCGGCAATGGTAATCTCAAGCACCCCCTCCTTTTGTTCATAGTGAATTGAAATATGGCCACCGTCAATCTTGGGCTCGAGCCCGTGCCTGATGGCATTTTCAACCAGGGGTTGAATAATCATTGGCGGAAATGAAATATCATCACCGTATGGAGATTCAGGTATGGAAAAGGTCAATCTTTCGCCCATTCTGACCTTATAGATGTTCAGGTATCGGCGAAGCATTTCGAACTCCTGAGCCAGGGTCACCATGGGCGTCCGCGTCCGCTGGAGGGATACCCGCAGGTATTCGTTCAGGTCCATGAGCATGGCTTTGCCCTTGTCAACGTCTGTATCCAGAAGCGTGAGAATATTGGACAGGGTATTGAACAGAAAGTGTGGTTCGATCTGCGCCTGAAGCAGCTTCAAGGATATGCGGCTGGCTTCCTTTTCCAGGGTCAGGCGCTTGATTTTTTCCTTTTGTACGGCTTTTTCAGATTCCTGGATCCGGCTCCAGGAGGAAAAAAAATAGATGATGGGAATCCCGAAAATCACCCCGAATGCGGCAGCATATTTGAATACATTCTGATAATAATATGACAGTGATATGCCTTGAAAAAAGGACAAAAAATACCAGCTGAGCAGTGAACCGAACCCGATGCCTGCAAACAGGCCCACACTGATGCCGCCCCACATAGCTTTGACTCCCAGCCTGGCACCCAAATACATCCCGATATGCACACATGCGCAGATGCTCAGTCCGATGAGCTGTGAGATGGCAAACACATCCAGAAATCGGTCCTGTTTAAGGACCAGGAAGTACAAGGCGAGTGAAATGACAGAATTGAATACAGCCGTCAGGGCAAAAGACCTGACGAGCTCTTTTATGTCACATTTGCCGGTATGCTGGCTGTTAAAGGTCATGGCACTAAAGATACAAGAGGGTGGCCCGAATGGCAATACGGTTTATCCCGGAATTTCCGCCAACCGTCGCAAACCGCAGACCAAGGTTTGCAGGGCCTATATCTGATCCAGTATGGGAATACTGTCTTCGGGCGTCATCAGGGAGGCGAAACGGCCCAGTCGTTTCCGGTAAAGATGCGCATAAAATTCAGGCAGATCCGGCCGGGTGCCCTCATGGAACAACCGGATCTGAGGATCCTGTACAAGGCCCTCCAGGATTTTTCCCATCTCCCGGATCATCCGGGACAGCATCAGTGAACGGGCAGGCAGGTAGCCGCGGGACGTCATGGATGCTGCATACCGGAATGCCCGTTTCTGCAGCGCCCAGGAATTGATCAAACCCAGCATTTCTATGAATTTTTGATAAAATGCCACCGGCGAGTAATGTTTGATGGTGGTCGATAGAAACGGCTTGCCGTAGAATGTAAAGGGCAGGCGCTCAAGCAGTCTGCCCTGCTCACGGTAGGTGTTGAACATCGGTGTGCCGCCGAAGGGAGCCGGGATGTTCAGGGTATGGAATACATAAGGCGTCGCGGATATAAACCGCTTGTTCAGTACGACCGGGATATCGCCATGGTCTGAATCCAGTCCGAACAATAAATTGGCCTGGATCATGGGGATATAGCGGCGGATCAACTCAAAGTGGTCCAAAACAGCCGCGACCTTCTCACTGCCGGTGGCATGGCCACCCAGACCGGCCTTTTCAGAATACCCGTTCCAGGACTCGATACCGGGCATCACACAAAGGCATCCGGCACGGCTCAGGCGTTTTAACCGAGGTTCGGTCAGAAACGTGAGTGAGCCTTCTGTCAGGAACCACTTTTGCCTTCCTTGGGGCAGTTCCTCTTTAACCGATTCGATCACCTGCATCACCCGGTCGAAACGAACGCCGAAATTGGGGTCGTAAAAATTGATCCTGACCCGGGGAAAATGCCGGCGCACAAAGGCCAGATCCTGGCGTACCCGGTCCAGGGGGAATTCCTGGTAGGCCGTATTGCAGTCGACACAAAAATCACAGGAAAACGGGCACCCCATGCTGGATAGGATCGGGATAAATGAAAATTGAGTAGCCTTCCGGTTCCAGAAGCTGGCGGTCCGTATCTCCTCGAGCCGTTCCTCCACGCAGGGGATGTCTTTGGGTGGATCCTTACTGGTGACGACCTCACCCCGGGGACGGCTGGATAAAATCTCCTTGATCAGGTCCGGGTTGCACTGTTGAACCACCACATCAAAAAACCGAAGGCCATCCAGTGAATACTGTGCAGCATGGGGACCGCCCAGGACAAGAAGGGTGGCCGGGTTCAGGCGGCGCTGCAGTTTTGCCAGGGCATAGGCCAGGGCAGAATCCCGGGTAAAACAGGAGATAAACACCACATCCAGGTCATCGGGCAGCAGGGTTTCCACCCGCTGCTGGCCAAAGTAGGTTCTGTAGATTACCTGGTGCCCCATCTGTTTGCACCATACGCTGACGGCCTGGGGCATGATCCCGGCCGATTGCTTGAGGACCAGGAAGTGATGGGGCCAAGCGCTTAAGGGACGGTTGATCTCCGATGTGATCAGATCTAGAATTCCAATTTTCATAGGCCTATCAGGGTTGAAGATTTATTTTGACCTATCAGTATTTTCAAGCGTTTGCAACTCCCAAGTGGCTTTAGGTATAAATGTCCGGTTGTTTTAAGATCCCTGCGGTGTGACGGCCTGTTCACCGGGCTAACCGGTTATCCCGGTGGTTTAACCGCCTGTCCCGGCAGTTTGACCACTGGTCGGATTTCGGTTGAAACTCAAATTCAATGCAGTAGATTCGGTGACAGGCAATATTTATTAACCACACAGGAAGGAGGAAATAATGAGATCTTTGGTACATCTGATCGGCGGCCCGGACGGTTTAATTGTTTTTCTGGTTCTGCTGGTGTCTTTGGTGTCACCGGATGTGGCAGCATCATCCAGCGGAGATATCCGGGTCACCATTTCCGGGTTTGGCTCAAATCAGGGCGTGGCCAAAGTGGCCTTGATGAATTCAAGGACCGGTTTTGAGACCGGTGAGATATTCAAGGGCGTGAATCTGGCCATTCAGGATAATCAATCCCATGCCGTGTTCAAGGATCTTCCCTATGGGGATTACGCGGTTCAAGTATTTCATGATGAGAACGGTAACGATAAACTGGATACCCGTATTTTCGGCATTCCGGTGGAGCGCTACGGATTTTCCAATAACGCACGGGATCCATTTGGCCCGCCGGACTATGAACAGGCCCGTTTCAGCCACCAGAGCAATGAGACTGCTATCCGGATTGAGATCAAATAGGGAGGAGACATGACCAGCCGGTTCTTTTCCATTCACAGGACACCCGGGTCACTGAGCTTAGATATGCGCTATTCAGGCCTGACCCGCAGAAAATTTATGAAAACCATACTGGCCGCGGGCTCGGCCGCCGCCGTCAACTGGACCGCCATGGGTGCTGCCGCATCACAGGTCAGGGACAAGCAGCGATTTCCGGTGGTGGTGATCGGTTCCGGGTTGGGCGGTCTGGTATCTGCGGCGTATCTTTCTAAATACGGGTTTCCAGTGACCGTCATCGAGCAGCACCGGATCCCTGGTGGATATGCCACCAGTTTTGACCGGGCCGGCGGCCGGTTCACCTTTGATGTGTCCTTGCATGCTACCGTGGCGGAACATGCCATGCCCGAGCGGATCCTCAAAGATCTTGGCATCTGGCACCGCATTGAAACCGTATATACCCCGGAGCTTCGTCGAATCATTGCCCCCGGGTTTGATGTCACATTGCCTGCCAAAGATCCCGACGGGGTAAAGCAGGACCTGAGCCGTGTATTCCCAGATGAGGCAGCGGGGATACACCGGTTCTATTCCGATATGGAGCAGGTGATCCGCGAGCTGTGGTACCAGGAGCGGTTCCAGGAGTCCATGATGGAAAAACTTTCAGCCATGAGCCTGGAAACCTGGATGAACCAGTATGTCGTAGATCCGGATGTTAAACGCTGCCTGGCTGTATTCTCTGGGTATTATGGCAAATCCCCCCGGGATACCAACGCCCTGTTCTATGCCATCGCCACAGGTGAGTACCTGGTTCTGGGCGGACAGTATTACAAGACCCGCTCGCAGGATTTAAGTGATGCCCTGGCAGATATGATTGAAGCGCATGGGGGAACCATCCGGTATGAAACCCGTGTGGACCGGGTTGAGTTTGATTCCGCCGGACAGGTCTGCGGGGTAACGGATGAATCTGGTGAAAACCATCCGGCCAAAGCGGTGGTTGGCAACTGCAGCGCCCCGCGTCTCATTCACTCCATGATTCCCGGTCATCTGGTGCCGGCGGAGTACCGGCGGAAAATCATCGGGCAAAAACCCTCCATATCCTCGTTTGTGGTCTGGTTGGGCCTGAACCGGGAAATCTCCCATATCAAGGATTATGAGATCGATATCTTCGGTGACCCCGGATCTGATGACCCGGGTTTCGGGGTCAATATCTATGACAATCTCTATGAGGGATACTCGCTTCCGGGAACATCCACGCTGTCGTTGATCACATTGTCCGACTACAGTGACTGGACGCCCTATGCCGCCGATTATTTCAAGGGCAGAAAAGCGGCGTACAATACAAAGAAGCAACAGATGGCCAAGCGCCTGGTTCAACGGCTTGAAGAACGGCTGATACCGGGATTGAGCCGGATGATCGAGGTAATGGAGATCGGCACACCCCTGACCAATGAGCGGTACACCGGTAATCCGGGCGGTGCTATCTACGGGTTTGATTCAGATACCGGCACCCTGGATGTGCGAACACCGGTCAAAGGCGTTTATCTGGCAGGTGCCTGGGCGGCCGGAGGGGGGTATACCCCGGTCATGATGTCGGGCAGGGATGCGGCCAAGGCGGTACTCAAAGATTTTCAAACCACTTGAACTGGTCGAGGTCAAACACCGATCCGTTTAATTCTATTTTTACAGCACTGTTCTGTAGAGGATCATTGTATATGAATCCTTCAAATCAGCAATGAACTGAAACCCGGCTTGTCGATATTAAGAGGCGTTCCGTGCAACGTCCTACCCTTAATATCAACAAGCCGTGCCACCTCTTCCTGTTCTGACTCATTCATTTAAAATGAAATAATTCTCATAAGCTTTGATGCCCTGGCCCTTCTGTTTTGTGTTGCGTCTTTGAGTAGAATGGATTAGATCGGAAACAAGTTAAAAACAATGACATTTTTATAGAGATGTATTTCCAGAAAATTTAACGCGGAACTGATATCGAAATCTGATTAGCGGAGCTCACATGATCCGGGATATGCGAATAGATGACTGTAAAAACCTGGCGGCCCTGTCGATCCAGGTGTGGCTGGATACCTATGCCAGGGAAGGCATTCGTACGGAATTTTCAGAGTTTGTCCTGAGTTGCTTCACCCCAGCGTATTTTGAAGAGATCCTGGAATCATGCAACCGGCACCTGCTGGTGTGCGAGATCAAGGATCACCTCGTGGGGTATGTCAGTATGGATACAGATCCGGAGCGGCCCGACACCTCATGTATCGGGGCAGAGATCGTTACACTGTATATCATACACGCTTTTCACCGCAGGGGCCTGGGGTCCCAATTGGTCCGATCGGCACGTGAACGGTGCGGTCCCCGGCTGTGGTTGACGGCATGGATCCACAATGACCCTGCCATACGCTTTTATGAAAGCATCGGATTTAAACGGGTTGGCCGAACCTGGTTTGATCTGATGGGCGAGCAACACGAAAACCTGATTCTCGCCGGTTAAATTACTAAAAATTCCCCAAAAAGGAAAAAGTTTAAGTAAATAAATACTTTTTGGCTTACCTTTTTTTAAAGTAATTATAACCTTTTTCTAACGACACTTACCTAATATTTTCCCTTCTGTAAAAACCAATCCAAAAGGGCAGGGTCCTTATCTTCTGTCTGAAAAAGGACGTGTATGAAATTATCAAGAGAATTGAATTTATTTGTGGCCATGGGCCTGATTCTGGTGGGAATACTGTTTGCCAGTATCTCCATTTATATGATGAAAACCAATAGTGACAAAGAGATGGTCCATTTGAGATCCCTGCTGGAAAGCGAGCGGAGGACAAAACTCAGGGATCTCATCAGGGGGGCCTATTCTGTCCTGGATACGGCCAATTTTTATGAACCCGCGCAAAAGGCACTCCAGGATATGCGGTTTGGCGCCAATGAGCAGAATTACTACCTGGTGGTTGACACGGACGGTATGATCTGGGTTGATCCGTTCCAACCCAAGCATGTGGGAAAGATCAAGCTGAATCTGACCGATGCCGACGGAAAGCCTTACATCAGAAACATCATTGACAAGGCAGTCAAGCAAAAGGAGGGGTATATCTCGTATAAAGAAACACCCGGAGATCAGCTTCATCCGGTCACCCGCCTGGTTTATTTCAAGTATTTTGAAAAATGGAAATGGATTGTGTGTGCCGGCATGTATATGAACGATATCGAGACACTGCTCGGTGAAAAGGAAAAAGAGATTAAAAACGGTATGCTGGTCCAGGCCGGGATCATCCTTGGCCTGGTAACCCTTGCCGTGCTGATCAGTATCAAGACCGGCACCACCCTGATCTCAAAACGGATTGTCATCCCGCTGGAACAGATTACCCATGCTGCCCAGAGAATCGGCATGGGAGATTTCAACGCAAAGATTGAAGTGAAATCGAATCAGGAAATCAACCAGCTTGCGGACTCGCTGAGAAAAATGCAGAAAAGCCTGGACATGGCCATCAAACGGGCCCGGCGGGTGAGGGATAAAAGGACTCACTCAACGGTTGAAGAGGACACCAGTGTCTATGTGACCAGCCTTTCTGAAGCGAAAAAGGACATACCCAAAGCATCATAACCCCCAAAAAAATTATAATGGAGAGAAGAATGAAGAAGTCACTTCTATTGATCATCTGTGTGCTGTTTTTAATTCCCCTGTCGAACACCCCGGCCCATGCGCTGGAGAAACTGGTTATCCAGGGCTCAACAACGGTCTACCCCATTGCCAAGAAGACAGCGGCTGCATTTAAAAAGGAGCATCCCGAGGTTGATGTGGTATTGAATGCCACCGGTTCCGGAGACGGGATCCGGGCTTTGATCACCGGAACGGCAAATATTGCCAATGCATCCCGCTTTATCAAGCAAAAAGAGATCAAAATGGTCCTTGAAAAAGGTGCATTGCCGGTTCCTTTCCAGGTGGCCTATGACTGCATCGTTCCGGTGGTTCATCCATCCAACCCCATCCGTACCATCAGTATGGAGAATCTGAGAAAAGTGTATGCCGGGGAGATCCGCAACTGGAAAATCCTGGGTGGACCCAGTGCACCGATCAGTATTATCTCCCGGGACAGTTCATCCGGGACCTTTGGCGTGTGGAAAAAAATGGTGCTCAAGGGGAAGGAGCAGACACCCCAGTTGAAACTGATGGAATCCAACTCTGCCATCGTCAAGAGCGTAAAGGCGGACAAACATGCCATCGGGTATGTCGGTATCGGCTACCTGGATGGATCAGTCAAGCCGCTGCGGGTGAACAATATAGCCGCCAGCACAAAAACGGCGCTTTCCGGTGCCTATCCCATTACCCGCCCCCTGTATATGTTCACCAAGAACTGGCCCAAGGGTGTGGTGAAAAAGTACATCAATTTTGTACTGGATCCCCAGAAAGGTCAGAAACTTGTAAAAGCATCGGGCTTTCTGCCCCTGTTTAATACGTCGGCAACCGCATCCACAGCAATGGCAGCACCTGCTGCACAACCTGCTGCCATAACCGGAGCCAAGGCGACCATGACACTGTTCCAGGATTATGCCGCCATGACCTGGAATGAAAAAGTACTCAGGCTGCAAACCAATTTAAAGGCATTGGATTATCCGGTCGGTCCCCTGGATGGCGTCTGGGGAAAGAAAACCCTTGCGGCATACCAGCAGTTTCAAAAAGACAACGGACTTGAACCGGATGGCAAGATCATGTACCAGTGGATTCAGCTCATGGAACTGAATCAGGGTCTTTTATCAGATAAGAGCTAAATGAGGACGCCCCGGTAAGGAATAAATAATAAGGCAGGGGGGAGGGCCCCTGCCTTATTATGTTCCAAACAGCATCGGAGGATGGGAAAAAACCCAAGGCACGTAAGTGCCATCATTCCAGTTCCTACCATAAACCAACACGCCATATTTTCATATCAGGAATTCCCTGAATTTCGCCTTCGAAAAACCTTAGATGTTAACCTAGAAAACTTTTGGTGCATGACGCATCCAGGCGGTAGCCCCTGAAACCAGGTCACATTTTCCAAGGTATGTCACCCTGAAGAACGGTTGCATCCCGGGTACTGGTAATATTTAGCTGGCATTATGCAGTATCTGTGATATAGAGTACTTCTCTTTGCGCGAAGCATTCTGAATTAATAACCATGATCTGACTCCTGGCCGCCAATGGATTCTATTAAAGACACATATTTCAGACAGAATGCCGCCGGGGTGGCCCTGGTGGAATTTTTCTGGGGGCTTGGATTCCCGGTGATCATGGAGTCCACATTTTTACAGATTTTTTTGAAAAAGGTGGGGGCCTCAGATTTTCTCATTGGTCTGGTTCCCTCCATCCTGATCCTGGGGATCTCGGTTTTCCCACTTCTGTCAAGCTATCTGACCCGGAACCGCCGGAGCAAAAGAACCATTGTTTTGGGCCTTCATGTGGTGTCCTCCGTTTCAACGATCTTCTTTGGCCTCTTTCTGATGACGGCAAAAAGCAGCGCAATGATCCTGCCTGTGTTTTTTGTCTCCTACAGTATATTTTCCATTTGCATCGGTCTCACCTTTCCGGTATGGCTGAACTTCCTGGTCAAGATCTTTTCACGGGGTAAAAACATCAAGGGGCTGAGCATCATGATGATCGCCCAGAACATTGCAAAGATCATCTCGGCGTTGTTTATCCTGAAGATCGTCGAGAGCTTTGCCATGTCCATCCGTTCTGCCGCGTGGATCTTTCTGTGTTCCGGACTGATTTTCCTGATCGGTTCATTCTGCTTTCTGATCACCCGGGAAATTGAGGACCAAGAGGAACCCGACCCCGTCAAGACGAATCAAAACAATGCTGATGGATTCATACGCCATATCTGGCGCACCATCAGGGAGATAATCCGAAACAGGAACCTGTTGATCTTTTTAATCGGGGATATGGATAACTATGTGACCATCACCACCATCGCCTTTTATGCCAACTATGCCACACAGTACTTTGGCATCAGCCCGGCGACTGCGGCCGGACTGTTTGTCTGCCTGATCTATACCGGGGCCATTTTTGCCAATGTCACGCTGGGAACCCTGGACATGCTGTCACTCAAGCAGAAGTATGTGGCCACCAAGATTTTGTGCATGGTTCAACTGGGTATCCTTATCAGTATGCCCAGTCTGGCCGGTTTTCTCGCAGCCAGCGCCTTGATGGGCATCTGCCGGGGGACCCGCAGCATGATCTATTCCCCTTCGATCAAGGCATTTGCACAAAAGGAGGATGTGACTGCCTACTTTGCAGTGGCGCCATTGCTGACAATTGCCTTTGGTTCCGGATTTCCGGCGCTCTTCGGCAGGGTTCTTGACCAATTCTCTCATCTGGGTGCCGCTATCTATCAGGTAATGTTCGGGATATCCATTGTCCTTGTTTTCATCACATTATGCTTTGCGCTGTTAACGAATTTTGAAAATGTTAAAAAGTGTTAAAAGATGTATTTTTTCAGACACATCCCTTGATATTTGTCCTTAAAGGTATATTTTTGTGTAGCATTTTTCTAATGAAACAAAGGCTCATACCATGGAAAACAAAACCCAAGCCGTACCCCTGTTCAAAAAAATCCTGAAATTTATTCTGGGCTGCGTCCCGTTTGTTCTGGTGATTGTCATCCTATTGGGAACCGTACTTTTTCTCAAACAGAAAATTTTGGCCAAACAGACCATGATCGATACCATGAGAAAAAATGACGCCCAGGCGGAAAAGCCGCTGACCAATGTGGTGGCACTGGAAATGGTTCCAAGAACGGTCACTGAAACCATCAGCCTTCCCGGGGTGGCCAGGCCATGGGTGACCCTCCAGGTGGTGGCCGAGGTTGGTGGCAAAATTGTTGAAAAGCGGGTGGTAGAGGGCAAGCTGGTAAAGAAGGGGGATATTCTGGCAGTCATTGATAAAAGTGACTACCAGAACCTGTATGATTCCGCCCTGGCGTCGCATGAGACTGCTTTAACCACGGAAAAGCGGCTTAAAGCGCTGGGCAAACAGCAATTCGTTACCCAGTCCCAGCTGGATGATGCCATTGCCCGTGTAAAAACCACCCGGGCGGCCCTGGAGAATGCTAAACTGAACCTGATCCGATGTACCATCAAGTCCCCCATGAAGGGAATTGTGGATAAGGTGTTTATTGAAAACGGGCAGTTCATGTCTACAGGCGATCCGGTCGTTAAGGTGCTCGAGATTGACCGCCTGAAGGTTGAGGTGGGTATCCCTGAATCAGACGTGGATGCCGTGCGCAAACTCTCCACCTTTGACATGACCATTGATGCCCTGGACCAGAAAGCTTACCAGGGCTCCCACCACTACCTTTCCAAAACCACCGGGGATCTGGCCAGGCTGTATACCCTGCAGATCGCGGTTAAAAATCCGGGGCACCGGATCTTTCCGGGCATGTTTGCCCGGGTGAGTATCGTAAAACACCGGGTTGAAGAAGGACTGGCCGTTCCCATGTACTCCCTGATCTCTGAAAATGACATCAACGGGGTGTTCGTGGAGAAAGATGGCGTGGCCACGTTCAGACCGGTGGAAACCGGTATCCAGGACGGATGGAACATAGAGATCAAAGAAGGGCTTGAACCCCAGGAGCACGTGGTTGTCATCGGACACCGGATCATCGAGGACGGCGAGACCGTCAATGTGGCACAGGTGGTCCAGGATATGGAGGAACTTACCCGATGATCGTTTCCGATACCGCGGTAAAAAACCGGATTTCTGTGGCGGTTCTGGCAGTCATCATACTGATTGTGGGCATCTATTCCTACATGGTGCTGCCGCGGGAGAGTTCGCCGGATATCACCATTCCGTTCGTATTTGTACAGACTGAATACCGGGGGGTATCTGCCTCGGACATTGAAACCGGTATCACCATAAAGATCGAAAACAAGCTCAAAGGGCTGGACCGTGTGAAAAATATCTCATCGGTCAGCTCGGAAGGCCTCTCCCAGATCAATATTGAATTCATTGCCGGCACCGATATCGATGAGGTGCTCACCAAAGTGAAGGACAAGGTGGATGAAGTTCGTAATGAACTGCCGTCGGATCTGGAGAACGACCCGTCGGTCTATGAGGTCAATTTCTCAGATATGCCCATCGTGATCTACTCCCTGGCCGGCCCGCTGGGGCCGCGTGAGCTTAAGAAAATTGCCGATCGCCTGGAGGATGACATCGAAGCGGTTCCCGGTGTTTTGGAGGTGGATGTCACCGGTGGCCTGGACCGGGAGATCCGGATAGAGGTGGATACGGACAAACTGACCTATTTTCAGATTCCCATCTCCATGCTGCAGCAGGCAGTGGTCAGTGAGAACCAGAATATATCCGGTGGTGCCATTACCCTGGGTGACGGCCGTTACCAGCTCAAGGTGCCGGGCGAGTTTGAGACCCCGGAAGAGATCCTGTCCCTGGTGGTGGCCACCCACAACGGCAGTCCCATCTACCTGAAAGATGTGGCCACAGTGGTTGACGGTGCCAAGGATGAGACCTCACGATCACGTCTGAACGGTCATGAATCGGTGAATATTTCCGTTAAAAAACGAGTGGGTGAAAACATCATCTCCATATCGGAAAAAATAGACGTTATTGTGGAGGAGGCCAGAAAATCCATCCCCCAAAGTGTTCAGATCACCAAACTGATGAATGAGTCGAAACAGATCAAGGCCATGGTGGTGGATCTGGAAAACAATATCATCTCCGGCCTGATCCTGGTGGTGGTGGTCCTGCTGGTGGCCCTGGGTGTCCGTAACGCGCTCCTGGTGGGCTTGGCTATCCCCTTTTCCATGTTTTTGTCATTTGCCGTACTCAATGCCCTGGGTATCACGTTGAACATGATCGTGCTATTTTCACTGACCCTGGCACTGGGAATGCTGGTGGACAATGCCATCGTGATTGTGGAGAACATCTACCGATACATGCAGCAGGGCGTACCCCGCATTGAAGCGGCCATGCGGGCCACCGGTGAGGTGGCATGGCCGGTGATCGGGTCCACCCTGACCACGCTTGCGGCATTTTTACCCCTGCTCTCCTGGCCCGGTATTATGGGGGAGTGGATGGTGTATCTGCCCAAAACCCTGATCATCACTCTGTCCTCCTCTTTGTTTGTGGCCCTGGTGATCAATCCGGCCCTGTGTGCCTATTTTATCCGGGTCAAAACCAAGACAAAAGACGGTGAATTGAAAACCGCGGAGGAGATTGAATCCCAGGGGGAGAGGCCCATCGAGATTAAAGGACCGGTCCTGAAGGTATATACAAAGATCCTGGAAGCAGCGCTGAACTTCAAGTTGACTGTCCTGGTGGGGTCATTCGGAGTGCTGGTGATCCTGATCATGACCTGGATGTACAGTATCGGTATCGAAAAGCCTGTGGAGCTGTTTCCCTCCATCGCCCCCACATCCGTTTATGTGAATGTGGATGTACCTGAAGGTGCGGATCTGGACTTTATTGACCGTACCATGCGAAAAGTGGAAAAGGCGGTGGCCGGTTTTGAGGAGTTGGAGTATTCCCAGGCGTTGTCCCTGTCAGAGCATGAAAATGTGGATGGAACCACATTCATGGCGCCATCAGATATCAATAATATCAAGCATATCTACTCAAAGGCGGTCCAGAATGCCGGAAACTCGGTTTTTGACTCCAACCTGCCCAACCATATCGGTGTGGAATTCATCGATTTTGAAGATCGTAAAACATCCACGGCCGATGATATGAATATCCTCAGGGACCGGGTGAAAGATATCGCCGGGGTGAAAATTACCGTGGATCAACGCCAGGAGGGACCTCCCACCGGACCGCCCATCAATATTGAAATTTCAGGGGATGATTTCACACGGCTGGGCCGCATCGCCGAAAAGGTGAAGCTGATGGTTGAAACCATTCCCAACGTCAAGGATGTCAGGGATGATTTCATCGCAGGCCTTCCCAGTGTTCAGGTGAATATCGACCGTCAGAAAACCGCCATGTTCGGCCTGACCACCAGCATTATCGGCAATGCCTTGAAAACCGCCTACAACGGACTGGATATTTCCACCTATTATGAAGGGGACGATGATTACGACATCGTGGTCAAGCTCGCTCAAGCCGACCGGGAGGTGACAGATGTGCTTCATAAATTGATGATTCCCACCCCGGACGGCGGCATGGTACCGCTGACCACCCTGGCGACCATCGAGTACCGGGGGACACTTGGGGATATCACCCGTAAAAACCATGACCGGGTGGTCACGGTTCAGGCCAATGTGGATGAAACCAAAACCACCGGCGCCGTTGCTCGCCTGCAGGCTGAAGAGATGATGAAGACGGTGAAGCTCCCGCCGGGATACCATTATAAATTTACCGGTGAAAACGAAGAACAGGAAGAGTCCTCGGCTTTCTTGAGCCGGGCATTCCTGGTGGCGGTATTCCTGATTTTTCTCATCCTGGTGACCCTGTTCAACTCCGTGATCCAGCCGGTGATCATATTGACTTCGGTGGTCCTGTCCCTTGGAGGCGTATTCTGGGGACTGACCGTGATTCAATCCCCCTTCGGGATTATTATGACCGGTGTCGGTGTGATCTCCCTGGCAGGTGTTGTGGTGAATAACGCCATCGTTCTCATCGACTACACCAACAAGCTCAGGGCCCAGGGGATGAGTATCACCGATTCGGTGGTATCGGCCGGGGCAACCCGCTTAAGACCGGTGCTGTTGACTGCGGTCACCACCATTTTGGGCCTGCTCCCCATGGTGACCGGTATCAGCTATGATTTTCATGTGATGGATATCTCAATGGCCAGTGAATCCAGCCAATGGTGGAGAAGTATGGCCATTGCCGTAATTTTCGGCCTTTTGATCGCCACGGTCCTTACCCTGGTGGTGGTTCCCACCCTGTATGCTTTGATTGAGAATTCAAAGGTCCGGATCGCCAATGGCGCACAGCGTGTAAAAGATTTTTTTGGTGCCAAACCCGAGAAACCTGAAACAGCGCCCCAGACATCCTGATTCGTCCGGTTCCGGACAACCCCTTTTGTCATATCACCCGCCGTGTGGTCGATGGAACCCACACGGCGGGTTTTTTTGTGCGTTTTGAAATTTGTAATATCTGTCCAGATGTTGTATGGTTTAAGTTGATTTCTTTCAATGATATCCTTAAAGCAGAATGAAAAATCGGAAAACGTACAGTATCAATCAATTGATTCTTTACCGGCTGCTGCTGATCAGCACGCTTTCGCTGCTGATACCAGGGTTTTTCCTTATCTATTCAGAAGTGGTGGATTTCAGGGATCAATCGAATCAGCTGCGCGGTGACTATATAAAATCCCAGCGACAGGTCCTTCAGCAGGAGGTCGAACGAGCCGTTGATTACATTAATTATAAAAAGGATCAAAAGGAAAAACGGCTCAAATCCGATATCAAAAACCGTGTGATGGAAGCCCACGCCTTGTGCGAAAATCTGGTGGCCATGCACCCTGCCACAGAGACTTCCAGGATTCAATTCATGGTCAAAGAAGCCTTGCGGCCCATCCGGTTTAATCATGGCCGTGGATACTATTTTGCGTTTGATCTTAAGGGAATTGAACAGCTTTTTCCGGTGAATCCGGCCATGGAGGGCAAGGACATGACCCAAACCACCGGTGCCAAGGGTGAACGGGTCGTACCGGATATGCTGGATATCGTTGAAAAACATGGCGAGGGTTTCTATACCTATACGTGGCCCAAGCCGGGTATCAGCGGATATTATCCGAAAATCGCCTTTGTGAAAAAGGTGGAATCGCTGGGCTGGGTGATTGGTACGGGGGAGTATCTGGATGATGTGGAAAAGGATATCCAGAATGAAATCATTGATCGCATTTCCATGATCCGGTTTGAAAATGACGGGTACGTGTTTGCCGGAGACTGGCAGGGAAAAAGCCTGTCCGGCCCAGCCAGGGGCAGGGATATGTATGATGTAGAGGATGAAAACGGGGTGAAGATCGTGCAGGAGTTGATCCGGGCAGCCAAAAACGGCGGGGGCTTTGTCAGTTATGTCCTGCCCCGGTTTGAGGGCATGAAAAGTGCCCCGAAGCTCAGCTATGCCGCACCGGTGGATGAGTGGGCCTGGTATATCGGATCAGGGGTGTATGTGGATGAGATTGAAGCCACCATCAAGGAGCAGGCCGCCCAGCTCAGATCGCATATTATCTATCATCTACTCATGATTACGGTAACCCTTTTAATCATCTGGACGGTGATATTTTTCATGGTCAAATTGCTGGCGCAAAGAACCCTGAAAAGCTTTTCCCTGTTTTCGGAATTTTTTTCCCGGGCATCCTCCAGCCTGATCCCCATCCGGGAGGATGATATCGAGATCGAGGAATTTGCCGAGCTCGCCCATCTGGCCAATGAAATGATCGACAAGCGGATTGAAGCAGAACGCACCCTCCAGGCCAGTGAGGCTAAATACAGGACCCTGTTTGAAAAATCCAAGGATGCCATTCTGATCATCGACAATTACCGGTTTGTTGACTGCAATCAATCCACCGTGGAGATGTTGGGGTATGAGAGCAAGGAACAACTGCTTCAAACTCATCCCTCCGAACTCTCGCCTGAGTTTCAGCCCGATGGGTCTGATTCGTTTACCAAAGCCAGGAAGATGATGGATATTGCCACTCAGAACGGGAGTCACCGATTTGAGTGGAATCACTCCCGGGCCAACGGAGAGGTGTTTCCGGTAGAGGTGATTCTGACGGCCATTACCACAGATAAAGAGGGCAGTATTCTCCATACCACCTGGCGGGATATTACCCAGCGTAAACAGGCGGAAAGAGAAAAAATCCTGGCCGAGCGGCATGCTGCCAACCAGTCCAAGCATGCACTGGTCGGGCAGATTGCGGGAAAAATGGCCCATGATTTTAATAATATTCTCGGTGTGATTATGGGGAACACTGAATTGTGTCAGATGGCGTGCCGGGATGAAGAGATCACCCGGCGGCTGGACCTCATTTTCGGGCAGACCGTGAGAGGGAAAAACCTGACAAAGAATCTCATTGCATTTGCCAGGGACCAGGAACCCAAACAGGCGTTTTTCCATATCAATGAAAAAATTGAACTGGTCATCAATCTCATGAAAAAGGATCTGGAAGGGATCACCATTGAAAGGGACTATGGTGACCGGATGGCCGAGTTGCTGGCTGATCCCGGTATGATTGAGCATGCGCTGGTGAATCTGATTCAGAACGCGATCCATGCTTTGAGTAAAACCCGGAACCCGAAGATCAGGATTCAGACCTTTGAAAATGATAAGAATATTTGTTTCAGGATAGAGGACAATGGGTGCGGTATTCCCCAGCAGCATATCAATGATATATTTGAGCCCTCCTTTACCTTGAAGGGAAGCCGGGATACGGATGGTGATTATCCCGAGGAGGTCAAGGGGACCGGTTATGGCATGGCCAACGTGAAGCGGTATTTGGAGCAGCACATGGGTACCATTGAGGTGGCATCTGTCCGTGGACAGGGAACAGTGATTATCGTCAGCATGCCGGTGATTAAACGGGAGCTGTCCAACGAAGAAAAGGTTCAGGTCAAGGCGGCCATGAAAGCTGCCGGAAAAAAGATTCTGCTGGTTGAGGATGAGTCAGCCATCTCAGATGTGCAGCGTGAAATTCTCAGCCATGAACCATGCCGGCATCATGTGGATGTTGCCGGAAACGGCGAGTCAGCCATTGCCCTGTTCGAATCCAAACCCTATGATGTGGTCAGCCTGGATTATCTGCTCCCTGGTGAAATGAACGGGATGGATGTATACCGGCACATCCGTGAAAGGGATCCCAAAATTCCCATCCTCTTCATATCCGGAAATATCGAGTTTATTGAAGCATTAGACGACCTGCTGTCTGCGGATCCGAATATTGCTCACCTGTCAAAGCCCTGTTTTAATGCGGATTATGTCAATAAGATCAATGAACTGCTGGTGGCTTACACCCAAAATAATGAGGTGGCGGTTTGAGAAAAAGATTGGTTGTCATTTTGCTTTTCGGGGCACTGGGGATGCTTTTCACCGCATGCCAGAACGCGGACCCGGATACAGAGGGTCAGGCGGTTTCGGCCTTGACTCCGGTGTCCCTCCAACTTCAATGGTTTACCCAGGCCCAGTTTGCAGGATATTATGTCGCCCTGGACAAGGGGTGGTACCGGGATGAAGGGCTGGATATGTCCATTTTTCCGGGAGGGCCGGACCTGGTGCCTGTAGACCTGGTGACCTCGGGTGCCAAAGATTTTGGTACCACCCTGCTTGCAGACCTGACGGTCTCCATCGGGCAGGGAAAACCCGCAGTCAGCATTGCGCAGATTCAGCAGAACAACGGATTGAGGCTGCTGACAAAAACCGCTTCAGGTATCCGGGAACCCAGGGATTTTACGGGGAAAAAAGTCGGTGTCTGGCTTGGGGGCTGGGAGGTTCAATTCAACGCACTGGTGGTGGGACAGGGAATTGACCTCAAGGATGTTAATGTGATTTCCCAGGGGTTCAGCATGACCCCGTTTATCGAAGGGCAGTTGGATGTAGCTTCAGCCATGATCTACAATGAGTATTTCATGGTGCTGGCCGGCGGGATTGACCCACAGGATATTCATGTGATCGATTATGCGGATTATGAACTGGATTTTCCAGGAGATGTCCTGTTTACCTCCCGTCAAATGACAGAAAAACGCCCCCAGATTTGCAGGAAGGTCCTTAACGCCAGCCTCAAAGGATGGGAATATGCACTGAATCATCCCCAGGAGGCGGTGGATATTGTGCTTAAATATGACCGGGCCGGTATTCAGAAGCGTTCCCATCAGCTCAAGATGATGGACGAAATCGCCAACCTGGTCAAGGGGGAGGCGCCCGGCATCGGGCATCCCGATCCGGGTGCGGTCTCCAGAATGGTTCAATTGCTGGTGGACAGCCACATTCTCAAGACTCGAATTGAATCCCAGCGGATTTATTCAACCCGTTTTCTGGAATAACTGAATGACCCTCTTTACAAGGGGGGATAGGGCAGGCACGTATAACAGATGATGATAGGCCGAATAATCCGAAATATATCTGTTCAGCGCCGTATTATGCTGGCCATGGCCTGCATGGTGGTGGTAATGGGATGCAGTATTCCGATCATGGCCGTGTTTCAGGTCAGTATCATGAATAACCTGGAGCAGGTTATTGAAAAAGATATTAAGGCCGAGCGGCTCCTGCTTCAGGCATCTGAAAAAGTGGTCCGCTCACAGCTCAACCTGTTCAGATTCATCAAAGATTATTTGCCATCCACCTGGGAAGCACTGGATGAAGCCTTAAAAGCAAAACAGATGCTTGAGCAGGTCACCGCACTGTCTGTCCATGCCGATGAAAAAGAGGCCATCAATGCACTTTTTACAGTGATGAACCTTTATATCAATCAGGTCAGGCAGGTCCAGGACGCCTCCCATGGTGCCGGTCATCCTGAATCGATCCGTCGTGCGTTTGTGGCATCTAAAACCGGCCATGATATCTCCCAGAGAATTGAAGAGATTGTCAGCATTCATAAATCCCATGTGATCAGAACCAGTCAGCAGGTTCAGAAACGGGCGCGTCAGCGCATGTACCTATACATTACCGGGTATTTTCTGGTGGTGATTCTCTGCCTGGTGACAGGGATCATCCTGGCCAAAAGTATCACCCGTCCCATTCAGGCGCTCAATACCGGTGCCCAGGCGTTCAGGGACGGCCGCCTGGACCAGGGTGTTGAGGAGATTGGCAGGGATGAACTCTCGAGCTTGGCAAGAAATTTCAATACCATGGCCATGCAGCTTAAGAATACAATTCAAAAACTGCAGGATCATCAGGACACGCTTGAGGAAAAAGTCAATGAGCGCACAGTTGAGCTGACACAGATCAACCGGCAGCTGGAAAAGGAAAACCTGATCCGGCAGCAGGCTGAGCATGCCTTGAAGATTGCCAAGGAGGAGGCAGAGGCGGCCAGTCATGCAAAAAGTGAGTTTCTGGCCAATATGAGTCATGAGATCCGGACCCCCATGAACGGGATTATGGGGATGACCAATTTCCTTTTGGACACGCCCCTGGATAAGGTTCAGAAGGACTATGCCAGAAATATCAAGGTCAGTTCAGATGCATTGCTCAAGATTATTAATGATATTCTGGACTTTTCAAAAATTGAAGCCGGCAAACTGGAGTTTGAGATCATGGATTTTGATCTCAGGGTCACCATGGACGAGATCATGGAAATGTTGTCTATCCGGGCAAATGAAAAGAACCTTGAGCTGGCCTGTTTTGTTGATCCTGATGTCCCTGGACTGCTGAAGGGAGACCCGGGAAGGCTTCGGCAGATCATTCTCAATTTAGCCTTCAATGCCATCAAATTTACATCTGACGGTCAGGTGTCCATCCGGGCGGCCCTGGAGGGTGAAACCGATGAGCGCTGTCTGATCCGCTTCCAGGTCACCGACACAGGGATCGGGATACCTGAAGATAAACAGGACCGGCTGTTCAAATCCTTTTCCCAGGTCGATGCGTCCACCACCCGTAAGTTCGGCGGTACCGGCCTCGGGCTGGTCATCTCCAAACGATTGACCCATATGATGAAGGGACAGATCGGGGTGAACAGCGAGATGGGCCAGGGGTCGGAGTTCTGGTTCACGGCAGAGTTTGAGAAGCAGCCCGAAAAAAAGGACAGCCAAACAAGAGTCCATGCCGACATCAAGGGAAAGCGGATTCTTGTGGTGGATGACAGCGCCCTGAGCCGGGAAGTGATCACCTCATTCCTGCGGAACTGGGCATGTTGCCCGTTTGAGGCGGATACCCCTCAGACAGCATTCCGCATGCTGATCGAGTCATCCCAAGCGGGTGAGCCCTTTGATGTGGCAATCATTGATGCGGTCATGCCCGGAGAGAACGGGATTGAGCTGGCCCGGCGCATCCGGGACGTAGATGAACTGTCATCCTGTCGTCTGATTATGCTGACACCGGGCGGCATCCGGGGGGATGCTCAAAAAATGATGGATATTGGGGTAAACGGATATTTTAATAAGCCGGTCAAGCAATCTGATCTTTATGATGCCCTGATCGCGGTTTTGACTGACCAGGATCAGATGGAAGAGGAACAGGTTCTGGTGACGCGCTATTCTTTGGCCGAGAACCGAAAAATGAATCTGCGGATCCTATTGGCAGAAGACAATGTGGTCAACCAGAAGGTGGCCGTGATCATGCTTAAAAAGCTGGGGTATTCCGCACAGATCGTTTCCAATGGGCAGGAGGTGATCAACGCACTGGACCAGGATGAATATGATCTGGTGCTGATGGATATTCAGATGCCGGTCATGGACGGCTATGAAGCCACCAGGTCGATTCGGGCATCTGACAAAGCCTACCGGGATATTCCCATTGTGGCCATGACGGCCAACGCCATGAAAGGGGATCGGGATCTTTGCCTGGCCTCAGGAATGAATGACCATGTTCCAAAACCCATCGGGGCGGAACAGCTGGAACGGGCGCTGAACACCTGGGGGCATTCACCCATCCCCCCGGAAAGTTGAGCCGTATCACCGAACGAATCGCTCCCCTGCCGTGGTTAATCCACCCGGATATTAACCCAATGCGACTGCCAGGGCCTGATCCAGGTCCTGGATGAGAAGATCCGCATCTTCAATGCCGACGGACAGCCTTACCAGGCTTTCACTGACCCCGGCCTTTTTACGGTTTTCAGGGCTGAGCGCCACATGGGTATTGGTGATGGGCTGGTTGGCCAGGCTGGTCACCCCGCCCAGGCTTGTGGCGAGGCTGATCAGTTTAAGATGGTCCATGACCGTCTTGGTCTGATCGAAATCTCCGTCTACATCAAAACTGAGCATACCACCGAATCCCTTCATCTGGCGCTTGGCAACCTCGTGATCCGGGTGACTTTCCAGCCCGGGATAATAAGTGGTTTTAACCTTGGGGTGGGATTCCAGGAACCGGGCGATTTTCATGGCGTTCTCATTATGCCTGGCAATCCGAAGCTCAAGGGTTCTCAAGCCCCTCATGATCAGGAATGCCGTCATGGGATCCATCACCCCGCCCAGGATCTTTTTATAATGCCAGATTTTGTCATGGGCAGCCTTGTTGCAGCAGACCAATCCGGCCGTGATGTCATGGTGGCCGCCCAGGTATTTGGTGGCCGAGTGGATCACGACATCCACACCCATATCCAGAGGTCTCTGGTTGATCGGGGAGGCAAAGGTGTTGTCCATCATGATCACCGCACCCTTTGCCTTGGCTGACCGGACCAGGGGATCGATATCCACGACCCGTAACAAGGGATTGGTCGGTGATTCAAGGTATAAAATATCCAGCCCCTTATCAATCTGGGCCATGAGTTGGCCGGTATCAAAACAGTTGATCAGTGTGGTATCCACGCTCAACTTAGGGAGGATATCATTGAACAGTTCATAGGTGCCGCCGTAAATTTCCTGCATGGCCACAATGCGGCTGCCGGCACAAATATGGGACAAGACTGCGGTTGATATGGCTGCCATGCCGGATGAAAAGCCGATTCCGCATTCATAGCCCTCCAGGTGTGCGACAGCTTCCTCCACCTCCTTGACTGACGGGTTATCCCATCTGGAGTAGATATACCCCTCCTGGCTCTGAACCACATCGATCAGGTCATCAGAGGAATCAAATTTATAGGTCGCGGTCATGTAGGCCGGGGATATGGCAGGTTTTCCCTTCATGGGAGTCTCCTTTTCAATTGGGTTTCAAGCGGACCCGGGTGGAATTATAGCGGGCACCGTTTCCAATGGGTTGCGGGATCGGACTCATCAGGGTGTTCATGGGAGAATCGTCCAGGTCCAGGGATTGGCGGGGTGTCCACAGCACATCCGGGGGAACGTCCCCGGAAAGGGTAAGCATCACCCGAGCCCGGCCCTGATCGTTCTCCATAATGACCTCCTGGTTCTCTTCAAATCCCAGGGATTTGGCCTGTTCCG
>QZLA01000295.1 GCA_004796375.1 Desulfobacteraceae bacterium
ACCTGTGAAAGGGACTGAAGATCCGGGATCATTCCGCATGCCGCCCCGGTAATGATCATCCGGGCAAAAATTTCCGATGACGGCACATAGTGGATGTTGGACAGTGACATCCGACGGTTATACCGCAGGTGAGCAAACTGGTCCTGCAGATCGTCCTTGCGGTTGAAAATCACCACCGGTGCTTTTTCAAGGGAATCCGCATCAACCCCATGGGGAAAGTACTGTGCTGTAAATGCAGGTGTGGCACAGAACCGGTAGGTCATGGCACCCAGAAAGGCGGCCCTGCAGCCCTGTACCGCTGATTTTTCAGAGCTGATGCACCCGGCCACTTCACCCCGCTTGAGCATGAGATGGGTTTCATCCTGATCATCCACTTTAAGATCCAGCAGGATCCGGTTGTCATGGATAAAGCCTTCAATGCTCGGGTAAAACCAGGTGGCCAGGCTGTCGGCATTGATCCCCATGGCCAGGGTGTGAAAGGCGTCATCTCCCTCCCGGACCGGTTCAAGCAGATCTCCTTCAAGGTGTTTGACCTGCATATAGTGTTTGAGCAGGTTCCGGCCGGTGTCTGTGGCGCAGGGCGGGCTGGTCCGGGTGACCAGTATCTGGCCCATCTGGTCTTCAAGCTGCTTGATCCGCTGGGATACGGCCGACTGGGTGATATTCAGGACCCGTGACGCCTTGTCAAACCCCGCTTCCTGGATCACACAGGCCAGGGCTTCTATGAGTTTATAGTCCAACATGAACCATTATTATCATAATGGGCTGGAATAACAACCAGAAAACCCTGTTGCCCGGATCCGGCAGCCGATCAGGTATACCAGTCCATCTCATGGACCGGAAGAACCGATCCGTCTTCGCCAAGCGCAATACCGGACCGCTTTAACCGGGCCAGGGACTGATTCTCCTCATCCCTGAACTCATGGGGGGTGTCGGCGGAAGCCAGATAGATGGCACCGATGCCCGCATCTTTGAGCCGGGTCAGTTTCATCTCTCCCATGGTGCTGTTTTCCCAGATGGTGAGCTCATCAAAGATCTCATCGTTCTCGTCGATCCAGAAATTGCTGTCCGTGTCATAGCCGGACAGCTCTTCGAACCCGTTTCCGCTGGAAGGGCCGAACAGTTCACTGCCGTCATTGATGGTACCGTCCCCGTTTTTATCAAATGCAAGAAATCCTGTGCCGGGTTCCAGCTTGGCCAGGTCCTCCACAGCACCATCCATGTCCAGGTCAAAGGAGAATGCCGCTTCACTGAATCTTGGTGCACTGCCGTCCAGACTGATAACCAGCGGATCCACCAGCACAAACCCGGATTCCTCATGGACATAGGTCCCCTCCTTGAAAAACTCGCGCTCCAGATCCATGTGAAAGGTAAAATCAAAGGTGTCTCCATCCTGGGTATTGACCCGGCCGTTTGCGCTGAAACCGGTATGCTCATACTCATGATGGACCATATGCACCCGCTCTTCATAATGGTAGGCCATCATGGCCGTAAAACCGAAGCCCGACCCGCTGGGCATCCCGTTCAACGACCCGAACGGGTCGTTCGGCACATTGATATGGATCCGGTCAAACCGGATCAACTC
This sequence comes from Desulfobacteraceae bacterium, assembly GCA_004796375.1. GTDB lineage: Bacteria > Desulfobacterota > Desulfobacteria > Desulfobacterales > Desulfobacteraceae > MADRE2. Next base: position 1,586 of record QZLA01000295.1, read on the forward strand.
CAGGCGGTAGCCCCGCCTGGCCATGGTATTGAGCTGCTCCAGGATGGCATCGAGAATCTGTCTGAGCGATGTCAGCTGGTCCAGGAAACGGTCAGATACTTCAACCGTTGTCAGTTCCTCAAAGGATCGGACAGTGGTCCACTGGGATGCATGGAGAACCCGGCCCTCCCCGGACCCCGATGCTCCCATGCGCTGGTCAAACAGTGAGGCAAAGGTCAAGCGCCTTTCAATACTGATTTCGCTCTTTTCCGATGTTTCCCTGGTGGACGATAAATGGATGGCAGATGAATCAATCTTCACAATCAGCCCCCTCTTCTTGGTTCGGCAGCCTCATCATCCTGAGTCGGGGCCGATATACACACCTATTCCGGTACGCTCCGCGTTATACCGATACGTTATTCAACCTGACGGCATAAAAAGCAATTTGTGTACCTGTTTTTTATCCCGTTGATTTTACATGCCAATCCAGATTACAAACCAAGATTTGACAGATGTGTGTGGGAAATTCCTGCCGGGTTTATTTGTCAGCCCGGGGCGATGCGCCGTACCTGACGGCCATCTTCTCAAGGGTGGCATAGGGCTGGGCACCTACCAGCCGGTCCAGGCCCATGAGAAAGGTGGGGGCGGCCATGATGCCCTGCTGCCGGGAAAGATCCCAGTCCCGGTCCACGGCATCGGAAAAGGTGCGCTCCTCAATCACCTGCTCCCCCTGTTCAGGATCAAGTCCGGACCGCCGGACCATGTCCAGCAGCACCTCTTTTTTAGCCAGGTTGTCTCCGGCAACAAAATAGGATTTAAAGGCCGCCATGTGGAACTCATGACCTTTGCCCGCTTCCTGGGCCCACAGGCCGACCTCCTGGGCCATCCGGCTGTTGTAGGTCATCCGCCGGTCGCCAAATTCCAGGCCGTGCTCTTTGGCCGTCTTTTTCATCCCGGCCATGGCCTTTTCCACATTCATGGGAATGCCCTTGAGGCGGAACAGCTCTTCAAGGGTCCGGCCCTCTTCAGGCGTATCCGGGTGAAGCGGGAATGCCCGCCATATCACCTGGATATCATAATTTGCTTCAAGTTTTTCAACACTCCCGGTGATGAAGTAACACCAGGGTCAGACATAGTCGGAAAAAATTTCTAGCTGGATCTGTGAAGACATGGATATACACTCAATTCATTTCTGTGTTAACGTTCAGATATCTATTATAACCACCATTGGGTCCCGTACAAGTGGTAGCCAGATCGGGAACAGGGTGGTATTAACAATTTTGATAACATATAAAAAGAATTAATTTTACTTTTTCACCCCGCCCGGATACAACCCTTGCTGTATGTTAATCTTTAATCCACAAGAGACCTGACCATGCTGATCCCGTTATTGAAAGGCTTTGGAACCGGCGCTTCCCTGATTATTGCCATTGGTGCCCAAAACGCGTTTGTGCTCAGCCAGGGGGTTCGTAAAAATCACATCCTGGTGATCCCCCTTGTCTGTGCCATATGCGATGCCCTGCTGATCACCCTGGGGGTCACAGGGCTCGGGACCCTGATCGCCTCGAACCCGCGTCTGTCCATGGCGGCCGGGATCGGCGGCGCCGCATTTCTTCTGGTCTACGGGTTCAACGCCTTCCGGTCAGCACTCAGGGGCGGCAGCCTCAAGGCCACCCAAGAGACCACCGGCTCTTTAAAGGCCGCCGTGATCATGACCCTTGCGGTGACGCTGCTCAACCCCCATGTTTATATCGATACGGTGATCCTGCTCGGCAGTGTTGCCAGCCAGTTCAACCTATCGGACCGTGGACTGTTCGCTGCCGGGGCCTGCATCGCGTCATTTATCTGGTTTTTCTCCCTGAGCCTGGGCAGCAGCATGCTGGCCCCCCTGTTTGAAAAAGAGATCGCTTGGCGGATCCTGGACACCACTGTCGGCATCGTCATGTGGGCCATTGCCGCCTCCCTGATCGTGGGACTGCTTTAACCCCTGTATCCTACAGGCACGGGTTTTACCCGGATGATCAACCCGGCAGCCGCCAGGTACAGCAGGGCAAAGTAAACAAATACCAGGTTGAAATTGCCTTGGGTGACATCCAGCAGGACACCGGACAGCCAGGGCCCGATGCACCCGGCCACAAATCCGTATGCCGTAAACACCAGGCCAAATACCGGGCCGAAATTCTCCAGGCCGAAACACTCGGACACCAGCGGGGCAGACACGGTAAACATGGCCCCAAAGGAAAGCCCCACCAGAGCTGCCAGGCAGGACACCACCAGGAGGTGATGGGACAGACAGAGCATCAGGTAGGCAGATGCTGAGATCAAAAAGCAGGTCATCAATATCTTCTGTTTGGGCAGGCTGTCCGCCAGCCTGCCGCATATCAGCCGCCCGGCCCCGTTCATGATATTAAATCCGGTCAGGATATAGACGTAGGATGCCATGTCAAATCCCAGGTTCTGCCCGATGGCCGAAGAGAGGACTATCATGGAGATCCCGGATGCACCGGCAAACGCCCAGGCAAACCACAAATACCAGAACGGCTTGAGTCTCACGGTCTGTTTGAAATTCAATGAGGGCGAGACGCGTGCCCTGGGACGGGTTTCCCCCTCCTGTCTGGGGATGCGCACCAGAAGTGCCACGGATGTTCCTAAAATCAGTGCGGTCCATGCGGCCGTATCTGTGGCAGCCAGCGGTCCCTTTTCAATGAGCAGCACCGAAAAAACCGGTGAGAACAGGGCGGCTGCGCCCCCGAATGTCAGGTTGATCATGCCGATGGGCAGACCGGTCTTGGGCAGGAAAATGATCTGGACCACCGTGAGTGCCGGCACATAGATAAACCCGCTGAAAAAACCGGCGATAAATCCCCAGGCATAGATGTCGATCATGGATCCGGCCCGCGCGGCATAGAACATCACCAGGCTGCAGATAAGGCTTCCTGTAAAAATCAGATAATGGAAGGGAAGCCGCTGCTGGAGTTTACCGGCCATGTACATGGAGAACCCGGTCCCAATGAGGATAAAAAACATGATCCGGCCGATATCGGATTTACTGGCCCCGAGATTGGCTTGCCAGTGCCCCGGCATGATCCCCGGAAAACCAAACAGGAAGGCCCCTGGAAAAAAGATGACCATGCACCCCAGCAGCAGGATCAGGGACCGTTTTTTAATCATTGGTCACCTTCAGATGCCGCATAATCCCGGACCATCTCTTTCAACATCTCTTTCTGGTTAAGTCCGGGGTCTTCCAACACCTTTTCGAACAGCAGCTCAAGGATCTCACCCACCCGGGGGCCCTGGGGAATATCCAGGATCTGCATCACATCACTGCCGTCAATCTCCAGATCGGAAACGGCAAATGCACTGTCCGGTGTCATCTCCCTGAGAAGGATGGACAGCCTGATACGGATATCTTTCAGGGTATAGGAGGGCTTGGCCAGGTTGCCATTTTTATCGGCGATCCGCATCCGCATGAAATCCCGGTAGGAGATGCCGTGGGCCTTGAGCATGGCCAGGATTCTCCTGGCCGCCTTTGGGGAGGTGTCCGGCTTTAACGGCCGCATGTGGACCTGGATCATGGAGAGGATATACGCAACCGCCTCGCTTGAAAACCTCAGGTCCGTCAACTCTTGTTCCACATTCTTAAAGTGCGTTTCATGACCCGGAAAAGAGAGGCGGCCCTCTTTGACAATGGCGGCATCAAATTTACCCACATCGTGGAGGTATCCGGCCAGCCTGAGCAGGGGCTGTTTCCGGGGCAGGCTGTCACCGGTGATCATGCAGTGCTCAAACACGGTTTCCCCATGGTGCGGTCCCCCGTCAAGGTCGGTACAGCGCTCAAGGCTCGGAAATATCCCGTCAAGCAGCCCGGTCTGGTGCAGGGTGTTGAAAAACACCGAGGGGTACGGGCAATCCATGGCCTTGATCACCTCAGCCTGGATCCTCTCTTTTGCCACCTTTTCCAGCAGGCCTGCATGGGCCCGTATGGCCATCCTGGATGCCGCATCAAGGGTACTGTTCAGCACAGCAGCAAACCGGCAGGCCCTGACCATCCTCAGCGGGTCTTCCTGGATCCTGGCGGCAGGGTCCTTTGTAAAACGGATCAGACGATTTGCTAGATCATCCCGGCCATCGAACGGATCCAATACCGTTTCCGTGTCAAAGGGGTCCCAGGCCATGGCATTCCATGTAAAATCCCGTTTCTCAAGGTCCCCAACCGGAAAATCACGGGCAGACCTTGCCGGTGCGATCTGTATATGATCCACCCAGCACACCTCAAAGGTCTGGCCGACCCCCCGGGCCCGTTCCCCCATGAACAGGTCCAACAGGTCATCCATGCCTGCGTCTGTCAAGATGTCGATATCTTTGGGCGGCCGGCCCATGGCTGCATCACGCAATGCGCCACCGACCACCAGTGCCCTGAATCCATGGCGGCGGAGGGTGTTTAATATATGCATCACCCCGGAACTGGCC